>JAHEJB010000059.1 GCA_024639085.1 Rubricoccaceae bacterium | reverse complement strand
GGAGACCTCAAATCGATCATTTCCCTCAATAGCCAAGCGCGTCATCGCTAGGCGCTGTTCAGTGGAGGCGAGGTCCCGCTCATCCTGCTTGTGCGGCGGTGTGGCAGCGGGCATCCACAACACGGTGCTGTTCTCAATGGTATCGGCGGCTGCTTCGGCCACAGCCAAATGAGCCAGGTGCGGTGGATTGAATGATCCTCCAAACAAGATCAGGCTCGATGGGCTCTTGGCGTCCGCCTCCATCATTCTGCCCTTAGCGACTGGCTTGGTCGCCCTGCACACTCTGCCTACCCGTGAATGCGCGGTCGTAGTAGCGCTCAGCTTCGCTCAGTAACTCGCTGTTCGGGAATAGCTGCAGGAGCCGGTCGTATGTATTCAGCGCGTCCTCGTAACGCTCGCCCTGGCGGGTAACAACACTGTTTGCCGCATATCCAACCTGGGCGCGCAGGATGCCTACAAGTGCGTCGTCTGCAAAAGGAGACGTGGAATAATCGCTCAGCACGTTCTCGTATGAAATGACGGCAGCCTCATACAACTTGCGGCGCTCGTACAGTCGACCTGCCTGGAACTGCTTGCGCGCCAGTTTCTCGCGCAACTCCACGAGCATGGCAACCACGTCTTGCGTGAACAAGCTATTGGGGTAACGCCCCATGAAAAGCCGGATGTAAGCAATTGCGCGCTCGCTATCTGTTTGGTCGAGGTTGTAAGTAGGGCTAACCTCGTAGTAAGAACGGATCCGTCCAACAGCTGCTTCTTCAATGCGCGGATCGGTCGGATAGAGATCGATGAATCGCGTGAACTCCGTTCCGGCCAGGAGATACTGCCCGTCTTCGAAGTAGGCCTGTGCGAGATAAACCTGCGCTTCGTCCGCAAATTCGTTGGTACGGCCAAAGTCAAAAACAACCTTCAGGTAGTCCGCCGCGCGGCCGTAATCGCCTTCTTCGAAGTACCGCATCCCACGCTGATAGGCTTCTTCGGGGGAGTCTGCTGTAGCGACACCACTTCCGCTACAACCGGCGACGGCGAGGCAAACCACCAAAGATGATGCGAGTAGGGAGCGACGTTGAACCATAAATCTGTCTAACGATGGGACGCGAGCGCACAACGGAAAAGCGCGTCGGCTTATTGCCAGAGGATACCCACGCAATTAAAGGCGCGTGCTATGCTCAAAGCATCTTCTACGGGATTCCGAATAGCGATTATTCAACGAGAACCACTTCGCCTTCGCGATAGGCCATAATGAAAAGGGCGTCATTTACCTGTCCTCCCGCGAACCCAATCTTATGGGCAAGACCGCGGTATCTCGGAGCGTCCCGGAGCTTGTCCGCGAGGGTGCCTTCAGTGCCGTCGGTTAGTTGGTTGAGAATGAACTGGGCCGTGTCGTAGCCAATCAGCGCAAGCCGGTCAGCTGGAATGCCGGAGAGTTCTCTGTATTGCGAGATGAAATCGATTGCCGCCGCCTCGTCAATATTGAAATCAAGCGTGAAATATGTGCCGAACCGGCTGGCCCGCCCGCGCGAGGCATCGAGTGCCTCCCATTCCGTATTTCCAAGCGTTCCAACAACCCCTTCCAGCCCCATAGCCTCCATCCCCCGAAGAGCCTGCGCCGCATGCTCGGCACCATCGCTTCCCGTTACAGGGAAATAGATGGCATCTATCTGACTCATCGCGGTTACGCCGACCGCCTCAGGTAGACGCTCCCAGTCGCCAGCAGTAATTCGTAGAGACAACGGAGCGGACGCCCCCAGAAGAAGCGCTTCTTCCTGAAAGCCGTTCGCCATCACCTCTCCATACGAACCGGTTTCAGCGACGACGCCTAGACGACCAAGTCGAAGATCGCGGACGGCAAAACGGGCCATCGCGCGGCCACGCATCGAAAAAGTAGGGTTGGCTTGAAAAACAAATCGACGCCCAGCCGAAACGCCTTCTTCTGTTGCCAGCGGCGCCATTAGGACAATGCTTTCTCGCTCGGCAACACTCGCTGCCGACGTTGCTTCTTCGCTGAATAGTGGCCCGATGACTGCCTCAACTCCTTCGCGGGCAACCAGATTCATGGCTACGCTGGCTCCGACATCAGATCCTTCTGTATCCCGAAATACAAGCCGCACGGGTCGCCGTGGAGCGCGCGCGTTGTGTCGATCCACCGCGAGCCTGACGCCATTGAAAAGCGCCTGAGCGAGGTAGCCGCTCTCGCCAGTCGCAGGTAGAATGACGCCAAGACCAAGAACGTCGGACCCATGTCCGACCTTTCCCTGGACTGCACGTCGAATAATGCTCTCAGCTTCGCCTACATACCTGCTACGCGGATACAGGCGGGCAAAAGTCGTCAGTGTCGAAAGGGCCTGCGCCAAGTCGCCATCGGCATAGGCGGACTTCCCGGCCATGAGCAAGGCTGCTGTCGTCCGAGCGTTGTAGCCGAAATCATCTGCCGCGCGAGTAAAAAGGCGAAACGCTTCGGCGTACTCCCCGCTTTCGTAACTCCGGGTTCCACTGTCGAAGCTCGTTTCGGCTGCAGGCACCCGTGGAGCTGTATCTGGTTGAGCGCCCGCCGTTTGCACGAGTAGCAGACAAACGAGGAGTATCGAGCGAGGCATCAGGTCTTGGCGGATGTTGGAGCGGGGCTTGCCAATTTAGAGAAGCTGGGCGAACCTTCGTCGTCCTCCCCTAAACTTCCTACTCCCACTCTATCGTCGCTGGCGGCTTTGAGGAGATATCGTACGCCACGCGGTTGATTCCACGAACTTCGTTAATGATGCGGTTGGATACCCGACTGAGGAACTCGTGCGGTAAGTGCGCCCAATCTGCCGTCATTCCATCCACGGATGTTACGGCCCTGATGCAAACAGCCTGCTCGTAGGTCCGATAATCACCCATCACCCCAACCGACTGCACGGGCAACAGCACTACAAATGCCTGCCATACTTCATCGTATAAGCCGGCGTCGTGTAGCTCGTCTATAAAGATCTTATCCGCTTGCCTTAAAAGCTCGAGTCCATCACGAGATACGGATCCCAAATGACGAACGGCAAGTCCCGGACCCGGAAACGGATGCCGACCAATGATGTCCTCGGGCAGGTTCAATTCCCGGCCAACAGCTCGAACCTCGTCTTTGAACAATTCGCGGAAGGGCTCGATTAGCTCAAAGCCCAATTCCTTGGGGAGACCACCAACATTGTGATGGGTTTTGATAGTGGCGGATGGTCCTCGAAAGCTGACACTCTCAATCACGTCTGGATAAAGGGTGCCCTGGGCGAGGAACCGCGGCTTCGTACCAAGCTCCGTCGTAATGGAGCCGGTTGCCTGGTCAAACACTTCGATGAACGAATGTCCGATGATCCTACGCTTTTCCTCGGGGTCGGAGACGTTTTCAAGTCGATCAAGAAAAAGGTTGGTGGCATCGATCGCACGTAGGTCGACATCAAATCCGTCGCGAAAGGTGGATTGGACCTGCTCGTACTCCCCAGATCGGAGGAGACCATTGTTGACGAAAATGCATGTAAGTTGATCTCCGATGGCTTCGTGAAGCAGCACGGCAGCCACGGAAGAATCCACTCCGCCTGAGAGCCCAAGGATAACGTGGTCATCGCCAACCAGCTCACGAATCTCTTGTTTCTTCTCCTCTACAAATGAGCCCATCGACCAATCGCCCCTGCATCCACAAACGCGGAGCACGAAGTTTTCAAGCAAGCGTGCTCCATGCTCTGTGTGTGCAACTTCCGGATGGAACTGAAGGCCATAGTAAGGCCCATTCTTCGAAGCGACGGCTGCGATTGGAGCATTGTCCGTCCCTGTGGTCACACTAAATCCTTCCGGCAGCGACGTAAGTCGATCTCCGTGGCTCATCCACACTACCGAGCCTTCAGGCACGCCTTCGAACAGGTCTGTTTCCTCGTGCGATCCAAGCCGAGACCGTCCAAATTCACGTTTCTCGTCTGCTTCCACCGTACCGCCGATAGCATACGCCATCGCTTGAAGACCATAGCAAATACCCAGAATGGGCACTGCGTCTCCCGTAGCTATCTGAAACTCTAACAAAGATGGATCGAACTGCGGAGCACCTTCATCGTACACGGAGCACGGTCCACCTGAAAGGATAATGCCAACGGGCTCCATTGCGGCAATCTCTGCCGTCGGGAGCGTGCACGGATGGATTTCGCAGTACACTCCTGCCTCCCGCACTCGTCTCGCGATCAATTGTGTGGTTTGACTCCCGTAGTCAAGAATGACAACCAGTTGGTGATTCATAGGGTTGATAGAAACACGCAGGGACACGGCGCGCCGTGTCCCTGCCAGAATCTGAAGAGTTCATGCATGTGATAGTTAAGCGTCGGCACCGACCATGTGTTTGTATTCAGCGGCGGTCATGAGACTATCAAGCTCGGACGGGTTCGACGGGCGGATCTTTACCATCCAACCGTCCCCATAGGGATCGCTGTTGACGGTTTCTGGAGCATCTTCAAGGACTGTGTTTATCGCTTCTATCGTCCCGGCAACTGGGGCGTATAGCTCAGAAACTGTCTTTACGGCTTCCACGGTCCCGAAAACCTCGTCAGGGCCTACCTGTGTTCCTTCCTCTTCCAGTTCGACAAAAACAATGTCTCCTAGTTCGCCCTGAGCATAGTCTGTCACGCCAATTGCAGCTAAACCGTCATCGCCGAGGCGAATCCATTCATGCTCCTTCGTATATCGGCAGTCGTCTGGGAAGTTCATTATGCGATGTTGTTGTTTGGGGAAGTTCGGACAGCTGTCAAGTTGCGACCGGAGACAACAGCTCAAACCGTTCGAGGAATTTTGTATCGAAGTCGCCTGCGCGGAAGCGTTCGTCTTTGAGAAGTTGTTGGTGGAATGGAATAGTGGTCTTCACTCCTTCAATAACGAACTCGTCCAGCGAGCGGAGCATCCTATTGATGGCCCGTTCACGGTTGTGATCGCGAACGATCAGCTTGGCAATCATCGAGTCGTAATAGGGCGGGATTCGATAACCCGCATACACGTGGGTGTCACACCGAACTCCCAAGCCTTTGGGTGAATGAAAACCCTCAATCGTGCCCGGAGAGGGCGAGAAGTTGTTGAATGGGTCTTCCGCATTGATACGGCATTCGATGGCGTGGCCTTTCAGCGCCCGACTTTGAGATTCGATCTTCTCTCCATCCGCAACGCGCAGCTGCCATTCAATCAGGTCTGTATCGGTTACTTCTTCTGTAACGCAATGCTCAACCTGAATGCGCGTATTCATCTCCATGAAATAGAAGTCCTTGTTCTTATCGACGAGGAACTCTACAGTACCCGCGCCCGCATAGTTGACGGCGGAAGCTCCCTTTACGGCCGCAGCGCCCATTTTAGCTCGCAGAGCTTCGTCTACAATCGGGCTTGGCGCTTCTTCCAGAAGCTTCTGATGACGCCGCTGGATAGAGCATTCGCGCTCCCCGAAGTGGATCACGTTGCCCTGGCCGTCGCCTACCAACTGGATTTCTATGTGGCGTGGCTCTTCTACAAATTTCTCTATGTAAACTTCGCCGTTACCAAATGCTGCCTGTGCCTCTGTGCTCGCCGCAACGAACTGCGAGCGGAGCTCAGCTTCATCACGCGCCATGCGCATCCCTTTCCCGCCGCCACCTGCGCTCGCTTTGATCATAACAGGGTAGCCAAACTCATCCGCGACGCGCACGGCTTCTGCTGAGTCTTCTACCTCCCCATCTGAACCAGGTACGACCGGCACTCCTGCCTCCCGCATTGTGTCTTTGGCTACGCTTTTGTCGCCCATCTTTCGGATGGTCTCGGGCGTCGGGCCAATAAATATTAGGTCGTGATCTGAACAGACGGCCGCGAATTCTGCGTTTTCGGCCAGAAAGCCATAACCCGGATGAACGGCATCGGCTCCGGTTACCTCGGCTGCCGCAATGATTCGATCCATCCGGAGATAGCTCTCGCTTGATGGGGGGGGGCCGATGCAGACCGCCTCGTCAGCGAATCGAACCGGGAGTGTGTCGCGGTCGGCGGTGGAGTAGACAGCCACAGTCTTGATGCCCATCTCGCGGCATGTTCGGATCACACGCAGCGCGATCTCTCCCCGGTTGGCAATGAGAACCTTTTGAATCATTGCTTGGAAGGGTGGCTACGAAACGAAAGGGGAAAACTCACGCGTCGTAGCGTCCTCAGGCTTCTTCAATGATGAATAACGGCTGATCGTATTCGACAGGCTGGGCGTTCTCCACAAGGATCTGCTTTATCACGCCTGCGTGTTCGCTCTTGATTTCGTTCATGAGCTTCATCGCTTCGATGATGCAGAGCACATGGCCTACCTCAACCCGCTCACCAACCATTACAAATGGGTCAGAATCAGGCGCTGGAGCGGAGTAGTACGTCCCTACGATCGGAGCCGGAACAATAGTTCCCGCAGATTGAGCTGCGGCTCCATCACCTCCAACGGCGACTGGCACGGCAGCTTCGTCCACAGGCTGCAGAGGCGCAGCAACAGGTGGGGCTACCGCATAGGCTGGCACTGCGCTGGGAGCGGTTGTTGGGTGAGCGCGAACAACCACCTTAAAGTCATCCTGCTCTACTTCAACCTCAGCCATGCCGCTTTCGGCCACGATTTCCAGGAGCCGTTCGATTAATTCGAGGTCCATAGTCTTGATTACGATTGAGCTAGTTGACGCCGCAAGGTACCTAAGCCGAAGGATATCAGCGAGCCTTACGCGGCGTTAACGCGCGTCTGATATTCTCCCGAGGACGTGTCCACACGAATAAGGTCACCCTCATTCAGAAACAGCGGCACATTAACGATTGCGCCACTCTCCAACGTGGCTGGCTTCGTTGCGCCCGTGGCTGTGTCGCCTTTCAAGCCAGGGTCAGTTTCGGTGATCAACAGTTCGACGTGACGCGGAATCTCAACGGAAAGAGCCTCCTCTGTGCCTGCATCTACAAGCACGTCGACGTTACCGCCTTCCTTGATGAACTCTTTGCCCGGCACGAGGTCCTTCTGGAGGGTAAGCTGCTCATAGGTTTCAGTGTTCATGTAATGCAGCCCTAGCTCGTCTTCGTAGAGATATTGCATCTCACGACGCTCAACGCGGGCCGTTTCCAAGCGCTCTCCAGCACGGAACGTGTTGTCGACAACCTTGCCATTTCGCACATTCTTGAGCTTAGTACGAACGAATGCGCCGCCTTTCCCCGGCTTCACGTGGAGGAATTCGGTGATGGTCCAAAGGTCGCCGTTCCAGATGAGTGTGAGCCCGTTGCGGATGTCGGATGTAGTGGTGGCCATGAATTGAAAGGTGCTCGGAGCGGAAAGAGGACAGAAATATACCGAGCCTTTGAGCGCATTGACTACGAAGCCACTGTGCGATTTATGGAGCCACTGTCAATGCGTCGCTGCCCTTATGCAGGTTCTTCCACAAGCTCCGCTTCGGGTTCCTTTACAACTGGCGACTCAACCGGAATGGCAATGCGGAACGTGCTGCCTTCGCCTTGTACGCTTTCAACAGAAATAGTCCCCCCATGACGTTCGACCATCTCTTTGCAGAGAATCAGACCGAGGCCACTTCCGCGTTCGCCGCCCGTTCCCGTTCGCGATAGCGATTCATCAATGCGGAACAGGCTTGCCATGTCCTTCTCACTCATACCCACGCCAGTATCCCGGACGGTAATGAGAAGTTGAGCATCCACATCGTCCGTTCGGACGGTAACACTTCCGCCTTCCTCCGTAAACTTCAAGCCATTGCTGACGAGGTTCAGGATGACGGAGCGAAGCATCACGGGGTCGGCTTCGATGGTGACGTCTGGAGCCACACGATTGTTAAGCCACACGCCTTTCTCGGCTGCGGGTCCGGCCAGAACAGCGGTCACACCGTCAACCAGCGCCGATAGGTTCATTTGGTTGGCTTCAACGCGCATTTGGCCGGTCTGCAAGCGCGCCCATTCCAGCAGGTTTATGAGGAGGCCATAGAGACGTTCTGCTGAGCGATGCATGAGCCCTGCCATTTCAACCAGATCTTCGTCGTCGTGGCCGCCAAGGCGGCTTTCCGCCACTTGCGAAAGCCCCAGCAACGATCCCATTGGTCCACGTAGGTCATGCGAGATGATGGAGAAGAACGTATCTCTTGCCCGTCTGGCCTGCTCCTGCTCGACCGCAAATTCTACAAGTCGCCCCTGATCGAACTCTCGCTGATCTAACAACTCCAACAGGTGGGTATTCGCGACAGCCAGATCAGACGCTGTCTTACTCCACCCCTTGGCGATGAGGTAACTGAAATAGCCCGCCATCCCGATAAAGCCGAACGTGATCCATTCGAGGAGAGACAAGCCATCCAATGCGGAAATCATACCGTCGGCAGGCACGTCCGCTGTTACGACATCGCCCCAACCGAAATAACGTAGCAAGAGTCCATAACCAATAAGAGCGGCCACAGCCAGCCCGTATGCAGCAAGAACGTTGCGAGGACTCATCACGTCGGGCCGAGAAGGCCGCAGTTGGGCCGACGTTTTCCAGTCCTCCACTCTCCGACCAAACAGCAGGAGAATTGGGGCGGTAACAACGACGTGGAGCAGGAATCCGCTAATCCACCATCCCTGCCAGATTGCCAGCGTTTCGGAAGCGGGTAACTCTCTGACGAAGGCCCACACGAACGCGCTTGCCGAGGAGGCAAAAACCGCAACAAAGGAAGTCAGAACAAAGAAAACGAACGATCCGAATGACCGTAGTGTGGTTATCGTAGGCGTTGTCTGGTACGCTACAACAAGGACGCCCAGTGCGAGCAGATCTGTTGTTCCCAAAAGCAATGCCGAAAACGGGCCTGCACCGCCGGCAACCGCTACGGTGGCATGAGAAATGAACGCTGGAATTGCTCCCCACCAGAAACCAAACCATAGCGCAAAGAGCGTGCACATCACGAGCGGGAAGTACAGCGTTAACTGGAGGTGTGCGCCAGCAAGCTCTACCTGCACTGCTGAGCCGCGCAAAACCATGAGCCCACCAATAATCATGGGCATCATGGAAATAAACCACAGCGTGAGCAACAGTTGCTGCTTCTCGTCCGAATTGGGCGATAGGACGCGCGCAAACGAAACCGGGGTGTAGGCGTACGGCTTCGTCCGTGAGAAAACTGGGCGAGGGGTAGACATGGGGGTCCTGCAGGTATCGGCCTGGGACAGCCCCACCTAAAGCAATTCTGCAGGATTAAATGGGCTTTCTTGCCACGATAAAGCCGTATTTCATGGCTCCGACGGCGAAGGCCAGTCGCAGCCTGAATAGGGTCCGCAAAAACCCACGATCCTGCCTAGATGAGTCGAAAACGAAGTGGCGATAACGCCTGTCGCTGAGAATGGCTGCGGCGACACGCTTTACACAAATGGTCCATGTTCGGGCAACTTGTTGGCTCAAGTCTTCGACCGTTACCGCTGTGAATCCAGCGGTCTCTATCCAGTTTTGATTCTCTGACAAACTCCCCATGCCAGCCAGCTTCCCTTCCCTGCAAATTGGTTCGAGGAGGTATTTGATCGATGATCGCGAGGGTGCTTCGCTGGTCATCCAGACGCACGTGACAAGTCGCCCACCCGGTTTGAGAACACGGGCCATCTGAGAAAACACACGTTGACGCTGCGGCATGTGGGTGGTGCTTTCGATGGCAACAACGGCGTCGAAGTGATCGTCGGGTAGATCGTTGTCCAACCAATCGCGAACAAGGATTTCCGGAGACAGAGCACCCTCGGATATTGGGCGCTGCCGCGCATATTCGGCCTGGGCTTCTGACAGAGTAAGACCTGTAACGTGTGCTCCAATGTTCTCGGCAAGCCATCGTGCCGTAGCACCATATCCACATCCAACATCACAAACCCGGCTTCCCAGTTCGATACCCGCGGCCGCAGCCATTTTCATTACGAGAGCCTCCGTGGCTTCTTCAACCGATTCTCTGCCAGTCTCAAACAGGCCGTGGTGGACGTGTTCTCCCCAGATCTCTCGATAAAATGCGTCCAACTCATCGTAGTGATGTCCAACAGCGCCTCTGTCAAACACAGATTTCGGGAAAATCACGTCGCGATACGATCTCCAAGCACACCGAGATAACCACTTCCGCCCCAGACGCCTATTTCGCCTGCGTATTGCTTCGCCATTACGCGACTAATCTGTGCGATGTGGCCCAGATCGTGCACTACCCACGCAGCCAGTAGATGACCGAGTGTTACGCCGCCTAACTCGGGATGCGCGCCCTTCTTATCAAAATCGGAGGGATGCAGATCCATTTCGTGGAGGGACATCAGGTTCTGATCACGGAGTTCCGTGAACTCATCCAGGAGCGTCTTTATGGACTTGCCGCGGCTTTCCTCGAACTGAGCAAAACGATCAAACGGAGTGAACGGGCGGTCTTCCCCATGCTCAAGAATGATCCTGGCACGCGGTATCCAGTCCGTTCGCTCACCATGAATGAGATGCCCGACTACATCAAACGGACTCCAGGTATCGGGACCCTCGTTCGGTGTCGTCCACTCGTTGCCAAGGCCGCAGAGCAACTCATTCAGGACGGACGGCGTCCGTTCCAGAATTGGGAGTGCGGTTTCGAGCGAAAACTGCATCTTTAGTGGGTGTGGTGCCGATGTTCGAGCATGCGCAACAAAAACTCCAGCTCTTCGATCATGACTTTTTGCTGCTCCAGATGCCCGTGCTCAGCCTCCACGTTGACGTACAAAAGGTCATTCTGAGCAGCCCAGACAGACAAAGAGCCATCATCCGTAACGCTCTCATTGTTTTGGAGAACCACGTTGAAGTCGTCTGCGCGGAGGGCATCGTACAAATCTTCGTCGGTCACGTAAAAGAAATCGTCGGGGTCTACACCTTCCTCAAGGTGGACGGCCTCGGCGTCGTTCTCGTACTGGCCACCTTCCACATAACTAAGCGCGGAGTAGTTATCTGGCGTGTTGTTGTGGAGGGTTACGATGACGTGGACGGGTGCGTACACATCCAGAATGCTTTTTCCAAAAGCTCGTGTCACGGTTATCGCGCTTTCGTCGTTTGAGGGGTTCAGCGTCGCACGGACGCCGATGTCGGTATAGATGCGGTTGGGGTCAAAATCGAAGCGCTGTCCATCCAAAGAGAACACGACGCGCCGTTCACCCTGAGCCCTTAGTTCAACCAGCCGTCCACCGTGTTCGTCCACGAAAGCCTGTCCTGCCTCCACAGCCGTGTTTTCGTCGTCATGGAGAACGAGCATGGAGAACAACGAATCAGCGTTCTGATGAAGTGCCAGCAGCACAATAGTCGAATCTCCCAGCCGTATAGCAATCTCATCCTTTGGAAACGCGTCAATCTGAACCTGCTCTCTCGGCCATAAGAGGCCGAGGAGAACAATCATCAGAACACCCAGTCCAGCGATTTTCATGCTTCCAGAACCTCGGTTGGAATGTTTGACTCAAACACAGGGATACCAACCATCGCCGCCCGAATTTGCTCCCTGAAGTCATCGAAGGGCGTGTCTGGTGTCCAAGGAACCTGCTTGGTGGCGTTCTCCCGAAGACCCATCCAATGTGCGATGATGCGGATCTCATCCACGTCGGGACGGGCGAAGCGCTCAGGTGGTGGAAGCAAAGAATCGTAGTGCCCCGCCAGCGTTTCGTTCAATTCGATTTCTTCAGCAGGAGACAACTCGGAAGGCGCGTCGACGCGAGCGGCGAGTCGCCCGTAGCGGATCAGAAACAGCTGGGTTCCGCTGCAGTCGGCGAGGGGTTCGAGGAGAACGGCGTTCTGGTCGTGAATCGCGGTAACTAGCTGACGTTGGCTGTTTACCGTCTTGCGAAGCCGCCCGAGCTGGTTTCTGAACCACGCCGCCTGCTCGTATTCCATCGCAGCGGATGCTTCAAGCATCGCTTCCTCCACCATATCCAGCACGGTTTCATCGCGGCCACCCAGAAAATCACGAACTTGATCGACGACCATTGGATAGGCTGCTTCCGCGGATCCCCCGCTGCAAGGCGCAGCACAACGCCCCATGTCGTGGTAAAGACAGGGGCGACGCAGAGCAAACGTGGCGTCGTCGCATTCGCGTAGCTGGAAAAGTCGATTAATTAGCTCGACAAGTTCATCCGCCACTTTACGCTGACTGATCGGCCCGTAGTACTCGGCTCCATCGGCAAGGATGTGCAAAGTCCGCGAGAGCGTGGGGAATCCGTGTGTTGTGTCGAGCCGGATAAAGGGGTAGTCGCGATATTTGAGCGCGAGCCGGTTGTGTTTTGGTGTGTGGAGTTTGATGGCCTTCGATTCCTCGATGAGCGCCGAAAGCTCCGTCCCTGTCTCCTCCCACGTGATATTTCGGACGTAGCGGACGAGTTTGCGGGTTTCCGGGGGATGGTTGTCAACGGCCGCGAAATAGCTCCGCACACGGCTTTTCAAGCTCTTTGCCTTGCCCACATAGATCACCGCGTCCCGCCGGTCCCGCATGAAATACACGCCCGGACGATTAGGCAAATCGGGAAGCACGTTTTCTCGGATAGTCTTGAGGTGTGTCGGTTCGCGGCGTGTATCGCGATAGCGCTTGCGCTGGAAGCCCAACAGATCGTTAACTGTTTCCACGCCGAACTCCGTCTGCATCCGATCGATGAACAGCAAGAGCAGCTTGGCCGTAGCCTCTGCATCTCCTAGCGCACGGTGCCTTCCGTTGACTTTGATTTTGAAGTGGCGCGTGAGCTTGCTTAAACCTTTGGAAGGCAGCGCCGAATACAGCCGTCGCGCGAGCCGCAGTGTGTCGAGGCACGGATTGCGCAATCCCTCTAAACCAGCGATCTCCAGCTCGACCTCGATGAACCGTTGATCGAAAGGAAGGTTATGTGCAACGAAAACGCCGTCGTCGAGGAAGTTGAGATAATCAGGCAATACCTCATCTGCCGTGGGCTTGTCGAACACCATACCCGTCGTAATACCGGTGAGGTGCGTAATCCGTCTAGGAATGTGTCGACCGGGATTGATGAGCTGCTCGAACGTGTCCGTAATTTCTCCACCCTGAACCTTCACCGCTCCGATTTCAATCACACGGTCATCGCCAGCCCGCGACCCTGTGGTCTCGGTATCGGTTACGACAAACGTGGCTTCGGAGATGAGCATCGGAGATGGGTGCGGCAGCGAAGGATAAGAAGAGCCAGGGGCGCTCCGGTTCCCCGCTAGAGACCCAAGACCTCAAACAAGCGTCTTCCCACTTCATCGTTTCCCATGTGGCCTCGAAATAGTTCACTGCCTGGGCCAAAGCTGTAGATCGGCACGTCCGCTTCTGTATGGCCTGTCGTGGACCACGTTATTCCGGCCCTCGCTGAGACAATTGAGCCGAAAACGCTGCGATAATCGCGGTACGAATCTGCTGCCCCAATTTGCGCCCGCTCCGGTTCACTTAGATCGCCGATGCCCGTTGTGGACTCAAAAACGGCTTGCGGATCTTCCCCGTCGGCTACGCCCTGTGCCATCCCAGTAGCGCTTCTACTCACGCTCCTGAGAACTTCAGGTTGCCAATTGTAGGAGCCGTTGATTCCGACCCCCAGTCCTCCCGTGTCATGGTCGGAAGAAGCAACTACCAGCGTATGACCATCCGCCACAGCAAACTCGACGACTGCCTTGAAAACACCGTCAAAGCTATCGATTTCCCTGGCGAGCGCAGCTCCGTCGTTCCGGTGGCCGGCATCATCCGTTCCCTCCGTTTCAATCAACAGAAAAAATCCTTCAGCCGAATTAGACAAAAGCTCCAGAGCCTTGTGCGTCATCTCCAGCAAACTGGGCTCTTCGTCTGGGATTCTGTCGATTTCAAAGTCCATGAAGCCATCTGCGAATAGGCCCAACAATGGGGCCGCTGTGGTTTCCAGTTCGTCTGGCTCCGCGATGACATTGTAGCCGAGCCCACGAGCTTCCTCAATGAGATTTCGTCCATCTTCTCTAGTACCCTCTGGCACTGGAAGAAATCGTTGTCTGCCACCTCCTAAGAGGACTTCAATCCCCTGATCCATCATCTGCGAGGCTATACTTTCGTGATCTGCACGAGCCTCGGCGTGGGCGGCGAATGCCGCCGGCGTGGCATCCGTCATTGGGGCCGTGGTCACAAGGCCAGTAACCATCCCGCGCGCCTCGGCAGCTTCAAGGACCGTGCGGCATGGCATGTGAGTAGAATCGACAGCAATCGCCCCTTTGAAAGTTCGGAGTCCACACGCAAAAGCGGTTGCTGCTGCTGCAGAGTCTGTGATCTCGTGGCTGGTAGATGTTGTTGCTACGGAGCCAGTTAGATAGCTGTCTAGCGCAAGTGGCCGCTCAAGGACACGACGTGCAAGCGCGGGGGCACTGGGACCTGCGCCATCTGCGATCATCAGGATGACATTCTTTGGTCGTTCCTGTGCGTCAACCGGCGGAACAAGAAGTACAAAGAGGCTGACGAGAAGTATGCGTTGCATGGATAGACAATTATTCGCGGGTGCAAAACCTACGCAAAACTCCTCCCTTGAAGGTGTCCGCCGATCCCGATTCGTCGGAAGAGGTCGGTGGGCGTGGCATCTTCTCGTTTTTGGGACTTCTTATTCCACCACCCCCAAGCCCTCCCCGTAACCAGCGCGGGGCAAGCTCTGTCCAGAGCCTGCTCCGATCTGTCGGGGAGGGGAGTTCCATGCACTTCCCAATTCGCCTTTTCTTCGGCGCTAAGGTCTATTTGAACAGGCTATACTTGCTTCACATCTTCACCTCAATCAACCCGAGTTCTGAAATGAAGCTCACAGTCGTAGGCGCCGGAAATGTTGGCGCAACCGTTGCCGAGTGCGTCGCTCGGATGGACATTGTAAACGAAATCGCCCTCATCGACATCGTCGATGGCGTGGCAAAAGGCAAGGCGCTCGACCTCTGGGAAAGTGCGCCGATCCACGGCTTTGACACTTCGCTCGTAGGAGGAGATGACTATGGCCTCACAGAAGGCTCGGACATCACGGTGATTACAGCCGGACTCCCCCGCAAGCCCGGCATGAGTCGCGACGACCTCCTCGCAAAAAATGCAGCCATCGTGGGCAGCGTTACGGAGCAGGTTGTGGCCCGTAGCCCCAACACCATTCTGATCATCGTTTCCAATCCGTTGGACGTGATGACCTACGTCGCTTACATGACGAGTGGATTCCCAAGCCAACGTGTGATGGGCATGGCGGGCGTTCTGGATACCGCGCGCTACCGCGCGTTTCTCGCCACCGAGTTGAACGTGTCTGTAAAGGACATCTCGGCGATGCTCCTAGGCGGCCACGGAGATACAATGGTTCCACTTCCGCGGTACACAAGCATCGGCGGCAAGGCATTGCCAGGCATGCTTTCCGAACAGCGTATTAACGAAATCGTGGAGCGCACCAAGAAGGGCGGCGGTGAGATCGTTGGCCTGATGGGCACCAGCGCGTGGTATGCGCCGGGTGCCGCTGCGGCTCAAATGGTAGAGGCCATCGTGAAGGACTCGAACCGCATCTTCCCAGCGGCAGCATGGGCAACGGGCCAGTACGGATTGAACGACCTGTTCATCGGGATGCCTGTGAAACTCGGAACTGG
>JAHEJB010000058.1 GCA_024639085.1 Rubricoccaceae bacterium | reverse complement strand
CGATCACCAGGTAGAGCATATGCTGTGAACGCTACGATTGGCACATCTTGATAGCCAGCAAGCTGCCGAATTCGATGCATGACGTCCTCGCCGGAAGCTTTTGCGCCCAGATTGATGTCCATGAGTACAGCGTCATACTGCAGATTGGATGCGGCAGCTATTGCCTCTTCGACCGTTCCGGCCGCATAAGTGCCATAGTCGATGTCTAACATCCGCTCCATTAGAAAGCGCGTTGTCTCATTGTCGTCTACGACCAGAACACTATTTCCTCTTCCCGGCACCATCATTCGAGGAACGGATCCCTCTTCGGGCTCCGTTTCGGAAGAGCCTTCGATACTTACGGTTCGCGGAAAGCACACTTCAAATACAGTGCCAACGCCTTTCTCACTTTCCACCGAGATCGAGCCGCCCATTCGTACAATGAGTTGGTGTGTAATTGTGAGTCCCAGGCCAGAACCTTCGTGGCTTCGTCCGATCCCCGTCGACTCCTGCTCAAATTCTTCAAACAAACGCGGCAGAAACTCAGGGTCAATTCCAACGCCAGTGTCTCGTACCCGCAGTACAACAGAAGTAGTCGTGGCATCGAGTTCGACGGTTACGCTGCCTTCAGCGGTAAATTTGATGGCATTGCCAACGAGGTTCGTTAACACCCTATTCAACGCACCAACATCAAGCACGGCTTCCACTTCTGGCTCTACAATATCCGCTTTTAGTATGATGTGGCGCTCGCATGCCATCGGCTGCATAAGATTGACTATCTCGTTGACCGATTGAGCTACCGGCAAGGGCTCTAGGTTCAAGTCCATGCGACCGGATTCAAGGCGAGCAAGATCGAGAACAGAATTCAGCGTTTCCATCAATCTGCGACCGCTCTTTTCGATGAGCGTGACGAATTCTCGCTGTTCAGGGTCGGTAATCTCTTCGGCGAGGATGCTTGAGAAGCCGAGGATTCCCGTTAAGGGCGTGCGGATTTCATGACTCATATTTGCCAAGAAGTTGCTCTTCAGGCGTGCGATTTCCTCAGCCTGTTCTTTTGCAGCAACAAGCACAGCCTCTGCTCTTTTCCTTTCGGTAATGTCGCGCGAATTGAGAACAATTCCGCCCACGTTAACATCATGCAACAGGTTGGCACCAGCCGATTCGATATACACGTAGTGGCCATCTGCATGCCGCATTCGGAATTCAACATTCCCCTGAGCGCCACTCTGCCTAACAACCCGCTTCAACAGCGCCGCCATACGTATCCGATCGTCGGGGTGAACGAGATCGAAGGGATTCTGGCCCATCATTTCATCGGCCGAGTAACCGAGAAGATGCTCGATCGATGGACTCAGATAAGTAATGGTTCCAAAACCGTCAAGAACCGTAATGATATCGGACGAATGCTGCACCAGAGAACGGAATCGTTCCTCACTCTTCCTCAGCGCCTGTTGAACTCTTCGCTGTGCCGTCACATCCTCTACGGTACCCTCATAGAACATCGGCTTGCCATCATTCGCAAACACAGCACGGGCGTTCTCACGAACATGCAAGTGGCGCGCATCATTCCGCTTCCATACGGTCGAGAATTGTCGGACCTCGCCGTCTGCTTCAATGCGCTGCCTGAAATGTTCGCGCTGCTCCGGATAAGCATAGATGTCACGCTCAGGATCGAGAGCAAACACCTCGTCTTCGGAATCGTAGCCTAGAAGCGAGACCAACGCGCGGTTTGCCATCACAACCTTTCCGTCTGGCGTACTGCGATACACGCCCTGAGGCACGTTGTCAAATAGGGTTTGATAGCGCTCTTCACTTCGAGCCAGAGCCGACCGAAAACTCGAAATACGCGTGTTCAGCGCCTTTAGCTCGGTTAGTGTGTGCCCCTCGTAGAACCAACCCCAGAGCAATGCAAATAGCGAAGCCGTCGACACCGTAAGCAGTGCGGCCTGATCAAGCTCTTCCGCCGTGGACATGTGCGGGAATTGGTAGTTTGCGACCGTAAGGACGTAGAGCGCGACAATCCCTATCAGGTTAATACATACACTGACGACCGATAGGCGCGGTCCCACCGAAAGAGCGGCCGCCAGAGGTACAAGCCCCGTCCAATACAGAATAGGATCGTGCAAACCTGCATCAGCGAACGCCTGAAAGAAGAGGACGAACGACAGAACGCCACAAATCAACGAACCCGGCCAAACGTGCGTCCGCGAAATCTTCAATGCCACGACACAGCCCAGCGAGATAAGCGCGCATCCAATCGCCGTAATCGCTTGATAGACTAGCCCACTGGACCACAGTTGCTGAATAAGCAACGAGTAGAACGGCAGTAGAAGCAAACCCACGATCACCACGAAGCGCGCGCGGCGCCGAACGTCCAATCCGCCCCGCAACAGATGCTCCGGCAGGAATGCGTCTATCAAGCGGCGGAAGAACCGGACTGGAGCATTTCCGGTTACGTCGTCTTCTGGCTGTACGGCAGCTAGCAGGGCCTCGTCGTCCAGAAAGCGGCCAGAATCAACCGCTTCTAAAAGATCTGTTTCTAGTGGTGAAGCCTTTGACAAGGGGACTTTTTGGAAGACTGAATGGCGGAATCGCACAAATCTGCCCTGATTGAGGCAAAATTGTAACGAATGAGGCGAGGTTCGGGCGACTTCTTGGGGTTTAGCGCCTTAATTCATCACCAAGCCCTTTGTGTGCATATCCTGTTCCTTATCGTCGCAGTTGTTGAGCTTTCGCCGTAAGAGTTTGGTTTTAGCCTCCAATCGTTTTCGACAGGCTTTCGATTGAGTCTAATCCTTCGGCACTATAGATTTGCGCGGCTCCACGAGATCTGTGTGCAGCCTCCGCCTTTCTGCGTATGAAGCTGCCTTTCATTCTAGCTCGTCGCTTTGTAGCCGGCGAGACTCTCGACAAAGCCTTTCCAGCCGTCGAAAGTCTGCTGGCCGATGGCCTGTTTGCCACTCTCGACCTTCTGGGTGAGCACGTGAAAGACAGGCAGGCCGCGCTGGCATATACAAATGAATACGTAGACCTTGCCCAGAGACTGGCCCAACGTAGAGGCGCAAGTGATGCCAATATCTCGATTAAGCTGTCAATGATCGGGCAGGTGATCGATCATGACTTCTGCGTTGCCAATCTGAAACGACTTCTTACTGCGGCGAGGCATAGCCACACATTTGTTCGGCTCGACATGGAAGGCACCGACCTCACACAGTCGACCCTTGACATCTTTGAGGAGGTCTACCCGGACTTCGGCGACTTCGTCGGCGTAGTGCTTCAGGCTTATCTGAAACGTACCGAACGAGATGTAGAGCGGATGTGCGAGTTGAAGGCCCGTGTCCGCCTCTGCAAAGGAGCGTATGGAGAGCCGCCAGAGTTGGCTCATCAAGAAATGCCGATCATCCGTGAGCACTTCCGCCAGTACATGCGCATGTTGCTTCTCCACTCACGCTACCCAGGTATTGCCACACACGACGACGAACTGATTGACGCAACCAAGGCATTCACCACCGAAGCCGCGATCGACTCCAACGACTTTGAGTTTCAGATGCTTTATGGCCTCCGAGCTGAAACGCAGCAAAGCATTGTCGCCGAAGGATACAATATGCGCGTTTACGTACCCTACGGAACGCAGTGGCTTCCTTATTTTTCCCGCCGCCTCCGCGAACGCAAGGAGAATGTCGGCTTCCTCGTGAAGAACCTGTTTCGAAAATGATATTCTTCCTGACATTCAATCGCTCCCGCATCGCACTGCTGCTTGCAGTATGCGTCCCCACGTTCGTGGGCGTCACCGTGTTTACCGACGCGGAATTTGACGAACCTGAGCGTCGTTTCGAGCTTCCCGTCTATCTGGTCGCGCAAACGGACACGCTCCCGATTCTTCGTGGTCAGGGGCGAGGATTATCAGGCAGAGGAGTTTCTCCCGATGCAATGCAAGTAGCCGGCATTCCCATCGAGATTCCCGTCCAGCCAGTTGAGCTATCCTTCTCACTGAACGAACTGGTTGTGCCTGTCGCCGGGTTTGAGCCAGATGATTTGGATGACTCGTTCTATGCCCGTCGTTCCGGCGGCCGCACGCATCAAGCCATTGATATCGCAGCAGACAGTGGAACCCCAGTTGTTGCTGTTTCTGACGGTTCTATTATCAGAAAGCACACGAATCGGCTTGGCGGCCGGGTCCTCTACACGCAAAGCCCGGATGGGCGCTATGCGTTTTACTACGCCCATCTCGACGATTACGCCCCAGGCATAGAAGTTGGCCGGACTGTTCTCCAGGGAGATACCCTAGGTTACGTAGGCAATACCGGCAATGCCCGCTACACCGTAGCCCACCTCCACTTTCAGGTGATTGAGACGGGCGGAAGGAGCCCTGGACAGCTTTACCGGGGGCGCAAGCTCAACCCATACCGGTTGTTCAGAAACAGCACGGCGTACAACCCGAGAGTCGGCAGGGCCAGAGGATAGGGCGCTCTATTTGACCCGAAGCCGCTGGCCGATTCGCACCGTCGTCGAACTGAGATTGTTAAGGTCGCTGATCGCGCTGACTGACGTTTCGTAGCGACGCGCAATCCCGTAAAGTGTATCTCCTCGCTGTACGGTATGATACTGGAGACCTGTTTGTTCGGCATCGGTAGACCGTAGCACTGGTTCTTCAACGCGTACGTCGTCTACAACCGTCTCCTCCTCTATTCGAGTACTCATTGCGGGATCAGAGAGGGGTTGATCTGGCTGTCCCTCTAACCGTAGGGTGCTACGCACTACGCGAACGTTCGGCAAGCCATTCACGAATGCAACGACACGATCTCGCGTACCCAGGGTTGGAACGAGACCTGATAAAACCACGATTCCTTCAGCCGCTTCCACGGAAACATTGTAGGCCCGCATTTCCGCATTCTCAGTCAGAGCCAGACGAACAGAGGTCGCTTGCCTAAGATCAGCAAGACGTGCGGCCAGCGGCGACTGTGCAAGCGCAGGCGAGACGCTCAGCAGAACGAGGGGCAGAAAAGTGATGCCGCGCAATGTCATCAAGAAGGGTGGCTAGGTGGCCTAAGCTAGGCTTTGCCAACTATGCATTTCGCCGAACTACGCTGCCTCACCCTCCGCCACTTCATGGGCTTCCTGCTCAGCCATCCAACGCTCTGCGTCGATTGCTGCCATGCAACCCGTCCCGGCAGCGGTAACCGCCTGACGATAAACATGGTCCTGCGCATCGCCCGACGCGAAAACGCCGGGAATGTTCGTAAATGTCGAGTCGGGCTTGGTTCGGATATAGCCCGTCTCGTCCATCTCAAGCCACCCTTCAAAGATCTCTGTGTTAGGCTTGTGGCCGATGGCGACGAAAAAGCCTTTGACTGGCAGCGTCCGTTTCTCGTCCGTCTTCAAGTTCTGGATTGTGAGTCCGTCCACCTCTGATTCACCGAGCACGTCCGTAACAGCCGTGTCCCAGATGAACTCGATCTTTTCATTAGCGAAAGCGCGTTCCTGCATGATTTTGGATGCACGCAGTGTGTCGCGACGATGAATGAGATACACCTTTGTAGCAAAGCGCGTGAGGAAGAGAGCTTCCTCCATGGCCGTATCACCGCCACCAACGATGGCCACTTCCTCGCCTCGGAAAAATGCCCCATCACACGTCGCGCATGCGGAGACGCCGTGGCCTAGAAGGCGTTCTTCGTTTTCCAGTCCGAGGTACTTCGCCGATGCTCCAGTCGAGATGATGGCTGTTTCTGCAAGGATGGGTGTCGCCGCGTCGACGATCAGCTTAAACGGACGCTCTGAGAAATCGACAGCCGTTACCATTCCGTAGCGCAATTCCGCGCCGAAATGTGCGGCCTGCGCTTCAAACTTCTGCATCAGCTCCGGCCCCATGATTCCATCTGGGAAGCCCGGATAGTTTTCGACGTCCGTCGTCGTAATCAATTGCCCACCAGGCTGTATGCCCTGGATCACAAGCGGCTCAAGATTGGCGCGTGCTGCATACAACGCCGCCGTTAGACCCGCAGGACCCGTTCCGATGATGACGACGTTGTGGCGTTCTGCACCACTAAAGTCCAGGCCTTCAAAGGCAGACAAGTCTGGCGTTCCGTTGTTCATTGCTCACAGGTGCTTTGATGGGCGGGGCGGGAATATGAAAGAAGGATGACCGTTTGGCCATCCCTCTTACGGAACTCGATCTGAAAATCTAGACTTCCTGGCCGACAAGAGCATCGAGCTTCTGCGCCAACACATTCTTCGGCACAACGCCAATCATCTGATCGACTGGATGGCCGTCTTTGAAGAAGATCAGCGATGGAATTGAGCGAATGCCGTACTTCATCGCAATCTGCGGATTGCTGTCGGTATCCAGTTTTGCGATCCGGGCCTTCCCGTCGTAATCCGTGGCTAACTCTTCGATCGTCGGCGCAATAACACGGCATGGGCCGCACCAGGTTGCCCAGAAATCAACGAGAACGGGCTGATCGCTGTTGAGCACTTCCTGATCGAAGTTCTCGTCGGTTACGGTGATGTACTTGGCATTGTCGGCCATGATGTGATATGGAATGTGGTAGAGGGATTTGCGGCGGTTAAACGGGACGTAGTGCGTCGGGTTCTCTGCGGCATGTTGAGGTTTCGTGTGATATACGTTTCAAGGTTCCCGGCAGCGAGCGATCTCGAGGGGAATTGCTAAAGGCGTGCATGAAATAGCCGATATAGGGATGGTCCGCGGATTGCCTGCATGCACCCACTACCTACTTCTTTCAGCCGCCCGGGTCGTTTGCGGCGACTATCGGTCGTGTTCGCCGCAACGCTGATTGCGAGCGTCAGTTGGGCACAAGCGCCTGAGTTGGATGGGCGGCCCGTTCCGTTAGGAATAGTGCTAGTCGATAGCAATGGCGATCTTGTCCCCGATGCAGTTGGAGACACCGTGCTTGTTGCCGGACGGGCTACAATTTCTTCCGGGCAACTCCATCGCAACTGGATGGAAGTATTTATCCAGGACGAAAGTGGGGGAATCAAACTGGTCGCTTCGTCCGGAGCGCCAACGATCGTTGCCGGAGACAGTCTGATCGTGCGTGGTCGGATAGACCATGAACTCGGCATGGCCCAGATAACTGATCCGATCTTCCATACGGTTGATTCACCGCCGCGTCCGATCAAGCCGCTGGAAGTGACAGACATCGGAGAAGATGGGCTGGAACGCTATGAAGGTCGGCTCATCGAAGTGAAAGGAACCGTTGCGGCCCGCGTGCCCAACGAAGCCGGAGACAACCTAATCATTCTGGTAAACGGCAACTTTGTCAATGTCTTCGCCTACGCAAATCGTCTTCAGCCTATCTCTTTCGAGGGTTTTGAGGTTGGCGAGTATGTGCGGGTTCGTGGCATTGCTGGCCAATTCGACAGACAGGCACCATTCAACGCGTCCTACCAAATATTTGCCCGCACCGCGGAGGACATCACGCGAGCAGGTCTGCCGCCCGTCTGGTATCGCAACACCGCCATCATCGTAGTCCTTCTTCTTCTGGTTGCTGCGGGGTGGGGAATCGCCTTGCGAAAGCAGGTTCAGAGCCGCCTATCAGATCTACAGGTATCTGAGACACGTTACAGCCATCTTTTCAATGCGGCTGGCGATAGCGTTCTTGTTCATGCAGATGATCACACGGCGGGTTGGATTATAGACGCCAACAACATGGCGCAGCGTGTGCTTGGCTATACAGCACAGGAGTTCCACAAGCTGACACTGCGAACGCTTGCGGCAGAGGACGCAATACCTGACGTTGAGGAACATCTGACCGATGTCAAGAAACGAGGTGGCGCACTTCATACAATCCTTCTGAAAACCAAACCGGGCGCGACCATTCCTTTTGAGATCCGTACTCATCACCTCAATCTGGATGGCAAATCTGCCTTCATGTCGATTGCTCGTGACGTTTCGACCCGCGTGGCTTACGAACAAGGCCTCATCGAAGCGAAAAAGCGGGCTGAGGACATGGAACAGCTCAAGAGCGCGTTCTTTATCAACATGAGTCACGAGATCCGCACGCCACTTACTGCGATAATTGGAGCTGCCGAACTGCTGCATGAAGAGGTAGATCAGGAGCAGCAGGAATTCACCGATCTGATTGAACACGGTGGAAAGCGCCTTCTCAATACCCTGAACGCGGTTCTTGATTTCGCTCAACTCGATGCCGGCGACGTCGTCCTCCTGCCATCCCCTGCCGACGTTGTGGAAGAAATCCAAACCGTACTCACAATGCATAAGCCTGACGCGGACACTAAGGGCTTGTCCATCTACTTCGATTCCGATGTGGGTTCATTACCCACTATGCTGGATCGCGACGCCTTTCAGAAGATTATGGGCAACCTCGTAGACAATGCCATCAAGTTCACGGCGGAAGGATCCGTGCGGGTTACCATTGAGACGAAACCGGAGCTGATTCACCTACACGTTGCAGATACGGGCGTCGGCATGGATGAGGAGTTCCTGCCACACCTGTTCACTGAGTTCAAGCAGGAGTCGGATGGCTTCGCGCGGAGCCACGAGGGTAACGGCCTCGGGATCGCTATTGCCAAGAAGCTCGTCGATTTGATGGGAGGACGACTCACCGCTCTTAGCCGCAAGGGAGCAGGCAGTGTGCTCACGGTTTCGCTTCCTCGCACCCCGATTCCAATTGTCGGTGGCGATGGGATCGCCGTTCAGATGGACGCGACTGCCTCGCCCATTGCTTCTGGGATCGCTGAACGATAGGGAATTTCAAGATCCTCAATGGCCTCGTTGAGCACGGTCGTATCGCCCACCTGGACGCGAAGGGAGGCTCCGCCAACTGTACCAATCGGCCTTATCTGGGCACCGGCTGAGGTTACAATATCTGCGAGTTTCGAGAACAAGTTGGCTTCCGGTCGTGCTGAAAAGACGATGCGAGACTGAGCCTCTCCAAACAGGAGCGCATCCAGACGGAAATCCTCCAGTTGTTCCAGACGTACGTCCGCTCCGAGCTTATTGTGGATGCAGCACTCGGCCAGGCAGACCGCGAGTCCTCCATCCGACACATCGTGTGCGCTCTCCACATGGCCTTGCCGAATCAGTTCCAGCATCGCTGTGTGAACGGATTTCTCCTCGTCAAGGTCAAGATGAGGAGCATCGCCGTTCGTTTGCCCAAAAACTGTCGAGAGGTATTCCGAACCCTCGATGCCACCTTTAGCCGTCCATCCAGCAGGTGATAGCAAGAAGATGGAATCGTCTTCCGCCTTGAAAGCTGACGTGGTCGTGTGAGCATCCACATCCTCAACGACGCCAAGCATTCCTATCGTAGGCGTTGGAAAGACCGCTCCTTCGGGACTTTCGTTGTAGAACGACACATTGCCCCCCGTAACCGGCGTATTGAATGCCCGGCAAGCATCGCCCATGCCTCCAACGGCCTCCTTGAAGACCCAATACACTTCCGGCTTGTACGGATTGCCGAAGTTGAGGCAGTTCGTGATCGCGACAGGCTGCCCGCCTGCGCAAACCACGTTACGCGCTGCCTCGGCAACTGCGATCTGTCCTCCCTTTCGAGGGTTGAGGTAGACATACCGTCCATTGCAATCCGTTTTGACGGCCAGACCCTTGTTTGTCCCTTTCACGCGAATAACAGCTGCATCTGTAGGTCCGGGACCAGCAACCGTGTTTGTTCGAACCATCGTATCGTATTGCTCGAACACCCACTGCTTGGATGCAATGTTCGGACTGCCGAGAAGCTGCTTAAGCGCACTTCCTCCGTTGACCACATCTGGGATGTTGTCTGAAGTGAAGCTCTGAACGTTGTCGAGATAATTCGGGCGCTCGGTTTCGCGGATGTAGACAGGAGCACCGCCACCCAGGACTAGGTGTTCGGCCGGGACATTGGCCACTTCCTCTCCATGCCAGAGAACGCTGACTCGACCGTCGTCCGTGACCACACCAATCTCCTCCACATGCAGATCCCATTTCTTGAAAATAGCCTCGATGATGGGTTCTTTGCCCTTTTCGACAACTACGAGCATTCTCTCCTGGCTTTCGGAAAGCAGGATTTCATAGGGTGTCATGCCCTCTTCGCGTATCGGAACACGATCCACGTGGATGACCATTCCGCAATCCCCCTTTTCGCTCATTTCGCAGGATGAGCAAGTCAAGCCTGCTGCGCCCATGTCCTGTATGCCAACAACGGCACCACTCCCAATGACCTCGAGCGAGGCTTCGAGAAGAAGCTTCTCGGTAAAGGGATCCCCGACTTGCACGCTCGGGCGTTTCGCCTCGCTGGCCTCACTGATCTCCTCGCTGGCGAAGGTCGCTCCGTGAATGCCATCGCGACCGGTGGCGGACCCCACGATGAACACAGGATTGCCCACGCCTTCAGCGATGGCACTGGCTGTCTCGCCAACTTTCACAATCCCTACGCTCATGGCATTCACAAGCGGGTTGCCTTCGTAACTGGTGTCGAAATACACTTCGCCGCCAACCGTTGGAACGCCGAACGAGTTGCCATAATCGCCGATGCCTCGGACGACGCCATCAAAGAGATACCGAACACGTGGGTTGTCTAGTGAACCGAAACGAAGGCTGTTCAGCGAGGCGATTGGGCGAGCGCCCATCGTAAATATGTCACGCTGAATGCCACCCACGCCCGTGGCTGCACCTTGGTAAGGCTCCACGGCGCTGGGGTGATTGTGGCTTTCAATTTTGAACGCGACGGCCAGTCCATCGCCGATGTCAACGAGCCCTGCATTCTCCTCGCCTGCACCCACAAGGAGTGCTTCGCCGTCACGGGGAAGCGTTTTGATGACGGCGATGGAGTTTTTGTACGAGCAGTGCTCGCTCCACATCACCGAGTAAATACCAAGCTCTGTGAACGTAGGGGTGCGGCCAAGTTTGTCCAGAACCCAACCATACTCCTCTTCAGTCAAGCCGTGTTCCAGGGCCAATTCGAGGTTGACTTCGGGCTCCCCACTTAGCGAACGCGGTGGGCTATCTGAAAGAGAAACGGGCATCGTGAACGAATCAAAAAGAAAAGGGACGACCCGCCGGGCCGTCCCTGAAGAATGGGCGGGAGGACAAAACTACGGCCCTCACGTATGACCAACCGTGAATCAACGAACGAGCGTCACGCGACGCTCAACATGATCTCCGTCTGCCGTCGCTCGTAGCAGATAGACGCCCTAAGGAATGTCGGCTTCTCCAAAGACAAAGCGATGATAAGTAGCGGCGTCTAAAGTGCCGTCATGAAGTTCGGCCACCCGACGACCCGCAACATCGCACACCTCCACTAATACATCGCGCGTTACGTCCAGCCTCATGCTAACCGTGACAGCATCATACTCGGGTTTGGGTAGGCAATAGTCAGATCCAATCCGACACCCGGCGTTTCATCCGGTGCCGAGACCGGGTTGATGATGTTGCGCTTCCAACCCATTCTAAAATAGGCAGCGTATTGGTAGTACAAGAAGTCGGGCGCGAGATGGGGAACTATGAAGGTGAGGATTTGATTGCCCGTAGCATAATTGTTGGTAACGCCGTCGTCCCACGTTCCAATGTCTCCACCGCGATCACTGGTGGATATGTAAAAGGGGTGCGAGGCCGGCACGCTGTTCATCTCAAAGACGTAGGTCTCCCCACGTACCAGATTCAGCTCAGCACCCTGAACCGCATCGATTTCATAAACGTCGAAGTAGGCATCAGGATCGGGGTGGTGTGTGTTGCCTACAACAGAAACCTGAAACGTCGTCTGAGCTGATGTCTGCCCGGTAAGCACAAACAGGGCAATCGCAACAAGAATTGGGGCTTCATGATTGCGAGTCGAATAGAATCGTTCCCATCAACAAAAGTAACAAGGAGGAGCCTATATCAGAGGCACACGCACGCTGGTTTGCGCGAAGGAGGCCAATGCGAAAAACAAGAGGCGACCTCACGGCCGCCTCTACGATTTTCTTTGACGAGTTGTCCCTTTACAACTAACGCACTAACGTGATTCTTCGCTCAACAGATGTTCCATCTGCAGTGGCGCGGATCAGGTAAACACCTCCAGGGAGATCAGCTTCCCCAAACACAAAGCGATGGTCTGTGCCAGCAGCCAACGCGCCTTCATGAAGAACAGCTACGCGGCGACCCGCAACATCATACACCTCTACCAATACATCGCGTGTTTCCTCCAGGGACATGCCAACCGTAACGGCGTCGTTACTCGGGTTCGGGTAGGCAACAGATAAATCAAAGCCAATGCCCGGCGTTTCATCTTCGATGGAAACAGGGTTGATGACGTTCAATTCCCAGCCCATAAACTGATGATTGAAGCATTGGTAGTACAACAAATCAGGAGCTCCGTTAGGGACCGTAAATGTTAAAGCCTCATTGCCAGATGCACCACTATTCGTGACACCATCCGTGTATTCTCCCGCGCCTCCGCTCCCTCCGGCTGCGTCCGTCGAAATCATAAAAGGATGAATGGCTGAGGTTCCGTTCATTTGAAAGGTGTACGTCTCTCCCCGAATGAGGGTTAGCTCATTGGCCTCCGTTGCATCAATCACGAAGGCGTCTGGATGCCCCATCCCGAAATATGGATGTGCGGCTGTTTTCGTTGCGATGGTGACCTGGAACGTGGTTTGGGCCAGAATTGACGGCGCAATTAGTAGTGCTGCCACTGCAGCGAAAAAATGTCGGAGCTTCATTAGAATCCTCATTTGAGGGGGAAAGACAACTTGAACCTAACATACAACACAGCAACCGCCATCAACGCGCGCATGGCTGACGTTTGGCATATGAGCCAGCTACCTCGCAAGTCAGGATTGCCTTCGCCGAAGAGCCCTAGGTTCAGATCCCTTCGCGAGACCGTATCATCTCTTTCATTGTTCTAACAAGTACTAGTTCTGACACACTCGCCGCTCCGCATTCTCGGGATCATTTTGTCGCTTTGGCTCATGGTCTTTACGGCCGCTAGCCAGACTATCATCGTTACGCCGATTCTGCCAGTCATCGGTGACACGCTGAATGTTCCAGAGGCGCAATGGGGGCTTCTGATCTCGGTCTATTCCCTCGCGCTGGCCATCGCGGCATTGGTCATGGGCCCCGTCTCGGATCGAATCGGCCGAAGAAGAATTCTCCTAATCGGCTCAGGTGCATTGGCAATCGCGCTTGCGCTACATGGTCTTGTCAACTCATTCAGCACGATGCTTGGCGCTCGCGCGCTTGCAGGGGCCTGCGGTGGGATGCTTAGTGGTGCTGCCGTCTCGTACGTCGGTGACTACTTCCCGTACGAACGGCGTGGCTGGGCAACGGGCTGGGTGATGAGTGGCATTCCATTTGGAATAGTCTTGGGCGTTCCGCTCGGGCGAGTGCTCGCGGCAGGGCTAGGCTTCCTCACGCCATTTGTTGCTTTCGCTGCACTGATGGCGGGAGCGTTTGTACTCATTCTTTTCGTCGTTCCACAACCGGATGTCGATACCGAAAAATCGCGTATGACGTTTGTCGGCACCGTAAGCGCATATGGGAAACTGCTAAAAAAGCCTGATGTTCTGACGGCAACGCTGACCTATTTCCTGATGTACCTAGGGTTGTCACTGCTCGTCATTTATTTACCGGAATGGTTGACTGAGCGATTCCCGCTAGAAGTTAGCCTATTGGGAAAACCGCTTCGTATTGGCGGGCTTGACGTCGACTTCATCGCCACGTTATTCCTCGTGGGCGGGCTGGCTGGAGTCGTTACCGGGCCTCTAGCGGGTTCATTTTCCGACACAGTTGGACGAAAGCCTCTCATCCTCCTCTCGTGCATAGGACTCATTGTTGTAACGATTGCGCTCACATTTGTCGTTACGAAGCGCTGGGTGGCCTACCCGGCTTACATCGCCATCATGATGCTCTTCTCAATGCGGATGTCGCCGTTACAAGCGTTACTCACTGCACTCGTTCCCGCAAAGCAGCGCGGCAGTTTTCTTTCTCTAACCATCGCGATCGGCCAACTTGGAACTGCGATCGGCGCCTTCGTCGCAGGACTTCTTTACGCTGGAGGCGGTTATAGAACGACGACGTTTGCATCTGCCGCGATGGTTTTATTACTCGCGTGGTTGGTTTGGAAATACCTCCCTGAGCCAATAGAGGACGCTGTCCAGCAACCAGAAGTCATCGTTGCCTAGCTAAGTTCGGGATGAGTGCTGGGCCAGGAATTCGGCGTTGCTCTTTGTTGCTTTCAATTGATTCACCATGCCAAGCATCGCTTCCTTGGGTTCTTGCTCTAGAAGCTGTCTGCGAAGGGTTCTGGCAACGTCGAGGTGGTCCGGCTGAATTAGTGCTTCTTCTTCGCGGGTATGGCTTTGTTTGATATCAATGGCTGGGAAAATGTGGTGCGACGCCAGTTCTGCTGAGAGCACAATAGTTGTGTTTGAGACCCCTTTGAACTCGGCGTAGATCTTTTCATCAAGGTCGTTGCCAGCGCCTACCTGCATAGATGCAATAACGGTTAGACTGCCGCCATCCTCAACAGCTTTTGCGGAGCCGAAAAGTGCCTTTGGCAGGTTGAAGGTGCCTGTGTCCAAAACATTATTTGGAGGTGAGCTTTCATCGAGAGATAATGTGTTGTACCCACGAACCAACTCCGTCATTGAATCGATCAAGAGCACGACATCGTGTCCTGCTTCAACGAGTCGCTTTGCCGCCTCAAAAATTAGCCCCGCCAGGTGGACGTGCCGGTCCGGGGCATCGCCAAATAATGTGGCAACGACATCAGCATTGGTATGCTGCTCAAAAGCCATGATGTCGTCCGATCGCTCATTAATCAGAAGCGCAAGAACACGCACGTTTGGATGATTCGTTGACAGCGATTGAGCAATTTGCTGCAACAACTTTGTAGTTCCACTCTCAGGAGGAGCCACGATCAACCCTCGATGCCCTTTTCCTATTGGGCAAAACAGATCGAGAATGCGAGGTGCGATAGCCTCTGATGTTGTCTCCAGCCGAAAGAGCTGGCTGACGCTCGTTGGAGCCAAAAAGTCGAAGCCTTTGCGTTCGCTGAATGACTCAGGCGACCGGCCATTGATGGCATCGACGTGAATAAGAGCGAAGAACCTCTGCCCTTCGCGAGGAGGCCGAATCTCACCCTTGACGACATCTCCAACTTGCAACGAAAATCGCTTGATCTGGCTCGGAGAAACGTAAATGTCGTCTGCCGAAGGGTGGTAGCGATAATCAGCTGAGCGCAAAAAGCCGTATCCATCGGGCAGGACTTCAAGGACGCCAGTCTTGTGAATCATTCCCGTCAACGCCACTTTCTTCGGATCGAAATCCAGCATGTAAGCCGGCGGCTGACTTTCAATGAGGCCAACCGTATCAAAATCCTCGCCGCCCCTTTGGCTTCGCCCATTTGTAAGGACGTGCAGGTCTACCTCGGCACTATGTTCAACAGTGACTCCTTCCGCATACGTCTCTAGAATGCAGTAGATGAGGTCGGGTCTGGAAAGTTCAGCGAAGTTGGCTATGCCGAGACCTCGCGCAATGGAATGCAGTTCAGCAGTCCGCTTCTCCTGAAGCGTGGCTATGTTCATTTATGTTGGCCGCGGGGACTACAGCCGAGATAGTCGAGAATAGGATGGGGATGTGGCGTTGT
>JAHEJB010000179.1 GCA_024639085.1 Rubricoccaceae bacterium | reverse complement strand
GTGGATTTGGGGAATCGCTAGCATTCCAGTTCTCGATATAGGCCAGCCGGGGTATACTGGCTCTCGCGATTGACGTGTGGGACCAACACGTACAGCGTCGATGGCGAGCGTCTGGATCTCATGAAATGGCTCGCGGCGGCTCGAGACACCACGGAAAGGAAAACTCCACATGCGTCAGCTGCTTTTTACTCTACTGTTCGTCCTCGTGGCCGCTTGCCACTGCCAAATCACTGTTGCGGACTCCATGACCGTCTTCTTTGGAACATACACCGGTGGCGAAAGCAAAGGCATTTACAAGTGCAACCTCGATATCGAAACCGGTACGCTGTCCGATCTAATGCTGGCCGCCGAATCCGTGAATCCGTCGTTTTTGGCGATCGACCCCAGTGGCAAATTCCTTTATGCCGTGGGAGAAATCAGTGACTTTAACGGCCGGAAAGCGGGTGCGGTGTCAGCTTTTCAGATCGACTCCCAGACGCACGAGCTGACCGCGCTGAACCAACAGCATTCCGGCGGCGCCGGCCCTTGCCATCTGGTCGTGGACAATTCCGGCAAGTACGTATTGGTTGCCAACTATGGCGGCGGCAGCGTCTCGTCGATTGCCATCAACGACGACGGCAGCCTGGGTGAACAAGCCAGCTTTCACCAACACGCCGGTTCCAGTGTCGACACGAATCGCCAAGCAGGTCCGCACGCGCACTCGGTGAACGTGGACGCCGCCAACAGGTTTGCCTTTGTCGCGGACCTGGGATTGGACAAGATCCTAGTTTATGCGTTCGACGAGACCAGCGGCAACTTAACGCCCAATGACCCGCCGCACGTTTCCGTGCCGGCGGGAGGTGGACCGCGTCATTTTGCTTTTCACCCCAGCGGAAAATACGCTTTTTCAAACAATGAAATGCTGCTTTCCGTGAACGCGTTTCGCTATGATCCCGAACGGGGCGCGCTGACGCTACTGCAGACAATCGGTACGGTGCCCGACGGAACCGATTTAGCTGGTAATAGCACGGCCGAGACTTTGGTGCATCCCAATGGCAAATTCGTCTACGTTTCCAATCGAGGGCCGAACACGATCGCCGTTTTCCGCTTCGATCCTGAGTCGGAAACGTTGTCCGTCGTCGAACGGGAACCCACCGGCGGAAAGACGCCACGTAACTTCGCGATCGAACCGACCGGCCGGTTCTTGTTGGCCGAAAACCAGAGCACGAACGATGTGTTCGTCTTTCGGATCAACCAGGACACCGGCGCACTGGATCCAACGGGACATAAACTGGCGGTTCCATCGCCCGTCTGTGCAAAGTTCTTACGCCGTTGATTCATCGTCCTATCGTGATTCGCGAATCAGCCGCTGGGCGTTAGCCGGTACGTCATCCAACTCATCGCAACTGACAATCCAACCGCGACACGTCCCAGCGCCGCAACAACAGGGAATCGCGAAGCTGGCCGGCCAGTTGTAGTCGATAGTCAATTCCTCACCGGATTGAATGTCCCGCAGTGCGATAACATACAGCACAGGCTGATCGCTGTAGGTTGCTTCCTCGATCCAATCGAATTCACAATTGGGTTCGCAGCTATGGTTGAGGTATCGAAACGGCGGGAACGGTTCCAGCTGTGAGTGTTCATCGATTTCAAATGAATAGTTGGAACCGTCGGTATACCGCACAACTTCGCCTGTGATTTCGCCGACGATGGCACCACTCGGATAACACCGCTCGGCAAAGACGCCTTTGCCAACCAGTGTTTCAGCAATACGGACGGATTCGCCTCGATGTACGCAACTCATTTGTCACATGCTAACAGTACTCGAATTCCGACGCAAACGCGCCTTAGCCCGGATTATGACCAACATGAAAACGAGAAAAGCTCTACGGCGTTCTCGCGGCGCCGAACCGGAGGCTAACGCCCTGCGGCTGATTAAATCGACAGTCTGCAAGCTCGGGTGGTGGCCAAAGATGAGGGTAAACCCAAGGTAGAACGACTCCTCGGTGAGATCCTGGAAAAGTTGATTCGGGCCAAGTTCACGCGCGATCGCCGCGAAATCCTCGAAAGCGTCAACGTCGATCTGGAAGTGCTTCGCTTTCAGCTTTCCGATAGGCGTGAAACGATCTTTGACTTCATTTTGGCAAGCGCATATTGCTTCGTGCCCATCTTTGCCGTCCTTGGCGACAAAGTCGCCCAACAGCCCCAATCGGGGCGGCGCTATGTCAGCCCAGGGCGCAGCGACGAAGTCGCGAAGCCCTGGGTTGATCGACAATCACGTAAATCGGCCGAGCCAAATCACGTCATTTCCGAGCGCCTCACGCCGAGGCCGAAACGAGCGGTACGCCCGACATGGGCGTGAATTTATGGGGTGAAAGTCCCTTGTACGAAAATGGGAGTTGAATGGAGGGCATGATACCAAATGTAAACCACTCAATTTAAGTACTAGGCGAGGGCAACTGCGGCGAGGCAACAGACCGTGGGGAGGAAGCCTGCGAATGTGTCGGTAAGCCGATAGAGAAACGTCGTCGGCCACATTCTCGCCAAAGCTGCGAGGTTACGTACAGAAACGCCATTGAGGCCTAGAGAGACCCTGAGGTGAGTTGCCCGTGGACAACGAAACCGTTCCCAACAGACTCCAGGGTAGATGGCGAGCTTGCGCAGCGAAAGTTCACGTTCTTATTCGGGGAGATCTGTAAGCGTACCCGTGAGTAGAGCTTGCTCGAAAGGCGGGGCGACTGGGGAGACCCGGCTCGTGCGAGCAGAAGTCAGCAGAAGCCATAGTACCGATCCTCCGAGTCCAACGGAGACGGGAAGGGCCTAACGTTACTTGATAAGGAAGATCCATTCATGACCTCGGACCGTCCGACACAACCACAAACCCATTTCGAATTCGTTCCTGAAGGCGAAGCGGCGAGTGCTGCGGCGGAACCTCAGCGAGGCCAATCGGTACTGGCGGACATGAAGAAGACAGCCTTAAACCCTGTTTCAGAGAATCTGATGGAACAGATCGTCGACGAGCGGAACATGGAGCGAGCCTGGAAGAAAGTCAAAGCCAACCGCGGAGCCCCTGGCCCCGATGGCGTGACACTGGACGAATTCTTTCAGACCTTTCGTGCCCAATGGCCGACTGTTCGACAACAACTGTTGGATGGAACCTACGAACCCTCACCGGCTCGTCGGAAATCCATTCCTAAGCCGGATGGCTCGGAACGTCACCTGGGCATTCCCAATGTCCAGGAAAGATTGATTGAGCAAGCCATCTTACAAGTCCTGACTCCGATCTTCGATCCGGGATTCTCGGAATCGAGTTTCGGATTCCGCCCAAACCGCTCGGCTCAAGGAGCAGCCCAGCAAGTGCAGGCTCATATTCGGGCCGGTTATCGTCACTGCGTGGACATGGATCTGTCGAAATTCTTCGACCGAGTTCAGCATGATGTGTTACTCGTGAGAGTCGCACGGAAAGTTCGCGATAAACGATTGCTACGTCTGATTGGCCGGTACTTGCGAGCAGGCGTGATGGACGGAATCGACTTGCAACCCTCGACCGAAGGCACGATGCAAGGCGGCCCGTTGTCACCACTCTTGGCGAACATCCTGCTGGATGACTTCGACAAGGAACTGGAAAGACGCGGTCATCGCTTTGTGCGTTACGCGGACGACTTCCTGGTATTCACCAAGACCAGCCCAGCCGCCCGGCGTGTCTACGTATCCGTGGGTCGATACCTCACGCGGAAATTGAAGCTGGTGGTGAATCGGCAGAAAAGCCGCATCTGTAGGACTGATGGCGTGGAGTTTCTGGGCTTCATCTTCATCGGCTACGGCGGTCAGATTCGCATCAGTCCGAAGAATATCAAGAAGTTCAAGGACCGCGTACGCGAGATTACGCGTCGTAAACGCGGCGTGTCTATAGCTCGTCGCACCCAAGAACTTCGCCGATACTTCCAAGGATGGATGGGCTACTTCAGCCTCGTGCCTCTCCGAAGCATCTTCAGCAAACTTGATAAGTGGATCCGTCGGCGCATCCGGAGTTGTTACTGGAAGCAATGGCGGCAGCCGCGAACTCGGATCGCGAAGCTGCGGAAGATGGGCGTTCGCGAGCGTGAAGCAGTCACGCATGGGGTCAGCAGCAAAGGCCCGTGGGTTATGTCAAAGACCGAAGCGATGCACATCGCCATAACGATTGACTTCCTACGG
>JAHEJB010000057.1 GCA_024639085.1 Rubricoccaceae bacterium | reverse complement strand
GAAAGTCTGTGTGCAACCACAAGGGCCGTCCGCCCCTCCATCAAGACGTCGATGGCATGCTGGACCAGCTCTTCCGTCTCCGTATCCACGGACGATGTGGCCTCGTCGAGAACAAGGATGGTTGGATCATAGACGAGCGTCCTGACGAACGAAATTAGCTGCCGCTGGCCATGCGAAAGCGTCTGGCCACGCTCGCGAACATCGTACTGGTAACCTCCGGGCAGCTTGTCGATGAATACATCCGCGCCAACGAGGTCAGCGGCGCGCTCTACATCTTCAATCGATTTCGCCGGATCGCCGAGCGTGATATTCTCTTCCACGGAACCGGAGAAAAGGAACACATCCTGCAGGACAAGCCCGATATGGCGCCGGAGATCAGCCAGTCGTAGCTCGCGGATATCAACGCCATCCACCAGAATCTGGCCTTGCTGGACCTCATAGAAACGCAGGAGCAATGAAATGATGGTCGTCTTGCCCGAGCCCGTAGCTCCAACGAGCGCCATGGTCTTGCCGGGTTCAGCAACGAAGGAGACATCCTTCAAAACCCAGTTCCATTCAGGTTCGAAGTCTCCTTCAGCATCATCTGGCATGGGCAACCGCTCGTAGGCAAACGACACATTGCGGAACTCGATGCGGCCTATGCAATCCGGCATGGGCTTCGGATTGTCCTGTTCCTCCATGTCCATCTCCGTATCGAGCAGGTCAAACACGCGTTCGGAGGCCGCCATGGCTCCCTGCAATGTGTTGAACTGATCGGACAGGTTGCGGACGGGCTCGAAGAACAACCGGACGTATTGGATGAACGCGATGAGCGTTCCAATCGTCAGCGCCTCGCGCATCGCTTCCGTGCCGCCGTACCAAATGATGAGGCCTAGAGCGCCTGTCGCGATGAGGTCGATGGCCGGCCAGAGCAGCGCGAAATAGAGAATCGTCTTGATGTGCGCTGCGCGGTGTTTGTCGTTGATCTCCTCAAAACGTGTCATCTCCTCCCGCTCACGGTTGAAAAGCTGCACCACCTTCATGCCCGTCACGTGCTCCTGCGTGAACGAGTTCAGTCGGGCAACTTGCTTGCGCGTTTCGCGATAGGCCACCCGCATTTTTTTGCGGAAGTAATTCGTCGCCCAGAGCATGGGCGGAAGGGCAATCAACGCTACAAAGGCCAGCTCAGTGTTCAGCGAAAACATGAAGTAGCCGATGAAGAACAGTCGCCCCAGGTCACCGATCATGGTCACCACTCCTGCCGAGAGCAGGTTGTTCAGCGCCTCAATGTCGCTTGTGGATCTCGTGATCAGCCGACCGATGGGCGTGCGATCAAAGAAGCTCAACCGCTGCTTCTGAATATGCCTAAATACGGCCGTACGGATATCATAGAGCGCGTTTTGGCCAATCCACGCTGTTAGATATCCAAGCGCGAACGACAGAATGCCCTCGGCTACCAACACTCCACCAATGATCAGAATGATCTTCGTCAATCCCTGTGCATCGCCCACCGTGATGTAGCTGTCGATAGCAACCTGAACCAGCTTCGGGCGCAGCGGTCCGAGAAAGGCAACACCAAGCGTCAGCACCATGGCGATGGCGAGCCAACTCTTGTACGGCATTAACCAGCGAAACAGCCGCTTCAGCAGCTGCCCGTCGAAGCGAACCTTCGTGGATTTGGGGTTATCGGATTGTTGCTCGGAGATGTCCTGTGGGAGTTTGGTTTATGCTTTCGGTTTCGGGTTTCCGAATTCTCTCATGCTGCTTCCAACTCCGCTTCAAGCTGTTGTTTTCGATACAGGTCCGCATAAAGACCATGATGTTTAACAAGCTGCTCGTGCGTGCCATGCTCAGCAATTCTGCCTTCGTCGAGCACGATGATCTGGTCGGCTTCCTGGACGGCCGAGATTCGGTGGCTGACGACAACGATCGTTCGCCTCCCGTAGTGCTTGCGCAAGTGGGCGAGGATGATGGCCTCCGTGTTCGTGTCAACCGCACTGAGTGCGTCATCGAGGACGAGAATCTTGGGATTGCGGATAAGCGCTCGAGCGATTGCCGTTCGCTGCTTTTGGCCACCCGAAAGCGTGATGCCTCGCTCGCCCACAATCGTCTCGAAACCTTCCGGGAAGTCCTGCACGTTCGTCAGAAGCTCCGCCTCGTCAGCAGCACGATCGACTTCGGATTGCTCTGCCTCCATCTCGCCAAAAGCGATGTTGTTGCCGACCGTGTCAGAGAATAGGAAGACTTCTTGCGGCACGTATCCGATTGCGCCTCGGAGCGTCTGCAACGGGATGGATTTCACATCGTGGCCATCCACCTTCACCGTGCCACTCGAAGCGTCCATCATTCGCGGAATGAGTTCGATAAGGGTGCTTTTGCCTGAACCAGTCCGCCCAACGATGCCAAGCGTAGACCCCGCAGCGACGTCGAAGGAGAGGCCGTCCAAGACGGCAGGGCCATCTTCCGCGTAGTTGTACCGCACGTTCTCGAAGGAAATGCGGCCTTCGATGGACTTCACAGATGTATCAGTTTGCTCTCCGTCCTTGACAGCTGGTTCCGTGTCGAGTATCTCGACGATGCGCGACATGGAAGCTGAGGCTTGCTGAACCATCGAGATCACAAACCCGAACGAGGCCACGGGCCACGTTAGGATGGCAACGTAGATAATGAACTCAGCGATGTTGCCGATGGTCAATTGGCCGTCGATCACGAGTTTTCCACCAACGCCAACGACAAGCACAACGCTCAGGCCAATCAAGACCACAATGACCGGACGGAAGGCGGCGTCCACGAAAGCGAGATCAAGTGTCCGACGCTGGTAGCCTTTGCTCTCGATGTCGAACCGGCCTGCCTCGAAGTCCTCGCGGGCGTAGGCTTTCATCACGCGAATGCCGGAGAGCGCCTCTTGAACACGGCTGGTTAGCGTGGCGTACTGTTTCTGCTGGCGATCCGTCCGGACGTGGACCATCTTTGCCACAAAAAACACCATGATGGCCAGAAACGGCATTGGAATGAGCGAGAACCATGTCAGCGTCGGTGAGATGATGAACATCACAACGAGTGCCGCAACAATGGCTGTGAGCGCCCGCGCCATGTACATGTACGCGGGGCCGATGTAACGGCGAACGCGTTCGATATCACTAGTGGACCGCGCCATGACGTCGCCTGTCGGGTAGCGGCTATAGAAGTCCCCAGAAAGAGACTGTAAATGCGCGTAGAGGCGGTTTCGGAGATCAAACTCGATATGTCTTGAGGCAACCACAACTGTGCGCCGCATCAGGTAGCTGAAAAACCCACTGACCATGCTCAGACCCATGATAAACAGCGCTGCAAAGACCAGCGCCCACCCAAATTGCCTGAAGAGCTCCGACGCGGCCGGCGTGCCCCCATACAAGCTGTGAAGCTCCACCATGCGGGGCACAGCGTCCACAGCTTCGCGCACCACGCGCGGCACGATCAAAGAAAAGATGGCCGACGCCAGCGCGCACAACAGCCCCGGAACCATGAGGTACTTGTAGCGCCAGAGGTATTTGTTGAGTCGGCGTAGGGGTGAGGGCATTGAACAAATTAGTCAGTGCCCTCCCAACGCGTTGCGGCGGGAGGTGATCCGAGTGCTACATCATTGCGAGCACTTCGGCTGCGCTCAGCACAGGCTTGCGAAGCAATCTCGTAGCATCAACCTCAAATCCACGAGATTGCTTCGTCGCTTCGCTCCTCGCAACAACAAATCAACGCGGACCGTTTGGCGAGCTCTCCCTACTTTCGCGCTCCTTCTATCCAGACGATCGCCATCAACGCAGCAACCAGCGCCAACCCCGCTCCCATCCCGAACGGCACCGCTGGACCGTACACATCCCACAGCCAACCAGCCCCAAGGCTCGCTACCAACGCCAGCCCACCGGTAACCGCGTAATAGACGCCGTAGGCCGTACCTCGGCGGTCGGTTGGGACCGCGTCTGCGATGGCCGCGCGAAGAACGCCTTCGGTAAAACCATAGTAGAGACCGTAAAGTGCAAAGGCACCCACAACTTGCCAAACGTTTCCAGCAGCCGCAAAGGCTGCGTAGGACGCGGCATAGATTAGCAAACCCACAACCAGCACGCGCCGTCGGCCAACTCTGTCGCTCCATCCTCCCGACCTCCACGCCACAGCCGTATACAGAGTGTTGAATCCGAACCAGAGAATCGGAAGGAGCGCAGCGGGAACGCCGAGGTCCTGCGCCCGGAGCAGCGCAAAGGCATCCGACGAGTTACCCAGAGAGAAAACAGCAACGATTGCCAGCAGCTTCCAGAACTTCCCACCAAGCTGACCGGCACCGGCCAAGGAGGGATCAGCGTTGGCAGGGAGGGATTCGGGGCGACGATCTCGCACGAAGGCTATGAGCACGAAAACCGAAAGCAACGCTGGAATCGCCGCAAGGCCGAAAACCAGGCGATACTCTCCAGGTGCAAGTGCCAGGATGGCAAACGCCACAAGTGGACCGAGCATCGCTCCCGCCGTATCCATGGCTCGATGGACGCCAAACGCTCGACCCATCGTCTCCTCCGTCGCTGATGCGGCCAGGAGTGCATCACGGGGCGCTGAGCGGATGCCCTTGCCCACACGATCAGAAAAGCGCACACCCAGGACGTGCCAAGGCAGGGTTGCCAGAGCCACCAGCGGCTTGGCGATTCCGGAGATCGTGTATCCCAGCGTTGTGAGACCCTTGAGGCGTCCGGTCTTATCGGCAACGCGCCCTGCCACGAGTTTCAGCAATGCGCTCGTTCCTTCGGCCACACCTTCTATCAGGCCAAGGCTCGTGGCACTCGCCCCCAACACGCCAACCAGGAAGGCAGGCAGGAGCGGAAAGATCATGTCGCTCGACATGTCCGTCAGCAAGCTGACAGCGCCAAGCGCCCAGACGGTTCGGGTTAGCCTGCGTTTGGGACTATGTAAGGCTGAGGGGATGAGAGGAGAAGTTGTCGGCCAACATGAAACATCATCAAGGTTGTCATCCCGAACTTGTTTCGGGATCCACACGTTTAGCTAAGAGATGCTGAAACAAGCTCAGCATGACAACAGCCTTACACTTCCAAAACCCTCACTTCCGTCTTCACTCGTTCCTTTGGAATCAGCGCTGGCCAATAAGCAATCACTTCGCTCGGACGTGGGCGCCCTCCCGCAAAGCCCGTCACGGCGCTAGGGCCGGTTAGAATTAACGGGGCGATTTCGCGGCCGAACTGTGAAATCGCCTCTTTGTCCTGTCCGCGAACGGATACGCGAAGCATGACTTCATCAAGGTCGACCGCCTTCGAAGCGGCTGCTTGTGGGTCTTCGCAAAGTGCGTTCAAACCGATGAGTTCGGCGCGGTACTCCTCGAACTCTAACCCGAGGTTGTCGAGACGCTTCTTGAGGATGTCCGCTGCGGCTCGGGCTTTCTTCGCAGCGTCTGGCCATGCGTAGACAAGGGTGGACGTGGCCTTCCAGCCATCGGCGTAGGCAGCGGAGACCTTGTAGAACTCGGTTTTAGGATCGCCGGTAATACCGTGGACCCGCACGCGGTCGCTGCCCTCGCTTTCGAGGTGGATGGACGTGAAGTCCGCTATGCAGTCTGGCGTAATGTAGTCTTTCGGGTCGCCGATTTCGTAAAGGAGCTGTTCGGAAACCGTCCCAACGGAGACAAGTCCTCCGGTCCCCCCATGCTTGGTAACCGTGAACGTGCCGTCGGGTCGTGCTTCCACAATCGGGAAGCCGATCTCGGCCATGTTGGGCACGGTCTCCCAATCTGTAAAGTTGCCGCCAGAGGACTGCGCACCGCACTCAAGAATGTGCCCGGCTACGGTTCCTGCCGCCATTTTGTCCCAGTCCTCCATCGACCAGCCGAACTCGTGAATCATCGGCGCGAGCGTGAGGCCTGTGTCTGTCGTACGGCCCGTCACGACTACGTCCGCGCCTTGGCTGAGGGCTTCCACAATCGGCTCCGCGCCGAGATACGCGTTGGCGCTGACGAGTTGGTCCCGAACCGACGACATCAGCTCGCCGGTCTCCATGTGCTTCATTTCGACGCCATCCGCCAGCAACTCATCCAACTGATCGAGCAGATCGTCGCCAGTTACCACAGCCACTTTTAAACCTGAGATGCCGCGCTCTTTCGCGTTCCGCATGATCGCATCGGCACAGCCCGTAGGATTCACGCCACCCGCGTTTGAGATGATCGAAAAGCCTTTCTCCTTGATATCCGGCAGGAGTTCTGTGACCACCTCCACGAAGTCGCGAGCGTAGCCCATTTCGGGGTTCCGCAGCTTCTGCTTCTGCATGATGGACATGGTCACCTCAGCGAGGTAATCCATCACGAGATAGTCAATAGGGCCATTTTTGGCTTGATCAATCGGGGCGCGCTGGAGATCACCCCAGAAGCCTTGCCCGGAAGCGATGCGGATGGTGTCTTTCATAAGTCGGCAAACGAAAAGCTACCCGCCAACTTACCACGGCCTCACTGCTCAAGCCGCTCCAGCCGGACGTCCTCCAATTGAATATCTGATACAACCCGCAGTTCGCCTGCCTCGAACATCAGGCCCATTTCAATAAGATCCGTTCCTGCGTCGGCGGTGAAGTTGCGGTAGTCCTGCACACGGTAGCCGCCTACATCACGGACGTTCCCAGCCTCTCGAAAGCGAATGCCCGTCGCGTTCGGCCCAGTCTCATCGGCGCCGAGGATGTACGAATACGCGACGTAGTCCATCGTGTGGCGATCAGAATGGAACCAGTAAAGGAATACATCCTGATAGTCTCGCCCACCTCCTTCCTGGTCGAAAGTGACTTCGACAACGTCATACGGCTCACCTCGGATTATCTGGGAACCGACATAGCGCTTGTTTACCGCTTCGTCGTTGAGGGGTACAGGCAATCGCGCGAAGTACGCGACGGAAATCAAGTCCGTGTTGATCCGACGAGGAGTGATCAAATCCATGATAGACTCCTCGCCTTCTACCAACCGATGCGGGCCTTCGTTGTCCACGGTGTCTTCGATGGTCTGACCGAGCGAATCCATCGTAGTGCGCTTGTATTCAAATCGGCCACCATCCTGCATAATGGAGAACGGCGTCCCCCGAAACGTGAAGGAAAACACGGCGTGTTCCAATGCCTCTCCCCCATGTGCGGCAATGCCAGCATCAACGATGGCTTGGGGGTCTTTATCTGCCCCTTCCGCAGCACACCCCGCAACACTAGTTGCGATGAAAAAGACGAGCAACGATCTACGCATAGGGGCTTTGTTTAGTCGCGTGCGCCAGCTTCATGGCATCCTGCGCGATGACGAGTTCTTCGTTCGTCGGGATCACCCAGACCTGTACGCTGCTGTCATCCTTTGAAATGTTGGCTTCCGTTCCGTTGGCCGATCGGTTACGCTCGGCGTCGAGTTCGATCCCCAAACCATCGAGGTCTGTGCAAACCTGCGCACGGATTACATCGGAGTACGTGCCGATGCCCGCCGTGAAGGCGATGGCGTCGCAGCCGTTGAGTGCAGCGATGTACATGCCGAGGTAGCGCTTGATCTGATAGCAGAACACATCCACAGCCTGCTGACAGCGTGCGTCGCCTTTGGATGCTTCGTCAAGAAGATCGCGCATATCTCCTGCATAACCCGAGAGACCGAGCAATCCGGAATAGCGGTTGAGCAAGGCGTGGACTTCGGCTAATGTCATTTCCTCTTTGTCTACGATGTCGAATATGAGGCTCGGGTCGATGTCGCCGCATCGCGTTCCCATAACAAGTCCGGCCAGCGGCGTCATGCCCATCGACGTATCCACAGAGCGCCCATTGCGAATGGCGGCGATCGAGCAACCATTTCCAAGGTGAGAAATGATCACTTTGCTAGCTTCAGGATCTAGCCCTGCCAATTCGTACAAGCGGCGGCTTACATACGCATAGCTCGTTCCATGGAAGCCGTAGCGCCGCATTTTATGGCGACGGTACATCCTGTTTGGAAGTGCGTAGAGGTAGGCTTCCGGCTTCAGCGACTGATGGAATGCGGTGTCGAAGACTGCCACATGCGGAACATCCGGAAAGGCTTTCTGCGCAGCTCGAATTCCTTTCAGGTTGGCCGGATTGTGCAGCGGAGCGAGGTCAAAGGCGTCCTTGATGGCATCGATTACCTCGTCGTCAATTAAGACGGACTCGGCGAATTGCTCGCCGCCGTGAACTACGCGATGTCCGACGGCCTCCACGTTTCCATCGTCTTCGATGTCTGGATGATCGCGGAGTTGTTGCAGCAGGAAATCGAGCGCCGCCCCGTGGTCCCCCGCGTCGAAACTCTCCCGCATAGGTTTCCCCTCGCCAGCCTGAAACGTGCCCAGCGCGGTAACCGCGCCGATGCGTTCCACATGGCCGGACGCCCGTTCAATGCCCTCAGGCATCGTGAGGAGATCAAACTTCAGCGACGACGAGCCGCAATTGATGACAAGGATGTTCACGGAAAACCTCTTCGGGCAGCGTGAGTTACAGCGACGATTCTTTCCGAACGTAATCACTGACTCGCGGTTCTAACAGAACCGACTTCTCCCCTTCGACCTTTCTTCCGTGGTTGAATCCGACTTCTATATCGCCATCGCCGTAGCCTTCGTGGGCTTCTTCGTGCTGGCGTTTGTGCTCCTCTTCCCTGTATACCGCTTTATGAAGCGCGAAGAGAAACGCAGCGAGGCGTGGACAGACAACGCTATTGCCGATCGTCGCCGACGGGCATTGGAAAAAGCCGAGCGTGCGAGTTCTGAAGGCGATGGCGCGGGCGGACAGGGTGAGCCGCCGGAGTTAGAGCAGGATCATTCCACGTAGATCCACGGAGCCATCTTTTCCAGCGTCTTTTCGCCAATCCCACGCACGTTGACAACTTGGTTGATGTTCGAGAACGGCCCGATCTCCTGGCGGTAAGCGATGATCCTCCCGGCGAGTGCCGGACCAATCCTGGGCAACCGCTGAAGCAGCGCCGCATCGGCGGTATTGATGTTCATCCGAACGGGAGTATTCGCGCTGGATGTCCGTCGGGTTTGTGATCGACTGGTCCTTCGGCCTGGAGGCGCATCGGCAAAACCACTCGTTGGAATCACAACCGAATCTGCTGGAACAATGCGTGTAGCAAACTGAAGTGGAGCGCTCGCTTCTTCACTTTCCGGACCAGCCAGGCTATCACGTTCTGCCCACTGTGCATCAACCTCGGCGAACAAGTCGGCTGCTGGCTCCGCCGGATACCCTTGGAGTTGCCGTACACTAAACCCGACTGCCAGCGCTCCGCAGAGGACAAGGATGGCGGTAGCTTCGATGCCTGTAATGGATAGACGTTGCTGTAGGCGATAAATTCTGTTCACGGGAGGGAAGGGTGCTGTTCTGAATGTTGCTGCATTAGACATTTGCAACACATTGACCTAACCTCTGTTCAGGCTTTTCATTCTGTTTCCACACGCCAACTCCAGATGATCGTTCGCACCGATGCCGTCGTGCTCCACGCCTTCGATTATAGCGAGACGAGCACGATCGCGACGCTCTTTTCAAGGCGGGATGGCGTGCTCAGCGTAATGGCCAAAGGGGCAAGGCGCCCAAAGAGCCGCTTTGGTGCTACGCTTCAGCCGCTATCGTACCTCCAGATCGTCTACTACGATAAGGAGGGCCGCACTTTGCAAACGCTAACGGAGGCGTCGCACGTGCATCGTTTCCCAGACCTGACCGCGAATCTTGACCGCGTTACTGTCGGGATGCGCATGGTCGAGCTCGTGCGGGCAATGCTTCACGAAGGCGACCGCCATCCGATGGTGTTGAAGCTTCTGGTTGAATCATTGTCGTGGCTCAACCATGCCGACGAGCGAGTGACGAATGCGTTGCCGTGGTTTCAACTGAGGCTGGCCACGTTGTTGGGATTTGCACCGCATGTAGAAAAAGACGACCTGAATGCCCTTGCCGACCGCGGAGGGTATCTCCTGCTTGAGAGCGGCGGAGTAGCGCCATCCACGCAGGGGGCAGACTCGCTGAAGGCGTCGCGGGCTGCGCTCAGAGCCTTTGCGGTATTCGCGCGGACCGAACTGGACACCGCTGGAAGGATGGACCTCGACCACCAGTGCCGCAGCGAAGTAGAAGCGCTGGTTGATGCCTACCTCCGCCACCACGCAGAAGGGAACTACCCCGAACGCGTGAGAAAGGTGGCGGCGCAATTGGAAAGTGGCCTGGCGAGATTGGCGGAGTAGCCTTCACGATTTCCTACCGAACCAGCATCGAGCGTTTCGGTTAACAGGCTTCCTCCAAACTGAAAGTCCTCAATGAAGCGCCTCTCATTCTCTCTTCTACTCACAACTACTTTCCTCCTCGCCGCCTGCGCCAACGTTGGCGACGCGCCTGAGGCTGAAACAACAACCGTTGAACCGATTACGATAGTGGACGAGCCCGCGTTTTCGGGCATGCCGCTGGCCTTGAATCCAGACAACACAGACATTGAATGGACGGCTGCCAAAGTCACGCGGACGCACGAAGGTGGGTTTTCTGCCTTCAGTGGAGCTATTTATGTTGACGGAGAATCTGTAACAGGCCTGGCTCTCTCAATCGACGCCGCTTCCATTATTAGTGATACGGATCGGCTTACCAACCACCTCAAGAGCGACGATTTCTTTGACGTCGCGGTTTTCCCGGAAGCCCGTTTTGAGGCCACTGCCTTTGAAGCCATCGCGGAAGGCACTGACGAAACTGGGGCCACCCACACGGTTACGGGCACGCTTACGATGCGCGATCACACGAACCAGATCGTATTTCCGGCCAGTGTTGTGGTAAATGCAGATTCCGTGTCGGCCTCCGCCGACTTCCTCATCAACCGTCAGCTTTGGGGCCTCGCGTACCCAGGCCAGCCCGATGACCTCATTCAGGATGAAGTGCGGTTGAGATTGTCTATGAACGCTGCTCGGAATGAAGAAACGGGTACAGAAGAAGTCGATTTTACGGATTAAGTCTTCGGCGGGAAGCGCCGATAACTGATCCATCTACTCAATTTGAACCGAACGCGCAACGCGCTTTCCGCCATGATTACACGCCGCTTGTCTCTGGCATTCATCGCCTCTGTTTGCCTCCTTGTTGGTGCTTGCGACCTCACCAACACAGATGGCGTAACTGGCCAGTGGGTTGGTACGGCCACATTTACGGCCGACACTATTATGGCGAATGAGAACGTTCGCTTCATCGCCGACTACAGAACCGCGTTCCAGTTCGACATAATAGACGACGATGGTCTGATCTCTGGACTCGTACGGGCTACGTTCAGCGGCAGCCGTATTGTTCAGGAAGCTGGCTACGCGCCTGATACTCTGTATTACGACGACGTGCCTGTCTTCTCGAACGCACTCTTCGGTACCTACGTTGGGGATGTTCTGGAGATGGACGTACCGAATGGTCCCTACGAGGAAAACCTGTGGACGTTTGATGTCCGGGGAAGAAACGCTGACCTGGATCGCGAGCTGATTCACCAGCATGAGATTCCTCTTCAGACCGACTCCTCTTCGTTCACGTTCGACCTCAAGTCGGACGATCTGTTCGAAATGAGACTGGAAACCGAGTAACCCGAGTTTAGTGCTTCTTTCGAAAGGGATGTCGCGTTTGCGATGTCCCTTTCTTGTTTCTGGCTGACGTGCGGCTGCTAGTTTCGTGGCATGTCCCTCGCAGAAGTTCAACCCCGCGGCAGGTATGCCCCAAGTCCCACAGGTGGTCTTCACCTTGGGAGTGCTCTTGTGGCTCTAATCTCGTGGCTTTCTGTGCGAGCGCAGGGCGGGGCGTACATCTGGCGAATCGAGGATATCGACGGGCCTCGCGTTATTCCAGGGGCGGCAGAGCAACAAATGCATGAGGCGCAATGGCTCGGCCTCGATTGGGATGAAGGGCCACAAATTGGCGGTCCTTATAGTCCCTATGAGCAGTCGAAACGGAGCAGTCATTACGAACGAGCGCTTGAGCAGTTGGCTAGTTCCGAGCGACTTTTTCCATGTACGTTTTCTCGAAAGGACTTGAAGGAACTGGCATCCGCGCCACACGGAAATGATTGGCTCCCTCCCTATCCAACAGAACTCCGCCCGAAACAGCTTCCCGTTAAATGGTTCGAGGAGTTCAATTCCTCTGATGAACGAGATTCTGCGTTGCGATTTCGTGTTGATGAAGGCGCGACATCTTTTCGAGATCTAGTTCAGGGCGTCATGACGGAGAGCGTGTCCGATACTGTTGGCGACTTCGTCCTGAAGCGGCGCGATGGCGTGTTTGCGTATCAACTGGCCGTTGTCGTTGATGATATCGAGATGGGCGTTACGGAGGTGGTGCGCGGGGCCGATTTGCTTGATTCCACAGCGCGTCAGATCCAGTTGATCCAAGCACTCGGTGGCTCGGTTCCTACCTACGCGCACCTCCCGCTGATCGTGGACGAGATTGGCGAAAAACTCTCCAAACGGAACGAGTCACTAACCATCAGTCAGCTTCGAACGCAGGGTGTTTCACCTTCCGCCATCGTCGGTTGGCTTGCAAACATCATTGGATTGACAGACGAACTTCAGCCGATCCATCCGAACGGTTTGATCGAAGCGTTCAGTTGGGATCGAGTACGTCGAGACGAGATTACAGTCTCCGATGACCTGCCGGAACAGCTTGCCCGGTTTGCTGCGTAGTATCGACCGTTCCAAGATTGTGACCATGCGTTTCCTCCTCCCTTCCCTCCTGTTCCTCCTGGCACCCGCTGCATTCTGCCAGCCCATCACAACCGGCACGTGGACGGGCACATTGCAGTGGAGCAACGCGAACCCAGTTCCTCTGTCCGTTGATATAGAGACGTGCGCCGAAGGGCTCAAACTGAGCCTTTCCTCCGCTGACCAGCACTACCGCACGGCGACGACGGTCGTCTCGACGTCTTGGCCGATGATGTTCGATATCCGAAATACGGCCCGCGATTATACGCTGGCCTGTTCGCTCAATCGTAACGACGCGGGCGAACTGGCTGGAATCTGCTCATCCGGTAGCTCGCGTGCCCGCCTATCATTGATCCCGCCAGATGTGAGCACGATTGGGTGTAGTGAGTAGGTGCTTACCCTCTTGCCAACGCCACTTCACATCTCGATGGCCTGCGTAGATCTATCGCACAGCGTGCGTTCCTGCCCCGCACGTTTACGGCGATGTGACGCGAACATGCTGAATTGAAGCCAATCAGGGAAAGAACGTTTCAAATCATGTGGACCAGTCAGCTTCACTCGTCGGGCCTCGATCTCTTCTCGCAAGTTGCGGAAACCACGCCAGCACTCCACGAATGTGCGAAGATCACCTTCGATCAAAATATCCGTGTCGTAGCCGGGATGCTTGAGGCACATGTCGACGTTCCCATCTCTGTTCACTAGCCAGAATCTGTGGGTCTCCTTAGGGGCCCCGGAAAAATCAAACTCAAGCACAGTTCTTCCAGAAGGCATGGCGGCGGATTCAAGCCTAAGTGACATGCTCCAAGCCAAAAAGCCTGGGTCCAGGTCCTCTGGCATCATGTCGCGCGCCCATTGCTGGCCCCACACTGCCACATCTGTAATGATGCCCTTCAGGCCAAGCGCCGCTTCCGTGGGGTGGTAGGTATAACCGCGTCCGCCGCGTCTCTTTCTACGCGTGAGAAGACCAGCTTCTTCAAGTTCCGAGAGCCGCTGCGACAGCATCGAAGGCGAAATGAGCGGAACGCCTCGGTGGATCTCGGTGAATGTTCTACATCCATCGATAAGCCGACTAATCACCAGTACCGTCCATCTCTGGCAGAGGAGTTCCGCCGCTAGCGCGAGCGGGCAATATTGGCCATAGCCCTTATACATTAGCTCTTTGAGGGAAAGCTTACTACAGAAAAAGTAGTAGAAGTACCGGCTCGCGCCCTATATGTTTTGCTCGAAAGCAAGAACCAAGAGGTAAAGCCGTGACCAATTTTAGAATCACTATCGTCAGTGCCATCGTCATTTGTGGCTGTTTTGCTCGTTTCGACGCGGTGGCGCAGCCCGGGGGACAGCAATCCGCGCTTCTTGCCGTTGAGTGGAACGAGGCTGTGCTTGGGGTTGCCGAGGCCGAAGATGGATTTCTCACGCTGAAAGGCCTCCGAACCACCACGATCATGCATCTCGCAATGCACGATGCACTGAACAGCATCGAACGCCGGTATGAACCCTACGTTCTGAACGAGTCCGTGCAAATGGCTGATCCCGTAGCGGCCGCGGCGGAGGCCGCGCACATCGTTGCTTCAAACCAGTATCCCGATCAGACATCCGTATTCGATTCAGTACGAGATCCATGGATTCAGGAGCGCCAGGCTGCTTCCTCAACAAATCGAGGGGTCGAGCTCGGCATTGAGCTCGGACGAAGAGCGGCGCACGCGATCCTTGAAACCCGTGAAGCAGATGGATGGGATAATGAGGCCGTCTATGCAGTACATCCAATGGGTCCTGGTGTTTATGCAGAGTTTCCAGATCACAGTGGGACCCCAGAAGGCTTCGTTTTTGGCGCGGGCTGGGCGACAGCAAAACCCTTCGCACTAACCTCGGTTCATCAATTCGTCGCCGATCCTCCTCCAGCTATCGACAGTGACGAATACACTGAAGCCTTCAACGAAGTCAAGGAACTCGGTCGTTTTCAGAGTTCGGCCCGGACGATTGATCAGACCCACATCGCGCTATGGTGGAAAGATTTTGTAGAGAACTCGCACAACCGCCTGGCACGTCAGCTAATGATGAGGGAAAACCTTGACCTCATTGAGGCGACGCGGATGTTCGCACTCCTGAATATGTCTGTCTTCGACGCATATGTGAACTCGTTCCATAACAAGTTTCTGTACAATCACTGGCGCCCGTACACGGCAATCCGATGGGCTGCAAACGATGGCAACCCCAGCACCGAGGCTGAGGAAACGTGGACAAACACACACCGTCACACGTACCCCTTTCCGTCATATCCATCGGCTCATGGCGAGGTCTGTGCCGCCGCTATGACGACGTTCGCCGACACGTTTGGCGACGATTACGGCTTCACGATGTCAACGCCAATGGTCGACGTTGCAGGTCCTTTCTCCGGAAAGATTGAAACCCGCCCTGCAACACGCAGCTTCGAGAGTTTCTACGACGCCGCGGAAGAATGCGCTATGTCACGCGTGTACCTCGGAATCCACTTCCGCTATGACTCCGTCTTCGGCAATGCGCTCGGGAAAATGGTCGGTGACTATGTTGTGGCGCACGAACTACGGCGCGTGGATTGATGGGCGAATCATGAATCACCAAAACCACGTATCAGGCTTCTGCCAGCGCCGTATTAAGGAAATCGCGGAGGACGTAGTGGAGGATGCCGCCGTGGCGGTAGTAGTCCACTTCGATGGGCGTGTTGAGTGCAACAGTCGTTGGGATCTGGACAGTTGAACCATCTGCCTTTGTCACGGTCACTGTAAGGTCTTGCAGCGGCTTCACGTCGTTGGTCACGGAAATCGAAAACGCTTCTGTGCCGTTCAGTCCGTACGTGTCGAGGCTTTCGCCATCTTTGAATACAAGCGGTAACACGCCCATGCCCACGAGGTTGGAGCGGTGGATGCGCTCAAAGCTCTGCGCGATGACGGCCTTGA
>JAHEJB010000056.1 GCA_024639085.1 Rubricoccaceae bacterium | reverse complement strand
CATTCAGCGAAGTTTATTTGGCGAGGGAGGGACACGATGGACTGATCGGGATCAATCTGTTGGGCAAGCTGAAGCGCTACTCCCTCGCGTGCATGTACGGTGCAATGTTAGCTGGTGTGGACGCAATCCTAATGGGCGCGGGCATCCCTATCGAGGAGGCCGAGCAACTCCCACGATTGGCCGCAGGAGAGATAGTCCGGCTCCGCCTGGACGTAGACATGTCTGTCGCGCCCGACCCCGATGCATCCTTTTACTACGAATTGGATCCAATGGATTTGGTGCCGCATCCTCCTAAGATCCAGTGTCCCATGTTTTTCCCAATCGTTGCGTTGGACACGCTTGCACGCATTCTGGACAAGAAACTGGCCCCAGGCCTTGTAACTGGCTGGATTCTTGAAGGTTCGGTTGCCGGGGGCCACAATGCCCCACCACGAGGTAAGACCTACGATGCGCAAGAAAACCCGGTCTACGACGATAAAGACATCGCCAATCTGGAAAATGTAGCTGCTCTCGGATACCCCTTCTATTTGGCAGGCGGGTATGGATCACCCGAAAAACTGCAGGAAGCCCTCCAGCAAGGTGCAGCTGGCATCCAGGTGGGCTCGCTATTCTCCCTGGCCGACGAGTCGGGATACCCGGAGGCTTACAAGCGCAAGTTGATAAAGACAATCCACGAGGGTGCCGCGAAGGTTCGCACAGACGGACGGACGTCTGCGACGGGCTTCCCTTTCAAGGTTGTGGAAATTGAGGGTACGCTTGGTATGCCGGCGCACTACGATAAACGGAGTCGAATATGTGATCTGGGTTATTTGCAGCAAGGCTACGTCGACGAAAAAGGTCGCTTGCAGGGTCGCTGCCCTGCCGAGCCGGCAGCCACGTACGTGAATAAGGGTGGCGATATTGAGGACACGGAGCGTCGGAGTTGCCTGTGTAACGCGCTTATGGCAAATATCGGGCTCGCACAGGAGCAGAAAAACGGCAAGGAGATGACGCTCTTCACCGCGGGAGATGATCTGATGGATCTACCGCTCGGCTCCGCAGATTGTCCGTCCTACAGCGCTGAGGACGTTGTCAATTACCTCCACGGGACTGGACATCCTGTACCTGAGTTGGAAAAGAAAGACGAGCACATGAACGAAGACACGAAGAGGAACCCACTTGCCGATCGTTCTACATCCTCCACCAGCCTCTCGTAAGGCTGCGGCTTTCTGGCAGTCAGCGCAGTTTGTGGGCGTCATTGTCACTGTGATACTGATCGTCGGTTTCATCGTGCTTCCGGAAGTGGCGCTGCCAACGCTCTGGAACGTGCTCATCCCAATACTTCCTGCCTCCTTCCTGGTGGCTCCATCGCTCTGGCGGAGTGTTTGCCCTTTGGCGACGCTCAATTTGTTACCCAACAGATGGATGGGGCGCCGGGCCTTGCCCAGGCGCGCCATCCGGGCGGTCAACACGGTCGGAATTGTCCTTCTCGTTGTGCTGGTCCCCGCACGTCGGTTCTTATTCAACGAGAATGGGATTGCCCTGGCCACCGTCGTCATTGCAGTGGCGGCAACGGCCCTCTTGCTTGGGATGATATTCGATGCCAAGGCCGGTTTCTGCAATGCCATTTGCCCTGTACTGCCCGTAGAAAAACTGTACGGGCAACATCCTTTTGTACATGTTGGTAATCCACACTGCGAGCTGTGCCTTTTGTGTACTCCCAAAGGATGTTTGGATGTCGCCCCGACGAAGGCGGCGATGCAGGCGCTTGGCCCGGCACGCAACTCGGCAGCGTGGCTCACAACTGCTTTCGGTGTTTTCGCGGCGGTGTTCCCGGGCTTTATCGTCGGCTATTTCACGACGACGGACGGCCCGTTGTCTGCAGCGCCGTCTGTCTATTTGAACGTAGCACTGTGGGCGATTGGAAGCTACCTCCTGGTATTCGCGCTCGTCTGGCTACTCAGGCTGCGCGCCGAACTCGTTCTGCCGGTACTTGCAGCCGTCTCGGTGGGGCTTTATTACTGGTTTGCAGCGCCCGCCGTGGCTGCTACGCTCGGTATCGCTCCTGCGGGCACGGTGCTCATCCAAAGCGCAGCATTCGTGCTGGTAGTCGCCTGGCTGTGGCGAGCGTTTAACAAAAAAAGGAAGGCACCAATGTCGACGCCTTCCGCCAGATTGCTCCCAGACCATCCAACGTCCGCTTCCGTCCCCCTCAGTGTGGCGGCCAGAGTTGTACGCATCGAGGGAGACCAGGCACAAGCGCTAAATGGCCCTTCTCCGGCTAGCTAGGGATTCGAGTTGAAATGAGCCATGTATGAGTGAGAATCGCTGTGCGGAAAGGAGTCGGCGAGGTCTCTGATTGGTGACTGCGCAGAGCAGAGCGTACGTCGGGAAACACTAATCTGGACACACCCTCCCTTATTTTCAGCCGCTCAACTCCGTACAATCCAGCATCAATGGAATACATCTCCACGGTACAAGAACCGCAGTCCGAGCCCCCTATTGATTTTGATGGGGAAGGATTGTTCGACGTGGAGCGCATGGCCAACCACGCGAGAAGACTGGCACGTTCCCAATCGGTTGGTACTCGTGTCCGGTTCACACGACCGCCTCAACTGTTGTTGCGCGAATCGTTTAAGGGGTTAAGTACAGTATATCAGAGGATTGTGCAGGCCACCCGCAAAGAGGTTCCGTTACCTCCCGCAGCAGACTGGTTGCTCGACAATTTCTACCTCATCAAGGAAGCGGCGCGCCAACTGCAGGAAGATCTCCCGTGGTCCTACTACCTCGTTCTTCCCAAGCTTGAAGGCGGATCTCATTCAGGGCGACCTCGCGTCTTCTCAGTCGTCAGTCACTTGGCCGACCGGACGGACAATTATTTCGACGAGAAGAATGTCTGGGTATTCCTCAGCGCCTTCCAGGAAGTAACTAGTTTGCAGATGAGCGAGCTGTGGGCGCTTCCGGCCATGATGCGCCTTGTACTACTCCAGCGATTGAGCGCCTTGGGTGCACAGGTGAGTGAATCGCTGTATGAGCGGGACGAAGCAGAAAGGTGGGCAAAGCGGGTTGCCGAACGCGCCGCAAAGGATCCTTCGGAAGTGGTATTCGAACTGGCAGCGATGGCAGAACAATATGCCCCGTTGCCCGGCTCATTTGTGGTAGGACTGGCCAACGCGCTCAGAGCCAGCGGACCTGCAACCTCTATTGCACTCGACTGGCTTGAAAAACGACTCGAAACCCGAAATGTGACGCTGGAGGAGGTTATTCGGAGGGAGACTCAGCGCCAGACGCAGCGGCAGGCAAGCATCGCAAACGCGATAATGTCGCTACGCCGCACGATTGAGTTTGACTGGGAGAACCTCATCGAGAGCCTCGCTCTGGTAGATGGAGTGTTAAGGCGCGATCCGATGGCCGTATTTGGTCAAATGGATTTCCGTACCCGCGATAGCTATCGTCATGTGGTCGAGGATCTGGCTCGCTACAGCCGGGCTACCGAGGTTGGTGTAGCCGAGCGCGCAATCCTTATGGCTGAGGCTTATGCAGAGGGAACCACAGCAATTGTGGGCGGAGATGACAAAGTGGCTGTCGGCGACAAACCGTTGCCGCTGCAGGCCCATGTCGGTTACTGGTTGCTAAACCACGGACGTCGGGCACTTGAGAGCGAAATCGGATACCGGCCCCCGCTACTCTGGCGACCTGTCCGATTTGGGAGACGGCGGCCGGCCGTTACCTATGCGGGGATTGTCTCCATGTTGATCATCTTTTTGATGTCGGGTGCCTGGTTTGTGGCCGCGTCTTCTGGGGCGGAAGGTTGGCGGTTTCTTCTGGCAATGGCGGTTTCCGCCCTTCCCGCTCTGGAACTCGGCATCTCGCTGGCGAACTGGTTGGTCACGCGAGCTTTTCCGCCAAGTCGTCTCCCACGCCTCGACAACGAATTACCCATCCCGTCGGATTGCGGATCGTTTGTCGTTGTACCCACGCTGGTGTCGTCGCCTGAAGACCTCTTCAGGCAAATCGAGCACCTGGAAGTTCACGCGCTGGCCAATCCGGACAGGGCCTTTCGATTTGCGCTCCTAAGCGATTTCTCGGACGCACCCGAGCAAACGATGCCCGACGATGCGGCGATTCTGGCGGCCGCACACTCTTCGATTCACGCGCTAAACCAGAGGTGGAGGCTGCGTGGCGCGAAGGAAGGAGCCGAAGAAGGAGATACGTTTTTCTTTCTCCATCGCGAACGGCTCTGGAACCCGCAAGAAGGCGTCTGGATGGGTTGGGAGCGAAAGCGTGGCAAGCTTGAGGAATTCAACGCCTTACTCCGGAATCCGAACGCGAAGACGACGTATACGACGATCGAGGGCGACTTGCGGCCTGCCATCGAAGGCAATGCAATCCGTTACGTTGTAACGCTAGACGCAGACACGAGGCTACCTCCCGGCGCCGCGGCCGAGCTCGTCCGTACGGCGGCACATCCACTCAACCGCCCACAGTTCGACAGCCAGAAGGGGCGTGTGGTCCGTGGGTTTGGAATTCTCCAACCGCGCGTGGGTATCTCAATCGCGTCCGAGCAGCGCACGACATTTGCCCAGGTTTTTTCAGGCAACGTGGGGGTAGATCCGTACACGACTGCCGTTTCAGATGTGTACCAGGATCTCTTCGGCGTTGGGATTTTTACGGGCAAAGGCCTGTACGACGTGGACGCATTCCACCAGGCACTTACAGGCGCTATCCCGGAGAACGCGGTTTTGTCGCACGATTTGTTAGAGGGCAATTATGCTCGCGCCGCCCTGCAGACTGATGTGGTTGTATTCGATGACTACCCATCGAGCTATGCCGCAGGAGCGCGGAGACAGCACAGATGGGTGCGTGGCGACTGGCAAATCCTACCGTGGCTATTGCCGTTTGTACGTACGCAAAGTGGGCGTTGGTGCCGAAATCCTGTACCGCTTCTTGGTCGGTGGAAAATGTTCGACAACCTCCGGCGGTCACTTACACAACCCGCGCTACTCGTCTTCCTCCTCCTGGGTTGGACGATATTGCCTGGCTCGTTCCTGCTCTGGACGCTGCTCGGCGTTGGCGTTATCGCCTTCCCGATTTATGGTCCATTTGCCGCGGCAATACTGGGCCATCCGAAAGACATCAAGTGGAAGAGCTACCTGCGTAGTACGCTGGGAGATGCTCGCCGATCGACGCTGCTCGTAGGGCTGTCTGTCGCATTTCTTGCGCATCAGGCTTACCTGATGACTGACGCCATCGTGCGAACGCTCTGGAGAATGCTTGTAAGCCGCAAGCATCTCCTTGAGTGGACGACAGCCCACAAAGCCGAGCAGGCCGGTGGCGACGCGCCCGGAATCTGGTTCTCGCCCATCTGGGGAGTGTTCGTCCTTGCGATTGTCGGATTGATGGATCCAATGGCTGCGTTCCTGGCCGTTCCCTTCTCCGCTCTTTGGATCGTTGCACCCTGGGTAGCCCGTGCGTCCAGCAAAGCCCTGCGCGATGACACATTCCAGATTACGGATGCTGATAGGCCGTATCTCCGAGCGATCGCCCGTCGCACCTGGCGCTACTTCGACGATTTCATAACCGCTGAAGACGGATATCTGCCACCAGACAATTATCAGGAACAGCCTTTTAATGGCCTGGCCAGACGAACATCGCCGACGAACATTGGCATGGGACTGCTGGCCGTTCAGTCAGCCGCCGATTTCGGATACGCAACTGTGTCGCAGACCGTTGAACGCCTAGGTCACATGTTTGATGGCCTGGAAAAGCTGGAGAGAAACCAGGGCCATTTTTATAACTGGTACGAAACCAGCAGCCTCCAACCACTTCCACCCCGGTATATATCCACTGTCGATTCAGGAAATCTGGTCGCCTCGTTGCTGACTCTCAAGCAGGCTCTCCAGGATATTCCAGATTCTCGGTGGCCAAACCCTTCACTCTTCGAGGGTCTAAGCGATAGCCTTGCATGCTTTGACGAGGGACTGGTCACCGCGCCGGACCGCGACGAGGCCGCAGCATTTGGCGTCGCTGCCGATGCGGTCCGGCGGGCCTTGCCCGATGCTACGCCCAAGTCGACCAGCGAATTCGCGACGGCGTTATTGCGAATGGAGGGACCTGCAAGAGCCCTTGCCGGGCTGGTCCCAACTGAAAAAGCGGAAAAAGCATCAGCTCCCCGCGAGATTGACTACTGGGCAGCGCAACCCCTCTTTCAAATATCAGGCGCACTTCAAGAAATCAGGGCGTTGGCCCCGTGGTCGTTCTCCGAGGAGATCTCGGAGGAGCTGGACGCATGTCGAACTCTTGGACAGATCCTCGCGAAATCAAAACAGCTTAATGGTGGATCTGCGGCCCTCGGCAGTGTTGCGGTTTCTGAGCTCGTCGCACGCATTGGAAACCTGGAAAGCCGGTGCGAAACGATGGCTGTAGAGCATGACTTCACGCCCCTTTACGACTCGCGAAGGCGCCTCTTTCTCATCGGATTCAACGCAGACAGCGGCCAACCCGACGCCAGCACGTACGATTTGCTGGCAAGCGAGTGCCGCGTTGCATCACTCATCGCGATTGGCAAAGGACAGGCGCCGCCGGAACACTGGTTCCGTCTTGGCAGACCTACTACGCTGGCGGATGGCTACAGGGCCTTGCTCTCGTGGAGCGGAACGATGTTCGAGTACCTGATGCCTGTGCTATTCACGCGTCTCTATGATGACACGTTGCTGGCCGAGACCGCACGGGGTGCCATCGGATTTCAAAAGGCGTACGGTGACCAGAAAAATCTCCCGTGGGGGGTATCGGAGAGCGCGTACGCGACCCTGGACATCCATCTCACATACCAGTATAGAGCGTTCGGGGTGCCCGGACTGGGTTTGAAACGAGGTCTGGCCGAGGACTATGTCGTCTCCCCATATTCCTCGTTCCTGTCTATGATGGTTCGCCCGGGCAGGTCGTTGCGCAACCTGAAAGCCATGCGCGACGATTGCCGGGCCTACGGCCCCTATGGCTACTACGAGTCGCTGGATTTTACTCGCGAGCGCCTTGTGTCGGACGAAGAGTTCGAGGTCGTTCGGACGTACATGGCCCACCATCAAGGCATGAGCCTTCTGGCACTCGTAAACGTGCTGAAAAATGATCTTGTCCAGCGGCGTTTCCATAATGATCCGTTGGTTCGATCAGTCGAACTGCTTCTTCAGGAGCGAGTGCCTACCGAACTTGAATTGCTCTCGCCGCATCCTGACGAATTGGAAGCCATCGAGCCCGTCGAGGTAGCTACCTCCAGGTCGTCCGTTATCCATATTCCTGGAGAGGCCCTCCACGCGCCAACACCCGCTGGCATGATGCTCTCTAATGGTGAGCACACCACGGTGATAACGGCTGCCGGGGCTGGCTTTGCGCAAGTCGGAGACACCGCTTTAACACGATGGGCGCCTGACCGAACATCCGAAGATCAGGGTGTCTTCCTTTACGTTCGCGATCTGGAAAGCGAACGCACGTGGTCAGCGGGAAGGCAGCCGATCGCCAATGACGAACCTGACCGATATGAAGCCTGGTTTCATTTGAATAAGGTCGAAATCGCTCGCGTTGATGATTGGATTGAGACCTTTACCGAAATCATCGTTTCACCAGAAGACAATGTAGAGCTCAGACGTTATACGCTAACGAACTACGGAGACACGCCTCGAACACTGGATGTAACAAGCTATGCAGAAGTTGTGCTGACAACTCCTGAAGCCGATGCCACGCACCCCGCATTTGCGAAGCTCTTCGTACGAACCGAGGTTGATCGGGATCGGCGAACGCTACTTGCCTCTCGCCGCGCGCGTCATGCCGACGAAGGTCACCCGTGGCTTTTCCATACCCTTTGTGGCCATGACGACGATGCTGTCGATATCGAGTATGAATCAGATCGAATGCAATTTATCGGTCGAAACCGCTCGCTGGCCCAGCCACAGGCGCTGGATTCAGGCGCACATCTATCGGGTACGATGGGCCCCGTTCTCGATCCTATCGTGAGCATACGCTGCGGCGTTACTCTCAAGCCAAGAGAGCGCGTAACTGTCACCTTCGCACTCGGGACTACTGCGAGCCGCGCCGAAGCACTCCGGATCGCGGATCGCTATGCTCGGCCGGAGGCCGTCAATAGAGCGTTCGAACTGGCCCATGTCTACGGACTGGTAGAACTACCTCACTGCGCCCTGACCAGTGATCGTGCGCTCTATTTCCAACAAATTGCGACAGCGCTTCGATACGACGCGCCCTCTATTCGCGCTCCAGAGAGCGTCTTGCGTCGAAACCGCCGCCCGCAGTCAGGCTTATGGGCTTACGGCATTTCGGGAGACCTGCCCATCGTCGTCGTTCGCGTCCGTAATGTGGACGAGCTGGAACTCGTGCGAATACTGCTCCAGGCACACGCTTATTGGCGATTGAAAGGCTTTAAAGTTGACCTCGTAATTCTGAACGAGCACCCGCCCTCTTACGCCGACGAGGTGCAAGAAAGTGTACAACAGGCTGTAGAAGCATCAACGTCGCGCGGGCTCATGGATCAGAATGGAGGCGTATTCCTCCGGAAAGTGGCGGGAATGCCGGAGGATGAGTTGGCTCTGATGTTGACCGTCGCTGGCCTGGTAATCGATGGCGAGCTACCTGATCTGTCAGTTCCTCTTGACAAAGAGTCCGAAAAGCCAGAGCTGCCCTACCTGCGGACGGCACTTGCCCGTGAAGAAAAGCCATCGGTCCGCTCTCGTTTGATGCCTTTCGCACAGCCTGCAGACGGCGAGTCCAGACACCTGTCCCGCCGACCGCAGCGCGACGACGAAGTTGCGAACGGCTTTACCCCAGATGAGCTTTTGTTTTTTAATGGATACGGCGGCTTTGCACCCGATGGCAGGGAGTACGTCATCCACATTGGCGGTGAGAAGGGCCCGGCCTGTACTCCTTTGCCTTGGACGAATGTGATCGCGAACGAAACATTCGGATTTCTAGCGACGGAGGCCGGTTCGGGCATGACCTGGCAGGGAAACAGCCAGATGAACAAATTGACGCCGTGGAGCAACGACCCGGTAACGGATCCGGCCGACGAAGCACTCTGGCTTCTCGATGAAGAGGACGGAGAGTTCTGGAGTTCAACTCCGCAACCCTCTCCCGGCCCGGCTGGCTATGAAATAAATCACGGATGGGGCTACTCAGGATTCCGAACAACCAGCTATGGCATCGAGGCAAAAACGCTAATGTTTGCCCCCTCGACAGATCCCGTAAAAGTTATCCGGCTTTCCCTGACGAATCTCAGCGGCCGCCTGCGCAAGTTGTCCGTGTTTCGTTACCAGGCGCTCGCCATGTCCGACAGAAGGACCAATGGGATGCGTTTCGTCACCGTGCAACCAGATCTGGGTACGGGGTCGCTTTTCGCATGGAACCGTTACAACTCGATCTACAGTGATCGCGTTGTTTTTGCAGATGCCGCACGTTTGCATGTGCAGAATCCTATTGAAGGTGTGAGCTTCACGGCAGACCGAATGGAATTCCTTGGCCGCTTGGGGTCGGTCGCCAGCCCTGCGGCTCTTCGGAAAGATTCCGAACTTGGCGGCGAGGCAGCTGCCGGCCAGGACCCTTGCGCTGCCTTTCGTGTGCCCGTCACGTTGGAACCTGGGGAATCGGCCGAATTCGTATTCCTCCTCGGCCAGGCGTCTTCACGGGAAGACGCTCGTACGCTTGTTCGGACGTATCGTGGCCACAACGCGGTGGAAACTGCCCTTGGCGACGTTACAACAAAGTGGCAGCAGACGCTCGGTGCGCTACAGATTCAGACGCCCGTCCAGGGGCTAGATCTGCTCGTAAATGGATGGCTCTTGTATCAGAATCTCGGCTGCCGATTGTGGGGACGGTCTGGTTTCTATCAAAGCGGCGGTGCATTTGGATTCCGCGATCAGATTCAGGATTCTCTCGCCCTGCTCTTCACACGCCCGGAATTGACACGAAGGCAAATACTCATTCATGCTGCACAACAGTTTGTTGAGGGCGACGTGCTGCACTGGTGGCATCCGGAGGTAGGTGCGGGTATCCGCACGCGGTTCTCCGACGACCTTCTCTGGCTACCCTATGCCGTTGCCACGTACGTCAGGACTACTGGCGATGCGGAATTCCTCAACGAGGAAGTCTACTTCCTGTCGGCGCGCAGTCTGGAAGCCGGTGAAGACGAGGCCTACCTCTCACCTGGAGTCGCCGACGAGACAGGCACCGTGTTCGAGCACGCTTGTCGCGCAATCGATCTCTCCCTAACCCGTGGTGCTCATGGCCTGCCGCTAATGGGCTCAGGAGACTGGAACGACGGTATGAACCGCGTAGGAAATGAGGGTGCCGGTGAATCCGTCTGGCTAGGATTCTTCCTATTTGACATTCTGGATGCCATCATTCCTCTGGCAGAGGTTCGCGACGAAACAGCTCGAGTAGAGCAATACACGACCTATCAGAACAAACTCCAATCCGCCCTGAATAACGCCGGATGGGATGGAGCCTGGTTCCGCCGCGCCTTCTACGATGACGGAACGCCCCTTGGTTCGTCGCAGAATATGGAATGCCGAATTGATGCCATTGCGCAGGGTTGGTCGGTAATTTCCGGGGCTGGCGAGCCTGAAAAAGCTGCGCAAGCTCTTGACTCTGCATTGGAACAACTTGTTGACGAGGAGGCGGGAATCATCCGGCTGCTTACCCCTCCATTCGACCAGACAGAGCACGATCCCGGTTACATCAAAGGGTACCTGCCGGGCGTTCGTGAGAATGGCGGACAGTACACGCATGGCATTCTCTGGCTCATTCGTGCAGTGGCCGAGCGCGGCCAAACGAGCCGCGCGATGCAGTTGCTTGAGATGATCCTGCCGACTACTCGAACAAAGACCAGAAGCGGGGCAGATCGATACAAGACCGAGCCATTTGCGGTCGCCGCGGATGTCTATGGTGCAAACCCTCACACCGGGCGCGGTGGATGGACGTGGTACACGGGCGCCGCCGGATGGATGTACCGGGTGGCCGTTGAGACAATTCTAGGATTTGGAATCGAAAACGGCGATACGCTGGTACTGCAGCCGCGAGTGCCTGCCGAATGGCCCGAGTGCACCATCCGATATCGCCACGGAGAGGCAATCTATCAGATCGACATCCTCAATCCTGATGCCGTAGAAGGAAAACTCGCTTCTGCGACAGTAAATGAAGATGCCCTCGTTGTGGAAAACGGTGTCGCGCGCATCCCCCTCGCCAGCGACGGCAAAGAGAACCGGATTCGGCTCATTATCGGAGACACAGATAACATTCGCGGTGATTCAACGGCGACGCAAACGGCTACCCAAGGCGAGAACCCTAGGCATTAAAAGCTTGCTGTATTTCGTTGTTTGCTACAGTTGCACCAAGGCGGCGTAGGAGGCCGTTGAACTCCGAAAGGGTGGTTTTGACTCGCGAGCCGACTTGCTCCTGCCTTGTTGTTTTCCACGCGCCGGGGAGAACCAACAAAACTCCCCTGCACATTCTCCTCACTCCACGTAGGGCATCCCCCCACACACCACGTGGGGACTGACCGACTGGGCACTCAGGCAATCGTGGACGTTGGCACTTCTTTCTGGTCGGTAGGATATGGCGCTTGCCGGAGTTGTTATTTGGTTACACCGCTCACCGAGTTCAATCGCCCAAATACATGATGAATCGTCTCATTCCCGTTCTCCTTCTCGCCTTTGTATTCACGTTTGGAGCTTGCGGAGGAGGAGGGGATGCTCCGCCCGATGACGGGTCAACGGATGATTCTGGAGCTACGTCCGCGACCAACCCCGACTTACCGTTTCAAGAGACTTTGTCGTTCGGAGAGGTTGATCCGACACTGGTCACAGAGGGCGAAGAACTCTTTACGATTCGGTGTACCACCTGTCACAAGATGGGCGAACGCTATGTGGGCCCACAACTTGATGACGTGTTGGACAGACGAACTCCCGAGTGGGTTATGAACATGATTCTCGCTCCGGACAAGATGGTTGTTACCGACCCCGAAGCACAAGCTCTTCTCGCTGAGTTTGCTGTTCCAATGACAAATCAAAACCTCACTCAGGACGAAGCCCGTGCAATCGTCGAGTACTTGCGGACTACGTCGACTGGCTCCTGACGGCTACTCACCCACACTCACCTAGTCTCTAACCCACAGAGGCCCACCATGAAACTCGCCAAACCGATCCTTTTTGCCCTCGGAACCGTCGCTGGCATCACCCTGCTTATAGGAGCATGTACGACCTCAGGCCCAGCCACCAGCGGTGACGCAGCCTCTCAGGCTTATGTGGCCCCAGGCGATCAAGACGACTACTATGCCTTCATGTCTGGCGGATATAGTGGCCAGATCTCCGTGTATGGCTTGCCTTCCGGGCGCCTCTTCCGCGTAATCCCTGTCTTCTCGCAGGACGCCGAGAAAGCTTATGGATACTCAGAAGAGACCAAAGGGATGCTAATGACCTCTTACGGCTTTATCCCGTGGGACGACGCTCATCACCCTGAGCTCTCGCAGACGGATGGCGTGCCAGATGGCCGGTGGATTTTCATCAACGGCAACAACACTCCGCGCGTAGCTCGTATTGACTTGGCGAGCATGAACACGGCAGAGATCATCGAGATTCCGAATTCGTCGGGTAACCACGCGTCTCCGTTTGTTACGCCAAACAATGAATATGTCGTAGCAGCGACACGTTTCTCCATCCCGATCCCGAATCAGGACATTCCGCTTGATTCGCTATCGCAAGAGCTTGATGGAACCCTCACGTTCATCCGCGCAGATGAGCCGGGCGAAATGGACATCGCGTTCCAGATTCTCGTACCAGGCTATAACTATGACCTCGCACACAGTGGCAAGGGAGTTTCTGATGGCTGGTCCTTCTTCACGACGTACAACACCGAGAGAGCAACCTCTCTCCTTGAAGTGAACGCCTCGCGAAACGACAAGGATTTCATCGCAGCAGTGAACTGGCGTACAGCTGAGGAGTGCGTTGCAAATGGTGCTGGACAACAGCAACCGGGTACGTACTACCACAACCATATGGACGAGCGCGATATGGCCGTTTCCGAAGAGCGGAATGGCGTACGCATGATCACGCCGGCGGACTGTCCGGACATGATCTACTTCCTGCCCACGCCGAAGTCTCCACACGGTGTAGATGTCGATCCGACCGGCGAGTACATCGTTGCTGGTGGCAAGCTGGCCGCCGTGATCCCTGTACACTCCTTTACTAAGATGCTCGCTGCGATCGAGAACGAGCAATTCGAGACGACAGTGGATGGCATACCTGTCCTCCAATACGAAGCGATTCTACACGGGGAGGTAGAAAACCCCGGACTTGGACCTCTGCACACCGAGTTTGACGGAAATGGCTTTGCGTATACGTCCGCGTTCATTTCGTCCGAAATCGTCAAGTGGAATATCGAAAGCACCGAAGTTGTTGACCGCGTACCGACTTACTATAGCATTGGCCACTTGATGATTCCGGGTGGCGACAGCCGCGAGCCTTGGGGCCAGTATGTCGTGGCGCTCAACAAGATCACGAAGGATCGCTACCTGCCAACCGGTCCCGAACTGGCACACTCTGCGCAGTTGTTCGACATCTCTGGCGATCGAATGCGTTTGATCCTCGACTTCCCAACAATCGGAGAGCCGCACTATGCACAGGCTCTTCCCGCCGATCTAATTCGAGACCGGCAGGTGCAGATATACGAGTTGAGCGAGAACACAAATCCGTATGGAATTAAGACCGAAGCAGAATCCAGAGTAGAGCGTAACGGCAACGAAGTGCATGTCTACATGTCCACAATCCGTACGCACTTTGCTCCGGATAACATCGAGGGCATCAAGGTTGGAGACGATGTGTACTTCCACGTAACCAATCTGGAGCAGGACTGGGATGTGCCGCACGGGTTCGCCGTGATGGGCGCCAACAACTCCGAATTGCTCGTGATGCCAGGTGAAACACGCACGCTTCTCTGGCAACCAGATCGCGTGGGAATCACCACGTTCTACTGCACGGACTTCTGTTCAGCGCTCCACCAGGAAATGCAGGGTTACATAAGAGTCTCGCCCGCTGGATCCAATGTGCCAATTGCGGCGCATGTTGGAGGAAGCATTGGCGGCTCAGAATAAACGCCAACGAGTTGGGTGAAGGAGGGTCAGGCTGCTCAGCAACCTGGCTCTCCTTTGCTACAGTTGATGCCTTCACTTTAGCCAAAGGACTGTGATGACTACGCGCTCGAGGATTCTGCTCGTTCTGGCGTCGCTGCTATTGCTGCTCGCGTACGTGCTCCCTATATGGAGGGTATCACTTGAAGCGCCACAGTATCCCCAAGGGATAGGGATGCAGATCAGGATCAACACAATTTCTGGTGTCAATCCGCACGATCTCCAAAATATCAACGGGCTCAACCACTATATCGGGATGCAAGAGATCGTCCCCGAGTCTATTCCCGAGCTCAAAATCATGCCGTGGCTATTCGGTTTTCTGATCGCGATGGGCCTCCTCTCCGCAGCCCTTGGAAAGCGCCCACTGCTTTACCTGTGGACTGGGCTGTTCACCCTTCTGCTGGCTGTCGGCTTCGTCGATTACTACAAGTGGGGCTACGACTACGGGCACAACCTCAACCCAGAGGCGGCTATCAAGATTCCTGGAATGGCATATCAGCCCCCCTTGATTGGCTCAAAGGACATGCTCAATTTCGTTGCGCATTCGTGGCCGGACACAGGTGGGCTCGCAGTATTCGCCGCTTTACTGTTGGGCATCGTGGCTACGGTTGTTGAACTCCGCAGGCGGAGGAGAGCGAAGGCTGAGGCTAGTCAATTGACAGATGCGGCCCCACAGGCCAAGGTCGCCGTCGCTGGGGTGCTCTTGATTGGCATGCTCGCAGGCTGTAGTCCTGAGCCTCAACCCCTGGTTATAGGAGAGACGCCTTGTTCACACTGCCGAATGACCGTTTCGGACGACCGATTTGGAGCCGAACTGGTCTCCACAACCGGAAAAGTATATCCGTTTGATGCCATCGAATGCATGACGGCGTATCTCTCCGACGAAGGCGAGGGAACGAACAACGCCTTCTCATTTTGGGTGACACCCTTTGATGCTCCAGGAACGCTCGTAGACGCGAATCAAGCGTACTACCTCCGAAGCAACAGCATCCAAAGCCCAATGGGCAGCGGGCTGGCCGCTTACAGCTCGCTTGAGTTGCGAGATGCCGCAGCGGCTGAGAATGACGGACTGATTTTGAATTGGGAAGGCGTGCTCGCGCTTGCTGAGAGAGACTTGGCAGAGTCCCACCCCGCGCACGGCCATTGAGCACACCGCCTATGCCTCGCCTCGTCTTTCTCTCGCTATTCCTGGCCCTGCCTGGGTTAGTCGGAGCACAGACGACCCATGTAGCGTCTCCTGATGGACGCTCAATATCTGCCGCGATTCAGCAGGCCGAACCAGGAGATCGTGTCGTTGTCCGCGATGGTGTGTATAGAGAGCCAACGATTGTTGTCGACAAGAGAATCGAGTTGGTAGGCGAACGGGGCGCTGTACTGGATGGCGAAGATCAGCGCGTAATCCTCCGAATTGACGCCGACAGCGTAGATGTGCGTGGACTGACTTTCCGCAACACAGGCATCACCTTCGTTGAGGATCGGGCCGCCCTCCATGCTGAGGACGTCGGAGGT
>JAHEJB010000178.1 GCA_024639085.1 Rubricoccaceae bacterium | reverse complement strand
TATACCCACCAGAATTGGTTCACGGAAGACCACAGGTATGTGATCGCCGATGATGAACTAGATGAGATTCAGGGGTACGTGTCGAACACGCGCACACTGATTTTCGACCTCGTTGATCTGGACGCTCCAGACCTTATCGGAATCCACACATCTGAGAACACTTCGGCTGACCACAATATGTATGTGCTAGGTAACAACCTGTACCAAGCCAATTACACGTCGGGTCTTCGCGTTCTAGATATCAGCGGCATTGCAAATGGCGAACTCGTTAACACGTCAGCCTTCGACATCTTCCCAGAAACCGACGCAGCACAGTTCAACGGTGCTTGGAGCGTATATCCTTACTTCGAAAGTGGCACGATCGTTATCAGCGGCGTTGAAGGTGGCCTTTTTGTCGTCCGTCCGAGCAGTTCAGAATCCATGTCGCTTTCACGGTTCAACGCCAGCGAGAACGATGGATCGGCCACGGTAGCCTGGGAACCAGCTGGCTCTGCGTCGGCACCTTTCACCGTGCAAGGACGCCACGAGAACGGTGGATTTTTGAACGTTGGGCAGATTGCTGCGAATGGTCCCTACCGAATTGAAGTCCCTGCTCTATCGCCCGGTACGCATGACTTCCGCCTCGTTCAATATGTGGGTGGAGCTATACGTATCAGCGACTCCGTCACGGTAGAGGTGGCCGCACCGAGTGTGTATCGCCTCTCGGACGTTTTCACTAACGGCGGAACGGATCACGTGGCGTTGACCGTTGCCGAGAGCCAGCATGTACAAGTAACCTTGCTGGAAAGCGACGGCGATGTCGTCAAAGTTATCTTTGATGACACGCTTTATGCCGACCAAACCCGGACGTTCGAAGTTGGTGGCCCAGGACTTGAATCCGGCAGCTATTCGGTTGAAGTCGAAGGCGACACCTTTAGCGAGTCCGTGCAGATCTCTCGTTAAGGCATCCTGGCGCATCGGCCTTCAAGGGCGTGGGAGATGTCTCCCATGCCCTTCTTTGTTTTGCGGCTGCCCGGGAATACATGCGAACCGAGCAATATTGGCTACACGTCAGATCCCGTATGTCGATGCCCCTTGGGCGTGAGGGCGAGTAGATCAGTTAACGGGTCTGTGATTTTTATATACCCTTCGTTTATCAGCCAGTCCCCTAAACCGTCGCGCCTGTAGGCTGAGATGCCTTCTCCATCAAGCCAGATATCGCGCCTATCGCCCTGTTCCACGTGAGTGAGTATTCGACGCAAAAGAGATTCGTCAGCAGGTGTCACAACGTGAGGGCGATGTCGCCCAAAACAGACATCGCAGTTTCCACACCGGGCTGCCGAACGCTCACCGAAGTAGGCTAGCAGAAACTGTCGTCTGCAGGTAACTGATCGACTGTATTGAAGAACGTCATCAAGTTGTGTTAGGGCTCTTCGCCTCGACTGCGCGAGCGATTTCACATCCAGTACTACCTTCTCTGAACGGGCCTTGTTGAATACAACGCGGAGACCAGAACCCGCCGACAGAAGCTCTAGCACGCCCCGATCTGCGAGGAAATCAAGTCCGTCATGAGTGCGTTGAACGCTCATGTCCAGACGTTTCGCCAGGGACTTGACGTCAACATTTGCCCAACCCGAATAGGCTTCCGGCGGGAGAAAGCGACGCACGCTGTTTACGAAATCAGCCAACTCCTTCTTGTTCGCTATCGCCTGCTCCGTATACATGCGAAGTACGTCTGGACCACCGTTCGCTCGCACCAGAATGTCTGATGCTCGCTGCGGAACGGTTTGCCAGACCCCTTCTGTAGCAAGCCGCTCAATAGAGGCATTAACCGACATTGGCGTCAAGTTGGTCACCTTTGCTGCCAGCGCAACATCGATTGAAACGGGGCCCTCCGGCTCGCTTCCAATCGCAATTTGCGCGATGCTACACACAGCATCATACACTGACTGAATGGTCTTGGCGTCAGGATGCCCCTCTTCGGCGAATGCACGAGGTAGATCTTCATCCCCATTGGAAACGAGAAGCACCGCGTGTGCATTCCCCCCATCGCGCCCAACTCTGCCCGCTTCTTGATAGTACGATTCGAGCGTGGGAGGTAATGCCAAATGCACGACTACCCTGACGTCTGGCTTATCGATGCCCATACCAAATGCACTGGTTGCAGCAATGAATCGCGTCGTTCCGTCCAGCCACCTTTGCTGAACCCTTGAACGAACGTCGGAATCGAGTCCCGCGTGGTAGGATTCAGCGGCGATTCCCTCTCCTCGCAGCGTTTCGGCCCAAAGCTCGGCGCGTCTCCTCGTTCCGGCATACACGAGCCCACTCCCTTCCAGGGCCGCTGCAATCTCAATGAGCTTGCTTCGCTTGTCCTCTTCCCGAAGCACACTCCAGGTGATATTCGGGCGGTCAAACCCTCGCACAACAATGTGCGGATCCTTAAGTGCAAGCTGCTCAACGATATCGCGCCGCACTGCAGGCGTGGCCGTAGCCGTTACGGCAAGTACGGTTGTGGGCCTCCCAGTCTCATCAGACAGCAATGGTCTGGCTTCGGTAATTCGCCTGTACGCTGGTCGAAAATCATGCCCCCATTCAGAGATACAATGGGCCTCGTCAATAGCCAGAAGTGAGACCGACAGGCGCTCCGCTCTTGCTTTGAAGGCATCGGTTTGCAGACGTTCGGGAGTGATGTAAAGAAGAGAGTACTTGCCAAACTCTGCGTCCGTCCAAGCTTGATCAATTTCACGTGTTGTGAGCGACGACGTAATACTACCTGCTGAAATCCCCCGGTGTTGAAGAGACATAACCTGGTCTTCAATGAGAGCTACCAGCGGCGAAATAACCAACGTCAGACCTTCGGTCACTACGGCTGGAATTTGGTACAGTAATGATTTGCCGCCACCCGTAGGCAATACGGCCAGTACGTCCCGCCCTGCCAGCACCGCTTCCAAGGCTTCCCACTGGCCTGGACGAAAACTGCTGTATCCCCAGAATCGCCGCAGGACACCCAATGCCTCCTCCTTGACGGAAGGCCGACTATGTGAGGTTTCTGACATACTGCAAAATCGCAGATATCTAGACGTAGTTGCCATTCTTTAAAAATATCTTCGCACGTGGTTACGCTAAGCACCTGTAGGTGTCTATACCATCAGCATCTCGTTAACGAGACGCCCAATGCCTAGCCAGCATGGCCTCCGTGCTGGTGGTGGGATAGTCGGCGCGGCCTGGGCCTGTGGTGGGGCCAATGAGGTCGCGCCGACCTGTTTTTGTGTGATGGGGTGAGAGGTAGACAACGCAAGTAGTTTCGGCCGAGCATTGTACTTCCTCTACATCCGTGCTTCTCCCACGAGTATCCATCATCATAGTAACGTGGAATGGCCTGGAGCTGCTGCGACAGTTCCTGCCTAATGTGTTGGCTACGGATTATCCCGACTTTGAAGTCGTTGTCGCGGACAACGCCTCAACGGATGGAACGGTGACCTGGCTCGCTCAGGCATATCCAACAGTTCGGATCATCGACCACCCAGAAAACTGGCTGTACGCACGTGGCAACAATGAAGCTGTGCAACAGACGTCATCTCCCTACGTCTGCCTACTTAACAATGATGTGGAGGTATCGCCGGATTGGCTTCGACCTCTTGTAGATGTTTTGGCGGCGACGGACGACGTGGCTGCAGTCCAGCCAAAGTTGCTTCAACACATAGATCGCGATCACTTTGAGTACGCCGGAGCGTCGGGCGGCTTTCTGGATAGGGTGGGTTATCCATTCGCTCGTGGTCGGTTGTTCTCGACGCTTGAAGAAGACCACGGGCAGTATGATGACGCACGCGATATCTGCTGGGCCACAGGAGCCTGCCTGTTAGTCCGACGTGACGCGTACGAGGCGATTGGCGGCCTCGACGAGCGCTTTGAGATGCACATGGAAGAAATTGATATGTGCTGGCGATTGTGGCGTGCCGGATGGCGCGTTCGAGTGGAGCCAAGGAGCGTGGTGTATCACCTCGGTGGCGCTTCCTTGCCGCAGGGAAATCCGCGAAAGACGTACCTCAACTTTCGCAACAGCCTTTTGATGCTTTACAAAAATACCTCGCCGGAGGAATGGCCCAAGGTGTTCCGAAAAAGAAGGGCCCTTGATTCAATGGCCTGTGCTCGGGGCTTGGTATCCGGTGGAATTGCGGAAGCTTCAGCAATTCGCAGTGCCTACAAGGACGCACGAGCGATGTTCGAGCAATACGCCCCAGATCGCCCATCGAGACTAACCGCTGCTTCCATGCC
>JAHEJB010000055.1 GCA_024639085.1 Rubricoccaceae bacterium | reverse complement strand
CACGGAGATGTCGCATGCGTCCAAGATGAATGATCGAGCCGTCTTCACCGCGGATCGTCTTATCTCCTACGTAACCTAAGAGCAGCGTCGAGGGCCTCATGCTTCGCCCTACAAGACGCCGTAGTCGGGTCGCTTCGTGGGGCGAACCAACGAGAAGCGTTCGCCGAAGGTCCTTGCTGCGAATCCGTTGAACTAGACGCTTCGCAGTCAGCAGGGCACCGGTTCCCATGAAGCCGAGGAGAAGCACCGCGCGCGAGAACGCAATATCCTTGACGAAGAAAGACAACGTGGCGACAAAAAGTAGAGCTCCAGCAAGCCCCATGAATACGGGCCGGAGATGCTTAAGGCGACCTCTTCGATAGCCACCGGCCACGGATACTCCAAGAATCGCTGTAGCAGCGTAGGCAGGAGCAACGACCAAATAGAATGAAGTGCCAAATCCTGCTGACCATAGCCGAGCTGTGGCGGCAACAACCCCAAAGACGAGGAGCAAATCCAACAAGACTGGCCCCACACTTGAAAACGCCCGTCCGACAAATGTTAGTAGCGCGCGGACCAGAATGCCAACGCGGATACCAAGCGCAAGCAGGCGTGAGCCATTCCGTTGAAGAACGCCAGTTTCGGGATTGCCGCTGAAGTGCTTCTCCACGAAGCGCAGCATGGCGCCGTAGAAAAGCCGGACGTAGCGTAATTCGCCTTTCTTCGTGCTCTCGCCCTTGTAGTGGATAATCTTCGTTTCAGGCGTGTAGTAGATCTTCCAACCGTGTTGCTGGATACGGTAGCACCAGTCGAGGTCTTCGCCGTACATGAAGAAACCCTCGTCTAAAAGCCCAGCGCCATGTTGTTCCAAGTGTTGCGTTTTAGCTCCAGCGTTGTCTTCGTAGAGTGATGCGTGGCGCACCATCATACAGGAGCCAGAAAGCGCGTCAACCTCACTCTCCTCATCAATAGGGAGGTATGTGAGGTTGTAGCGACCAAAGATGGGGCTCCGCGGGAAGAACCGGCTCAGTCCAGTTAGGCGGTAAAAAGCGACGGAAGGAGTAGGGAAGGAGCGGCGGCTCTCCGGGGCAAACGTGCCGTCCGGGTTTAGGATGCTACACCCTGCTGCCCCAGCGTCGGGGTGCTCGTCCATAAAGCGTACAAGCGTGTGCAGCGTGTCTTCTTGTAAAAGGGTGTCCGGGTTCAAAATCAAAAGGTGGCGCCCTGACGCTTCGCGAATCGCCTGGTTGTTGGCGGCAGCAAACCCGACGTTCTCTTCATTGTCTATCAGACGGACATGTGGGAAACGCTCGGCCACCATTTCCGTCGAGCCGTCGGCCGAATTGTTGTCTACGACAAACGTTTCCACAGCAAGGCCCATTGATGCACGATCAACCGACTCCAGCGCCTGTTCGAGGAACTCCCGTACGTTATAATTGACAATAATGACCGAAACGTCGGGCGTTTCAGCGATCGTCGTAGAGACCGGATGGGTCTGAACTGGTGAGGCGCGCATAGACGTGCAAGATACAGTCGTTACGGTAAGGTTATGTGATAAAGAGGCCGTATGCGAAACGCGGGCGTATCGGTTTAGGCCCCACGTACCTTCCCGGCAATTCACCCCCAAGGAGTAGAGACGTACGATGCCTCCGCATCTTTCCATTCGACGCGAGGTTCGTGCCACGTTCTTGTTAGCGGCGCCGCTCGCCCTCACGCAGCTCGCTCAAATGGCGATGAGCTTCGTGGATGTGATGATGATCGGGCGGCTTGGGACCGTCTCAATGGCAGGGGGTGTATTGGGGAGTACGTTGTTCTTCACCCTTCTCCTCATATGCATTGGTGTGGTGATGGCGGTGAATCCGATGGTTGCCCAAGCCGTCGGTTCTGGAGATGTCGCCGAAGTGGGGCGCTCCGCGCGACAAGGCCTCTGGCTGGCGACGGCTCTCGGAGTCCCATTTCTGATTCTCCTAAGCTTCTCTGAGCATTTCTTGTTAGCTGTCGGTCAGGAGCCGGAGGCCGCGGTCTTGGCTGGAGACTACCTATTGGCCATCCGATGGGGTATTCTTCCGAACCTGTGGTTCACCGCACTTCGCGGCTTTTGTGAGGGCTTGGCCCGGCCGCGTCCTGTACTCATCATCACTCTCTTTGCCGTACTAATCAACGCTTGTGGAAACTGGGTGCTCATGTACGGAAAGCTCGGATTCCCGGCCATGGGGCTGGCTGGCTGTGGCGTAAGTTCGGCCATCGTGATGACCGCCATGTTTTGCATGATGGCTGCCTACGTGCTCTCGTCGACTGAGTTGAAGGGGTATGAAGTTTTCGCCGGATTACGCAAGCCGGATCGTGAACGCTTCCGCAATCTGCTTTCGCTCGGCTGGCCGATCGGAGCAAGTTTCGGGCTGGAAGCCGGGCTGTTCACAGCCTCCACAATCATCATTGGCTTATTCGGGACCACCGCGCTCGCTGCTCATCAGGTCGCTCTGAATGCATCCAGCGTGACGTTTATGGTGCCGCTGGGCATCGGGATGGCGGCCACTGTACGGGTTGGTCAGGCAACAGGTGCCGGAGATTCCTCTGGAGCCCAGAGGGCGGGATGGACGGCGATAGCAATGGGGACAACGGCCATGTTCGGATCTGCGATGCTGTTCTGGTTTAAGCCGGAATGGGTTGTTTGGGTTTACACAGGGCAGAATGCCGCGGGTCCGGTTGATGAGGCCGTCATTCAACTTGCCGCCGGGTTGCTGGCCATCGCAGGTGTCTTTCAATTGTTTGACGGAGCCCAAGCCACAGCGGCTGGCGCGTTGCGCGGACTCAAAGACACGCGCGTTCCCATGTTGATCGGAGCCGCGTCGTACTGGGTCGTTGGAATTGGGACTGCACTAATTCTGGCATTCGTGTTCGGCCTCGAAGCCCGAGGAATCTGGATGGGCCTAACTGCCGGGCTTGCTACTGCGTCGGTGCTGTTGAACGCACGATTTCGATTTCTCGTTAAGACAAATCCACGCAAAGAGAGGCAGTGAAAATATTGATCTCCAAATGGGTCTCCTCCTCGTGCTTTCCCACGGGGTTTCAAACTATCTTCTCCAGCCTTACGAGTGCGGGTTTCTACCTTCACCGTCGCCAGCATCCACAATCCCACGCGTCTCACCCAGCGGCCTGAAGGGGCCGGTTCATCGCGCCGATGCCGCAGATCTTTCCTCGTAAGGCAAACTCACTGCCCGCCGTCTCTCTGATGGGAGCATTAGGCGGCGGAATCGTGGTTGTACTTGTCATCTGGTATTACTTCTCGCCACGGTTTACGGACGTCGGTTATCAGCCCGCGCAGCCTGTCCCGTACAGCCACGCACAGCACGCAGGCCAGTTTGCAATTGATTGTCGCTACTGCCACAACCATGTGGAGACCAGCGAGCACGCCAACATTCCGAGCACGCAGACATGCATGAACTGCCACTCACAAGTGCGGACGGAGTCGCTGAAGCTCCTGCCGGTGCGGGAAAGCTGGGCTACGGGAACGCCAATTCCGTGGGTGAACGTGCACTTCCTTCCTGACTACGTTCAGTTCTCGCACGCCGCGCACGTTAACGTTGGCGTTGGATGTGAGAGTTGCCACGGACGCGTAGACCAGATGGAAGTGGTCTCGCTGGAGGAGCCCCTTTCGATGAGTTGGTGCTTGGACTGTCACCGTAATCCTGAAGAACACCTCCGCGATCCTGCCGCTGTCGTGCAAATGGGCTTCAACGAGGAAGTCCGTGCTGATGGTGAATCCTTTGCCGCCTATGTAGATGCTAACCGTGCTCGAGTTGAGGCGGAAGGCATCCAACCCCCACAGAACTGCTCAGCTTGTCACTATTAGTTGGCAGCTCTTGGTGGATGCCAAGAGCGATCTCCAACTAGCCACAACATGATCGACCTCGACGTTCTCAGCCCGGCCGATGTTTTAGCTGATGGCGCGCCAAGAGTTTGGCGCAGCCGGGAAGATCTGGCTGATACACCCGATTACGCCGCGTTCCGCTCTAATGAGTTTATGCCGGGCGCGACAGATGCCGACGAACTTGAAGGTGACGCGGGACCCTCTCGCAGAACGTTTCTCAAGGTTATGGGTGCGTCGATGGCGATGGCAGGCCTCGCAGGCTGCCGGCGCCCGACCGAACAGATATTGCCCTATGCGCGCAAGCCCGAAGAGATTATACCGGGCCTTCCTAACTTCTACGCGACGGCCATGCCTTTCGGTGGAGCCGTTCAGGCGCTGTTGGTTGAGAGCTACGAAGGCCGCCCAACCAAGATCGAAGGCAATCCTGAGCATCCAGTAAGCCTCGGGAAGTCGGGCGTGTTCGCGCAGGCCAGCATTCTGAACATGTACGATCCAGACCGTTCCCGTACGGTCTATTCTAACGGTGCGGCTTCGACGTGGCAGGCCTTTGTTTCAGCCGTTCAGGCAACGAATGTGGACGGCGCTTCGGTTGCCGTCATCGCTGAGCCGTCCTCGTCAAGTTCCCTGGCACGTGTTCGTCAGCAGTTCGAGCAACGGTTCCCCGGGTCGCGTTGGATTGAGATGCATCCCAACGGCGACGATGTGGTTGCGCTGGGCACACAAGCCGCCTTTGGCCGTCCTCTCCGTCCTCTTTACAAGTTCTCTGGTGCGGACGTCATTGTGTCGTTCGACGCCGACTTCATTGGTTCCGAGGACCCGAACACCGTCTGGAACAGCCGCGAATACGCTGCGAGCCGCAATATGGATGAGCGCGGGTCGATGAGCCGCCTCTATGCATTCGAGAGCACGTTCACAGGCACTGGGGGGATGGCTGACCACCGCAAGGCGATGCGTGCATGTGATATATCGCATTTGGCTGCAGCTGTTGGGCAAGGCCTCGGCGTCGGAAATGGTTCGCGTGGAGCCGCTGTGTATGCAAACGACCCAATGGTTCAGGCCATCATTCAGGATGCACTGGCTGCAGGTGGCAACGCAGCGTTTGTAGCAGGTACCACTCAGCCGGTAGAAGTCCACGCCCTGTGTGCTGCCCTGAACGCGCAGTTAGGTAGGAATGTCGTCGAGTACCTCGAAACAGGCTCTGCTCCAGTTACGCCGCTGTCGGAATCCCTTCCAGCTCTTGTCAGCGATATGCAGGCAGGCCGCGTTGAGCTTCTGCTGATGCTCGGCACGAACCCTGTTTATAGCCTCCCTGCGGATCTCAACTTTAGCGAGGCGCTTGGCAGCGTGGCTACTTCCGTCCACGTCGGCCTTCATCGAGACGAGACTGGTCAGCTTTCTTCCTGGCACGTTCCGTCGACGCACTTCCTTGAGGCATGGGGCGATGGCCGCGCATGGAATGGCACGCTGTCGATTGTGCAGCCGTTGATTGCACCTCTATATGAGGCCGCACATTCCAATCTGGAAGTTCTCAACCTGTTTGCCACCGGGCAGGCGATAGGTGGATATGATCTAGTTCGTGGGAATCTTCGCCCTGCGCTCGGTTCTGAAGATGCATGGCGTACGGCACTCCACGATGGTTTCGTGTCCAACTCGCAGTACGCCACGGCTGGAGTTGCAGGAGCCGCGGTAGATCTAACTGGCCTTCCAACAATAGACGACGGCGAGACGGAAATCGTTTTCCGTACGTCGCCGAAAATGCATGACGGCGCGTTCTCAAACAACGCATGGATGCAAGAACTCCCGCACCCTGTCTCCAAGATGGTTTGGGATAATGCAGCGGTGATGAGCCAGGCGACAGCGGATGCGCATGGTGCCAGTCTGGACCTTTCGAAAGGCAAGGTCACGGCGGACATCATCACGCTGACCGTGAACGGCGTTGAGTGCAATCTGCCAGTTTGGGTTCAGGAGGGGCATCCTGATGGCTCCATTACGGTTGATCTGGGCTACGGACGCAACCTGGCTTCTGAGCGCCAGCACGCAGACAGGAATCTCCTGGCGCGTCTCTTCGACCGCGACGTAGACATTTACAGCCCAGGCCCCGTTGCCAATGGTGTTGGATCCAACGTGGCTCCGATGCGCTCGCTGGGCGGCATGGCGGTTGCCAGCGTTTCGAACATTGCCTCGACCGGCGATTCGATGATGCTGGTCACGACCCAGGATCACGGCTCAATGGAGGGTCGCAACATCGTGCGAATGTCGACGCTCGAAGACTATTTAAGCGATCCGGAGGTCATTAAGCATCAAGAGCATGTTCTTGATAACACGCCATGGGACGCCTACCCGCCACTCTGGACGGAGCCGGAATCCGCTTCTTCGGATCCGCGCATTGCCAACGCGATGTATTCGGACCAGCAGTGGGGGATGAGCATCGACCTCAACACATGCTCTGGTTGCAATGCCTGTGTGGTTGCTTGCCAAAGCGAGAACAACATTCAGGTCGTGGGCAAGGATCAGGTGTCGCGCGGACGCGAACTGCATTGGCTCCGCGTCGACCGCTACTATACCGGCGACACAGCGAACCCCGGCATGGTCGTTCAGCCGATGATGTGCCAGCACTGCGAAAACGCGCCGTGCGAGTCTGTCTGCCCGGTTGCAGCGACAAGCCACAGTCCAGACGGCATCAACGAAATGACGTACAACCGTTGTATTGGGACGCGGTATTGCTCGAACAACTGCCCGTACAAGGTCCGCCGATTTAACTACTACAACTGGACGAAGACTCTGCCACTGGAAGTCCAAATGGCACAGAACCCGAACGTGACGGTGCGCTTCCGCGGCGTGATGGAGAAGTGCAGCTTCTGCGTACAGCGTATCCGTCGGACCCAGCAGTACGCGCACATTGAGGACCGCCCGCTCCGTGATGGTGAGATCTCGACAGCCTGTCAGCAGGCCTGTCCGTCTGATGCCATCACCTTCGGCAATATCGCCGATCCGGAATCGGCTGTGGCCAAGAGCAAGCATAGTCCGCGCAGCTACGATGTATTGGCCGAACTCGCGGTGAAGCCGCGCACTAGTTACCTAGCCCGTCTTCGTAATCCTCACCCTAGCCTTGCCGAGGCCGCGCCGTCCCACGACGCTGCTTCGCACGCTGAAGCCTGATTATGGCGACGACTTCCACATATCACGATACTTCGCTCGCGTACCCAGACGGCGTTCCGAAGACACTCGCAGACGCGCCGCTTGTAGCGGGCAACCTTTCGTTTCACGATGTCACCGAACTGGTTGCCGGACACACGGAGAAGAAGACGCCTCTTTTCTGGTTCTTTGGTTTTTCGGTCGCTCTTTTTCTGATGGGGATTTTTGGTCTCTCCATCTCCTACCTCGTTTGGAATGGCACCGGAACCTGGGGCGTGAACAACCCGGTTGGCTGGGGTTGGGCTATCGTCAACTTTGTTTGGTGGGTCGGTATCGGCCACGCCGGAACGCTTATTTCGGCGATTCTTTTCCTCTTCAGGCAACGATGGCGGACGTCCATCAACCGTGCAGCCGAGGCGATGACTCTCTTCGCCGTGGCCTGTGCTCTTGTTTTCCCGACGTTCCACACGGGACGTCCGTGGCTTGACTACTGGATGCTTCCCGTGCCGAACCAGATGGCTATGTGGCCACAGTTCAAGAGTCCTCTGATGTGGGACGTTTTCGCAGTTTCCATCTACGGTACTGTCTCGCTGCTTTTCTGGTACACAGGTCTTATTCCTGATCTCGCCACCATCCGCGACCGCGCCACTGGTCTTCGCCAAAAGATTTATGGCATCCTTTCGATGGGCTGGACGGGCTCGAACCGTCACTGGCGGCACTACGAGCGTGCATACCTGATCCTCGCGGGTCTCGCGACACCTCTGGTTCTCTCTGTGCACTCGGTCGTCTCGTTCGACTTTGCCGTGTCCATCGTGCCTGGCTGGCACACGACGATCTTCCCACCGTACTTCGTCGCGGGCGCCATCTTCTCCGGCTTCGCGATGGTACTCACGCTGCTGATCGTAGCGCGGAAGGCCTACAATCTGGAGAATCTCATCACGCTGGATCACCTGGAGAAGATGAATATCATCATCTTGGTGACGGGTACGATTGTGGGCTTTGCCTATATCACGGAGTTCTTTATGGCGTGGTACAGTGGCGTTGCCTACGAGCAGTATGCCTTCCGAAACCGCATGTTTGGCGACTATGCGTGGGCGTACTGGATCATGATGAGTTGCAATCTCATCTTCCCGCAACTCTTCTGGTTCAAGAAATTCCGAAGATCGATTGGAGTGATGTTCTTCATCTCCATCACGACGAATATCGGGATGTGGTTCGAGCGCTTCGTGATCGTCGTATCGAGCCTCCACCGCGATTATCTGCCTTCCAGCTGGGATTACTTCTCACCGACCATCTGGGATGCGGGGCTCTACATCGGCACGTTTGGGCTCTTCTTTACGCTTTTCTTCCTGTTCCTCCGCTTCTTCCCGATGGTTGCCATAGCCGAGATAAAGGGAGTAATGCCACAGGCTAATCCGCACTTTTACGACCATGCCCACGGCGACGGCGCTGCTGGCGATGCTTCAGAAGCCACGGTCGAAGCCGTTCCCGCTAAATCTGATGAGGTGGGCCGATGATTAATTCGATCAAGCAGAAATTTGCCGAACACGCAAATCAGAATGTGGGTTTGCTGGCTGAGTTTTCTGATCCAGGCGCCCTAGTTCATGCGGTTAAAGCATTGCGCAAGCGAGGCTATTCGCGGCTCGACACATTCACGCCATTCCCGATTCACGGGATGGATAGAGCAATGGGCCTCGGCACGAGCCTCCTCGGCTATCTCGTTTTCATCGGCGGATTGACAGGCTGTGCTCTCGGCTTCCTCCTTCAGTGGTGGACGAGTGCGGTCGCCTATCCGATCAACATCTCGAACAAGCCACTCTTCGCAGTTGAGCCGAGTGTGCCCATCATCTTCGAGCTTACGATTCTGTTTTCGGCGCTCACAGCGGTGGGAGGGATGCTTGCGCTGAACGCGCTCCCCAAACCCTACAATCCACTTTTCTTCTCGGATCGCTTTGTCCGCGCAACCGACGACGGTTTCTTCCTGCACATCCAGGAGTCTGACAGCCAGTTCGACCGCGCTTCAACAGCGAAGGCCCTGTCTGAAGAAGGAGCGCTCGCCATTGAATATGTCAGCCACGACGGCGCTGAGGACGTGAACCCCGACGCATGAAATTCATGACTCGATCATTCTACATCGTGCTCATTGCTGCCGTGGCGCTTCCGTTGGTGCTGGCGGGGTGCCGTGGTATGAAGTCGGAAAAGCCGCCGATCCATCCGAACCCTAACATGGACCACCAGCAGCGATTCGAAGAGCAGGAGCGGAATCCGTTCTTCGCCGACGGCTCGTCCATGCGCATGCCGGTTCCTGGCACGGTGGCTCGCGGACATCTGCGTACGACAGCCAATGCTCCGCTTGAATTAGGTCGTAGCGCTTCAGGAGATTTCGTTCCGACGAATCCGATGGTTGTAGACGCCGCATTGATGGCGCGCGGGCAGGAGCGGTACGATATCTACTGTACGCCTTGCCACGGTTTTGCCGGTGATGGTCGTGGAATCATCATGGCGGGCAACGGTGGGCAGGGCTACGGCTTCGTTCCAGCCCCGACCTATCACTCAGACTTTCTACGCAGCGCGCCCGACGGTTATCTCTACGACGTGATTGCGAACGGCGTTCGCTCGATGCCGAGCTACGGGCACGAGATTGCGCCAGCTGATCGCTGGGCCATTGTGGCCTACATCCGAGCCCTTCAGCGTTCGCAGGATGCGGGTCCGGAAGACGTCCCACAACCCGAGCTCGACCGTCTCGCGACATCCAACCCCAACGTGAACGTGCCAAATTAGGGCAGCGCTCGATTTAGCGCTCCCACGCCTCCACTAAGCGAAACATGGCGAATCCACTAACTCGTCTCTTCCTCGACCCCGTCGACTCGGACCGTGACCAAGTGGCACGGAAGTTCCAGCTTTCCGGCGACTATCGTTGGTGGGCGGTTCCACTGGGTATCGGCATCGCCTGTCTGGCCTTGTCGTTGGTCGGTCTCGGCGGAGACTCCCAACGATTCTGGTATGCCTACCTCGTTGGGTGGATGTTCTGCGTGTCTATCGCTGTAGGCGCACTGTTCTTTGTGATGATCCATCACATCGTGAAGGCGCACTGGAACGTGACGATCCGGCGCATTCCTGAGATGCTAGTTGCGAACTTCCCGCTTTTATTCCTGCTTGGCATTCCGATCCTGCTCTTCGGCATGCACGACCTGTTCCACTGGACGCACGCGGATCTGTATGAGGTAGGCGGCGATCATTACGACCCAATTCTCGCGGGCAAGCAGGGCTTCCTGAATCTCCCTTTCTTCATCGTGCGCGTCGTTCTGTACTTCGCGCTGTGGTCGTATTTGGGATTCCGCGTTTACAAGCTTTCCGTCCAGCAGGACACCGAGCCAACGGAAGAGAATACACGGAAACTGCGTAAACTGAGCGCCTGGGGCATTCCACTTTGTGCCGTGGCTACTTCTTTTGCGTCGTACGATCTTCTGATGAGCCTCGACCCCCACTGGTTCTCAACCATCTTTGGCGTTTATTTCTTCGCCGGAAGCTGGTTGTCGTCGTTGGCGGTCCTTGCTCTTATTGCAATGGCATTCCGGCGCAGCGGACTGCTAGGGAATGAGATTACCACGGAGCACTACCAGGACATTGGCAAGTACATGTTCGGCTTTGTTGTCTTCTGGACGTACATCGCCTTCAGCCAATACATGCTGATCTGGTACGGCAACCTGCCGGAGGAAATCCAGTGGTACGCCGACCGCTTCTCGAACGGCTGGGAGACCTTTACTTGGATTCTGGTCATCGGGCACTTCATCATCCCGTTCTTCCTGCTGCTGCCGAAAATCAGCAAGCGAGTGCTACCATTCTTTGCGCTGATGTGCGTCTGGATTCTGGTCATGCAGTGGGTGGATCTGTTCTGGCTCGCTATGCCGACTATTGTCGGAGAGGCTGCACACACGGCGTCTGCGCATGCTGCTGAAGCAGGTCACGCCGTCGCTGCTGGCTTTGACGGCGTTGTTGGTCTTGCCGACGTCTCCAGTTCGCAGCAAGCCGGATTGCGGCTGGTTGACTTCACAGCATGGTTTGGGATGTTCGGAATATTCCTCGGCGCAACGTTCTGGCGCGCCGGACGACATAGCCTTACACCGTACAACGATCCCTACTTCGCGGACGCAGTGCGCTTCGAGAACGTGTAGTCGCAACGGCGAACGAAGTCGTTCGCCACGCTAACGATTCACGATGCCTTTGCGATCGCTTCGAAAACAGCGGGCATGCCCGCACGTTAAACACCGCAGATGGACGAACCTGCCAACGATACTCCTGAAATTTCTGAAGAAAGCGAAGCAGTTCGGCCAGAGGAGATTGAGCCGAATGGACCGCTTGAAGGTTTGGTCACATCAGCTGTAGATAAACTTGAGGACCATCTGTCGGGCGACCCTGCTGGAGAAGCGCACGAAATCGACCCAGGGATCGGCGTTGAAGAAGAGGGGATAGAGTCGTCCCAGCTTTTCGGGATGATGCTCGCGACTATTTTGTCGATCGCAGCACTCGTGTTTGCCCTGTACTTCATGTTCTTCGTAACCCAGCGCGACAAAGCCCGCGGTGTAGCAGAAGACGTGCCCGCAGATCGCTATATCGAACAGCGCGAACTTCGCGCTGAGGCCGAGAATGTCTTCGCTCACTATTCGGTTAGCCCGGAAGGAGAGGGCCGTTTTCGTATCCCAATCGACGCGGCGATGCAGCTTGTCGATCGGGCATCGATCGGTGGTGAAGCAACACTTTCCTCTCGCGTCGATTTCAACATGGCCTGGTTGACTCTGCATCCCGCGGCAGCGATACAGTCCAGCGACATTCCTGAGGAAGCGATATTCCTTCCCCCGGATTCGACCGCTGAGATTCAGCCGGAAGTAGCACCACCTGCGGAGGAACCTGCAGAATCAGCCACAGAGGAGCAGTAGAATGATTCGCCGCGCCCTGACGATATGCTTGTTCATCTCTGTCGCCACAGTGGTGATGGCAGGGCAGGTTTTGGCACAATCTCTCGAAGCGCAGCCGATCGATGGTGCGGACGTGCCCGAAGTCACAGTCGTTGAACATCTCGGCGAGCAGATTTCATTCGATACGGAGTTTGTCGATAGCGACGGAGAGAGCGTGAGGGTTGGTGACTACTTCGGGCAGGATAGGCCCGTGATACTCTCGTTTGCCTATCACGATTGCCCGATGCTCTGCAGCCTTGTTCTCGATGGGGTTTCGCAAGCGATCATCGAAACGGATCTGACTCCAGGCAGCGACTTCGAAGTAGTGAATGTTTCCTTCAACCACAGCGAAGGGCCGGAGCGCGCCGCAGCGGCGAAGGCGATGTATGTCCAGAGGACGGAATCCGGCAAACCTGACATTGCTCTAAACTGGCATTTCCTGACGGGAAGCGAAGAAGCCATCCGCTCACTTTCCGATGAGATCGGTTTTGGTTTCGAGTGGGACGAGGCGACCCAGCAGTTCGCTCACAACGCAATTCTCGTGTTCATCAGCCCCGAGGGCACGATAACGCGGTATCTCTACGGCATCCAGCACAACCCGCGTGACTTCCGACTTGCGACTGTTGAGGCGGGCCAGGGCACGGTAGGGTCCACGCTCGACCGCTTTCTGCTGACGTGTTTTCAGTACGACACGAGTTCCCGCTCGTATTCCTTCTACATTGCCAACATCATGAAGCTCGGCGGTGCGCTGCTTCTTCTGGTTATGGCTGCATTCTTCGTCCCTATGTGGTTGCGTGAACGCAAACGAGGTAGTACCTCTGCGCAGTTCAACCTCGACACGGGGCTAACAACCGACTAACGTATCTGCCATGATATTGGCTTCGATGCTTTTTGCTCTACAGGATGCCGTTGCCCCGGAAGGGCGCACGGAATTCTGGACGGAAGGTGGCACGATGTGGCTACCTCCGCAAAGTTCGACGACCGCGCACGTCATTGACAGCGCGTTCTATTTCATCCTGTGGTCCAGCACAATTCTTACCATTGGCGTGGCCATTGGAATGGGGTGGCTAGCCTGGAAGTACCGCCGCAAGTCTCACGCCGAGCACCCGCGCCCGGTTCATGAAAGCAAGTGGCTGGAGATCTCCTGGTCGGTCATCCCTACGATCCTCGTCATGGTTGTGTTCTTCTGGGGATTCCGCGCCTACGTCGATACGAGCCTCGCGCCTAGCGACGCCTACGAGATCCGGGTGAATGGTCAGAAGTGGTTCTGGACGTTCGAGTATCCGAACGGCATGATCACACAGAACGAAGTCGTCGTTCCAGCCGGTCAGCCCATCAAATTTGTGATGAGCGCGACAGACGTGCTGCATAGCTTTTTCGTGCCTGCATTCCGCATCAAGCACGACGTTGTTCCCAACCGCTACACGTACGTCTGGTTTGACGCGCCCGAAGAGGGTGTGTATCAGGTTGTGTGTACCGAATTCTGCGGTACAGGCCACTCCAACATGGGTGCGAAGATTCGAGTCGTTGGCAGAGATGCATTTTATGAGTATCTGGCGTCTGGGGGCGGTGGGGGAGAAGACATTCCGCCTGCGGAGTTTGGAGAGGAATTGTACACGTCGCGCAGCTGCAACACGTGCCACTCCATCGACGGGTCGTCGTTGGTTGGGCCAACGTGGCAGGGTAGCTGGGGTGCGGAGCGCCCCGGCAGCGAGTCTGGCGTCGTGGATGACAACTACGTTCGTCAGTCTATTGTGGAGCCGGGCGCGTACATCACGGAAGGCTTTCCACCGTCCATGCCTCCTTATGATTTCCTAACCGACGCGGAGATACGCGGTTTGACAGCTTACATACGTGAAATCAATGGCGTGGCAACGGCCGCTGATACAAGCATGGCTGTCCCTGAACCTGGAGTCGCAACAGATTCCATAGCAACTGACTCCGAACCAACTCAATAGTGATCTGTGAAATGTGGCGCGCTTGTGCTGCGAACTAGTTCCTAGCCTTATGGCAACACTGACACAATCGGCTCCAATTACTCCAGCAACCTCGGCCTATCCGCCGGGGCACGAGCCTGTCCATAATTACTTGAAGCAGCCCATGGCGCCGGAAGGCACCAAGGGGTTTGCCAAGTTCTGGTTCCACTTTAAGGACTGGATGACGACCGTGGACCACAAGAAGATCGGGATGATGTATCTCATCTCCGTGTCGGTTTTCTTCGCGCTTGGTGGAATCCTTGCACTGTTTGTTCGGCTGGAGTTGTTCACGGTTGGTGAAACGATCATGGGAGCGGACGCCTACAACCGTGTGTTCACGATGCACGGTGTGGTGATGGTGTTCTTGTTCATCATTCCAAGCATCCCGGCAGCGTTGGGCAACTTCAATTTGCCGTTGATGATTGGAGCGAAGGACGTGGCGTTCCCCCGCCTCAACCTGATGTCGCTCTATCTGTATTGGATCGGCGGCCTCTTTATGCTTTATTCCATTACGACGGGCGGCGTAGATACAGGCTGGACATTCTATACGCCGTATTCAAAGGAAACGACGACGGCAGTCCTCGCCGTAGGATTGGGCGTGTTCATCGCTGGCTTCTCATCGATCCTGACGGGACTGAATTTCATCGTGACCATCCACAAGATGCGCGCGCCCGGGATGACATGGAACCGGCTACCGCTCTTCCTCTGGTCGATTTATGCGACTGCCATAGTTCAGATTCTGGCTACGCCGGTCATTGGCATTACGATGGCGTTGCTGGCTCTCGAGATCTTTCTCGGCGTCGGCATTTTCGATCCCGCGCTTGGCGGAGACCCTGTTCTGTTCCAGCACTTCTTCTGGTTCTACAGCCACCCGGCCGTGTACATCATGATCCTGCCCGCGTTTGGCGTGATCAGTGAGTTGATGGGCACGTTCAGCCGTCAGAAGGTTTTTGGATACAAACTGGTTGCGCTCTCATCCGTGGCGATCGCGTTGCTTGGCTTCCTCGTTTGGGGACACCACATGTTTACCAGCGGCCAGAGCCCGCTTTCGAGCGTTGTGTTCTCCATGATCACGTTTCTGATCGGCATCCCGTCCGGAATCAAGATCTTCAATTGGGTGGCAACGATGTACAAGGGCAGCGTGTGGCTACAGACTCCGATGCTCTACGCGCTGATCTTCCTCTTCGTATTTACGATTGGTGGCGTAACGGGCATCATGGTGGGTGCGCTTGCGGTAGATATCCACCTGCACGACACGTACTTCATTGTGGCCCACTTCCACTACGTAATGATGGGAGGAACGGTAATGGCGATGCTTGGCGGCCTCCACTACTGGTGGCCGAAGATGACAGGCAGGCTTTACAGCGAGAGACTTGGGAAGCTTTCAGCCCTGTTGGTCTTCCTTGGTTTCAACCTGACCTTCTTCATCCAGTTCATAATGGGAAGCCAGGGAATGCCGCGTCGTTACTACGACTATCCCGATATGCCATGGCTAGAGCCGCTGCATCAGGTTTCGACAGTGGGTAGCTGGGTGCTGGGTCTCGGCTTGTTGATTGTGTTGTACAATGGCATCTGGTCGCTCTTTCGCGGAAAGCTCGCGCCGGGCAATCCGTGGGGTGCAGTAACGCTCGAGTGGAGCGCCTGCTCTACGCCACCCGATCCGCACAACTTCCACGCTACGCCACTGGTCACGCACGGCCCCTACGACTACTACGCGGTTTACAGTGGCGATGGAGCCATGACCGCGGGTGGGACTGCCCCTGTTCCTGATGTAACCGTTGGCGCACCGCAGCCAAACAAACCCACCGAAGACTCGAACTGACGCCTTGTCCTTTCTGAACTATGGCAGATCACACAACTACGGTCGCTGAGCCGCACGCGCACGACGACGGGCATGGCCACGAGCATCACGACGTGATGGTTCGAGGGTACGACGGTGAGCTTCATCCGGCGAACCTCCAGCATTACTTCGCGAATCCTCAGCAGCAGTTCGAAGCCTCCAAGCTCGGCATGTGGCTGTTCCTCGTCACCGAAATCCTTCTCTTCGGTGGGATGTTTGTGGCCTACGCCATTTTCCGAGCGTGGTACCCCGAACTTTACGCCGAAGCAAGTACACAACTCGA
>JAHEJB010000054.1 GCA_024639085.1 Rubricoccaceae bacterium | reverse complement strand
CGTTCAGTGGCAGCATTGGGTGACCTAGATGGCAACGGAGTGACCGATCTCGCCGTGGGCGCTTACGGTGATGATGACGGAGTTCACACGGACCAAGGTGCGGTTTGGGTGCTTTTCCTCATTGCCGACGGCACGGTCGCCAATCACCAGAAAATTTCCAGCAACGAAGGCGGATTCACTGGCTTTCTCGAGAACGATGACTACTTCGGTTGGTCTGTAGCGGCGTTGGGTGATCTTGACGGCACTGGCGTTACAGAGCTCGCTGTTGGAGCACAACTAGACGACGACGGGGGGTCTGCTCGCGGAGCAGTTTGGACGCTCTTCCTCAATGCCGACGGGACCGTTGCCTCCCACCAAAAAATCTCCGACACGGAGGGCGGCTTCGCCGGTGGCCTCGAGGATGGCGACGTCTTTGGATTTTCTGTAGCGGCTTTGGGCGATCTCGACGGCGACGGCATCCGCGACCTCGCTGTAGGGGCACGACGAGACGGGGACGGCGGACCATCCAACGGAGCAGTCTGGGTGCTCTTCCTTCAAGCAGATGGGACCGTGAAAGCCCACCAAAAAATATCCTCGACTGAGGGCGGGTTCATTGGCACGCTTGACGATGAAGACGTGTTCGGATTCTCGCTGGCAGCCGTTGGAGATCTAGACGGAGACGGCGTGACGGATCTCGTCGTCGGTGCGGCTTCGGACGACGACTGAGGCACGGATCGCAGGGCGGTATGGGTTCTCTTCTTGCACGACGATGGCACCGTGGCGGCCCACGAGAGAATCTCAGGCACAGAAGGTGGCTTCACAGGCATGCTCGACGATGAGGACGATTTTGGCTCATCAGTAGCTGTGTTGGGTGACTTGGATGGCGACGGAGTAACCGAGCTCGCCGTCGGCGCAAGCCTCGACGACGACGGCGGCAGTCATCGTGGCGCGGCGTGGATTCTCTTTCTAGACGGGGAAGCCACCACTAATAGTGGGGGCGAGGTACCAGTATCCAGTGCTTTCACTCTTGATTCGACATATCCCAACCCCTTCACCGAAGCGATGACTGTTGGCTATTCACTTGCGGAATCAGGCCACGTCGGAGTTGCGGTCTACGACATGATGGGTCGCCGCATCGCTGTTCTTGTTGATCTTGAGCTGCCGGCGGGTTCGCACACGGTCCAGTGGCATGCGCTCAATGATCACAGCGTTCCAATTGCTAGTGGTGTTTACCTCGTCCGTCTTCAGAGCGGTGACCACATGGCCTCCCAGAAGATTCATCTTCTACAGTAGGTTCACAGGTGAACGATCTCACCCTCTTCGGCAACTTGAAAGCCGTTGGCTTCAATTGTCCGTCGTGCTTCCGAATCCGGCCACAATGCCGGGTTGGTGTGGTTGAGGTGAATGAACCGAACCTTGGCTTTCTCAGCGTCTGGAAGAACCGCGAACCGATCCATGCTGTGCGTGATGAAAGGGTGGGGGAAGCCACTCATGTCGCGCCCCGGGATTTCGCCATTCGCGTAGAACGTGGCATCGAGGTAAGCAACATCCACGAGAGCGATTTCGTTGTCGATGCGTCCGTTAGCAACGCGCCCTGAGCCTGTCAGGGTGTCCCACTCCTCCCAACTATCGATGTCTGGGATGAAAAGAACGGATTGGTTCGGTCCCTCGATCCGAAACCCGACGACCTCCGAAAACTCCTGACGATGCGGAACGTGCAGCGGCGTGACCGAAATGCGTTCGTTCAGGATAACGGATTCGCCATCTGTCATCTCGCGAAGCAGGATGTTTTCAAACGCAACCAGCTGGCTCCAGGGACCGTTTCTGCGAAGGAAGTCCGCCATCCGCGGCATCGCATGAACGGGTATGCCGCTGGCGCCGATTACCTCGTGGCCGAGGAACATCAAGCCTGTGTAATGCCCGATATGAGCATGAGTTAAAAAGATGCCGTCGAGGCCGGGATTATCGTCGCGCGGTGAGATCCGATCCAGGTGCCTCAATTGCTCGGGGAAGTCTGGCGTTGCTTCAAACAACCACCGCTCGCCCGAAACGGGATCGACTAGTCCAAGACTGACTACGCGCCGTGTGTTTGTCGAATCGCCGTCCTCGAATTCATTTCCTGCTTGAGGAACGCCTCCATCCTGTGCTATCCCCAAGACAACCACATAGGGGTTGTCTTGAGCTTGTATAGGGCAAACGCTCAGCAAAATGGCCAAAGCGATGAGATGACGAGATGTCATCCACGCTCTAGTTCGACATTCATTTCGAGCGAACGCCAAGCAATCCCGTAGCGCGAATCTTTCTCTGCGAGATTGCTTCGTCACGTCGTTCCTCACAATGACAACTACTGACGAAGTGTGGTCACTCGGCTCCTTCCCAGGTCAGGATGTCCTCTTCCGACTTTTCTTTGTCCTTCCACTCCTCGGCATCGGGGAGCGGGTCTTTCTTCTCAGTGATGTTGTAGCCAAGCTGCTGCCATTGCTCCGCGAGGTGGGAATTCCACTCCGTGTAGTGTGTCATGTTCTCGGGCAACTCGTCGTCGGCATAAATGGCCTCCACGGGGCACACCGGCACACAGGCGTTGCAGTCGATGCACTCGTCTGGGTGAATTACGAGGAAGTTCGGCCCCTCATAAAAACAGTCCACGGGGCAGACTTCTACACAATCCGTGTGTTTGCAGTTGATGCAGGCTTCAGTGACGACGTACGGCATTCTGGACTTTGTCGTATTCCTTGAATAGCGTTACCGCAGGGGCGGCTCAGGCGGCTAATATACCGTTCCGGCCCTTGCTGTTGCCGCGCAAACTCATCCTACGCACGCCATGTACTTCCGCGTTTCTTATTTCCTATTGATTGGACTGGTTGTTCTCGTCAGTTCAGGCTGTGGGGCCTCAAATCGTCTCCACGAAGTTGAATTGAACGGTAAGCGCGTTGCCGTGGTTGCCGCTATTCCACCCCATCCGAGGGTTCAGGGAGGGCATCCCGGCGAAGGCGCCGTTGATCCGTACGACCCAATTGGTTCGGCAATTCGTGTGGGAACAGCGGCGGCGAAATATCAGGAGGCTCGGGAAGCCCAGGCTCGCCTGGATAGTGTGGTGTCTCGCATAGACATCGCTGATCAGATTGCTCGGAAAGTGCTCCTTGACAGTGCAGACTTGCTCCGATTTATCCCTGAGAGCTATCCCGAGGATGCAGATTACATAATCGACCTCCGCATTTTCGACTACAGTCTGGTTGCCGATTCGTTTGAAGGCGCCACCTATTTCGTTCTGGAAGGGGAAGTCCTCCTTCTAGATCCTGTGCGTGCCGTCGAATTGTGGAGGCGAAAGATCAGGGAGCGTGAGGTGTTGAGTGGTTCCCTATTTGGACTACCAGCTGCAGCAGGGAATGTGATAACAGCAAGAGCGTTGTCACGGCTTTCAGAAGAGGACATGCAGCGCGGTCTTGATAATCTGGCCGACTATGTGGCAGGCAAAGTGGTGGAACGACTTCGCGACGACTACTACGAAGCGCATGACTAATTAGGGAAGGCACGAGTTGGGAGTTAACGGCCTCTAGCGTATGTTTGAGGTTCGTACCACATCTTGACCACCCTCCCCTACCATGGACCCGAAACAAGACAAAATTGACGCCCTAAAAGACAAGGTGGATGATGCGGCGGAAGCTGCTCAGAACCAGGCTGAAGAGGCCGCGGACGCCGCAAAAGACAAAGCCGCCAACGTTGCTGATGCGGCAGGCGATGCTGCCGAGCACGTAAAAGAGAAGGTAGGCGCTGCGGTGGATTCCGCTGTCGACAAAGCCGAGGCAGTGAAGGACAAAGCTGCTGGCGCGGCATCGGATGCCGTTAGTCAGGCTTCGGAGGCTGCTGGCGAAGTCAAGGACAAGACCATTGGCGCTGCCACAGCCGCTGCCGACAAAGCAGGCGACATGGCCTCAGGCGCCAAGGGCGCTGCTAGTGGCGCAGCAAGTTCGGCAGCTGGCAAGGCGGGGGACATTGGAAGCAAAGCCGCGGACATGGCCGGCGATATAAAGAACAAGGTCGTTGATGCAGTCCCCGCAGGAGTCAAAAAGACTGTTGGTGACGTAGCCGACAAAGCTGGTGATCTTGCGGACAAGGCTATGGACAAGGTTCCTGAAAACGTGAAAGAGACCGCCGGCAAGGTCATCGACAAGGCGGATGATCTCGCAGACAAAGCAATGGACGAGGCCAAGGAACTCGCCGGAGATGCGAAAGAAGCAGCAACAGGTCTCTTTGGCAAACTCAAAAAGATGTTAGGGGGCTGAGAACGGATTCGTCGGTTTCAGCGGAAAACGAAGCGCCCCGACCTGAAACCCAGGCCGGGGCGTTTTTCTTGGTCGACGTGTCGATCTAGTTAGTTGCGGCGTCCGTGCTGTGGTTACACCGCCCGAATTCAAGCACGAGTATTCCTAGCAGAGCCGCTGAAGTAATCCCGAGAATCCATAGCGGCTTAGGAGAGGGAAGTAGAAATAGGATGGTCACCGTCGCTCCGATAGTAGCCATGCGACTCCACAAAACAGCCCGTCCTGCCCGTGCCCAAGCTGCTGCCGCAGAGCCTACGAAGAGGAGAATCCCAACGGCGAAGGCCACCAGCGATTCGGATCCGAGGATGTCGCCTGGGTGCGCCACCATCGCCTCGATGCCAACCGCGATCGCAATTATGCCAGCGATCATTGGGAAATGAAGTATGCTGTATGCATCCCGAGCCAACGAAGATTGTCCCGCGCCTTCCCGTGCGTTGAGTTCCTCTTCGAGTTCTTCCTTCAACCACCCGAAGTAGGACCACCACAGTAGACAAGTAACAGCAACGGCACCGAGGGCAACAAGAAAAAGCGGAGTCGTCAATTCCTGATGGGCTGCAGCAACGCCGGCGGCAACGAGCGATTCACCCAAAGCGATAATTACAAATAATCCGTGTCGCTCGGCAAAATGGCCCGCATGCAGGCCCCATTCACCTCTATTGCCAGCCAACCCCGCTGCAACCAAATCCAGCAGCACGACTCCTAGCCAGAACCATACGCGCAGTTCCGGCGCTACGAAACCCCCGACCATTGCCAGTATGAGGCCCCCTATGGACAACACACTAAAGAATCGCACGGCCTTCGCCATTTCGGGGATTTCACTGGAGACCTTATAGTAAAGTCCGAGCCCGATCACACGGCCAGTAACGTATGCAGCGGCGAAAAGGACGCCCCCATCTTCGAATGCATCACCTACGCTTACGGCCATTACAAACGCAACGCCGGTTGCAGCGAGCGTCCACAATCGGACCATTGCGTTATCTGTGTCAGCCGGATTGAGGGCCCAAGTGAACTGCGTCCAAGCCCACCAGATCATCCAGAATATGAGAATGGCTCTTCCAATGCCCGCAAGTGTCAGATCGTGGAGGACGAGACCCGTTACCTGCGTAACCGCAAATACAAAAACCAAATCAAAGAAGAGCTCAACAAACGTGGCTCCCTGATCTTCGTTTATCGAAATGGATCCTATGGCTCCTTTGGCCATCAGCACATCGGTTAGGTGAGACAGAAAAGTTGTACAGGTAGAAATACCCCCGTGAGAAGCGGGTTGGAGCTAGATGCGAATCGACCGAATTGCCTAGGTGGCTGGGTACTTCTTCTTCATGTACTCCACGGAAAGCTTGACAAGCTTGCGCAGTACAACGAGGTCAATGTCTTCCAGCTTCTTTACGTACAGGCACGACTTACCCGTTCTGTGTTTGCCAAGCTTGCTCATTAGATCGTCGTACTGCGAAAAACCGGCCATGATGTAGAGCGACAACTCCTTCTTTCGCGGCGAGAAGCCGGTTAGCGGAGCGTCGCCTTCGCGGCCACTTTCATACACATAGTGGTAGCTGCCAAATCCAATAATGCTCGGGCCCCACATCTTCGGTTCATCGCCCGTTACCTCGCGAAAGAGATCAATGAGTGCACGGCTATCATCGCGCTTCCCCTCGTCGTTAACTGCGTTAATAAAGTCGGTTACGCTGCTATCCGTTGGTTTCGTTTTGTTTTCGGCCATTGTGCATGATGATGTTGGTGTGGGCCCTTAGGATACTAAAGGCGCTCCAAATCTCTGACGGTCCGTTCACTCTCAATCTCTCCCGTATTGACGGTCGATGCGGGTTCAAACAGGAGCACATTGACTTCATCTTCCGCCACAGGCAGATGCTCCACACCACGGGGCACGACGAAGAATTCGCCCTCGTTTAGAACTACATCCTCTTCATCTCGCAGCTTTATCGTCAGGCTTCCCGTCACGACAAGAAACAGCTCATCTTCCTGTTCGTGGCTGTGCCAGATGAACTCGCCTTTCAGCTTCGCGAGTTTGACTTGCTGGCCGTTCAGTTCAGCAACGACCTTTGGCGACCAGAGCTTGTTGAACTGGGAGAACTTCTCGGAGAGGTTGACTTTTTCCACGATCACTCGCCTGAAAACACCTCAAACAGATCCGAACTCTTCGTGGGCGGCATGAGGTTGAAGTGCTGGTAGGCCCGTCGGGCGGCCACGCGGCCACGCGGCGTGCGGCTCATAAAGCCTTCCTGAATTAGATACGGCTCGTAGACTTCCTCGATGGTGCCAGCGTCCTCGCCAACTGCCACGGCAATAGTTGTCAGGCCCACAGGACCACCTTCGAACTTCTCCATCAGGGTTAGCAGGATGCGCGCGTCCATGTCGTCGAGCCCCGCTTCGTCTACATCGAGCTTGTTCAAGGCGTGATCGGCGAGTTCACGGGAAATGCTGCCATCGCCTTCTACATCAGCGAAATCACGTGTGCGACGGAGGAGGCGATTGGCAATTCGAGGCGTGCCGCGGCTTCGTCGAGCGATTTCGTGTGCCCCATCTGCGGTTAGCCCGGTGCCGAGAATAGTTGCCGACCGCTCCACTATCTGCTGGAGAAGATCAGCCGTGTAGTAATCGTACCGGAAGTCGATACCAAAGCGGGCGCGGAGTGGGGCGGTGAGGAGGCCCTTCCGGGTAGTCGCTCCGATCAGTGTGAACGGCGGCAACGCAATGCGGACGCTCCGCGCGCTGGGTCCAGAGTCGATCAGGATGTCAATGGCGTAGTCCTCCATCGCCGAATAGAGGTACTCCTCAATGACCGGGCTGAGGCGATGGATTTCATCGATGAAGAGGATGTCGCCTTCTTCCAGGTTGGTGAGAAGGCCCGCGATAGACGCAGGCTTATCGAGCGCCGGTCCGCTTGTGTTCTTGATCGTGGCCCCCATTTCCGCCGCAATAATGTGCGCCAACGTTGTTTTTCCAAGACCCGGAGGGCCGGAAAGGATTACATGATCCAGTGCTTCCCCTCTTTGTAGCGCCGCGGTTATAAAGACCTGAAGGTTGCTTTTTATGCGCTCCTGTCCCACAAACTCGCCGAGCGTTGTTGGACGAAGGGCTTTCTCGAAGTCCTCGTCGGCTCGGACAGCGTCGATTGGGCCGCGTGGAGGTAGCTCGGTCATGGCAGAGGTTTGTTTCCAGAAGGTACGGACGTGATATGACGAGTTCTGTCAGATGCAGTTCGACTGTTTTCGATTGACAACCCCCGGCCATCTGGCTACGTTGGAACCATGTTTGCTGTAGACCACGTGCTCGTTTCCGACGCGGTGCTTGATGCGCCCTTCGCCTGCAATTTGGGCGAATGCTTGGGCGCGTGTTGCGTCCACGGCGATCAAGGGGCTCCACTCGAACCGGAAGAACGCGAACAACTTGAAGCGGCCCTTCCAGTCGTGCATCATAAACTTCGTTCGGAGGCTCTGGACGTCATTGCACGCAAAGGTGTGTGGACGGAGGAAGAACCTGGCCAGTACGGAACGGCAACCGTTGGAGGGCGCGAATGCGTCTTTGTGACGTACGACAAGTCCGTCGCGAAGTGCACGCTTCAACAGGCGCATCATCTGGGACGTTTGGAGTTTGAAAAACCGATTTCCTGTCATCTTTATCCAATTCGCGTTGAGACTCACGGGGAGGGGGAGGACGCCATTGAGGTCCTCAATTACGAGCAAATTGAGCTGTGTAAACCAGCGGTGAGGTCCGGCAGAAGAACGGCTTCCCAACTGTCCGACTTCCTCCGCAAGCCCCTTACCCGGAAATACGGGCCCGATTGGTATGGCCGATTCCAGGAAGCAGTTCAGAACCGCCGCGAAATCCTAATTGACTCTTCCCCTCAGTAGCATTCAACTAACTCGCCCGGCCTTAATACCATTCCCTAAAAGGCCGATAATATCTGCCACAGCCACCCGGGCCTCCGGGACCACTTCATTCTCCCGCCATGCTCAACCTCAACCAGAGGCAGTCCCTTCAGCAGAAGCTCTCGCCGCAGCAAATACAGTACATCAAGCTGCTGCAATTGCCTACGCTCGCCCTTGAGCAGCGCATCAAGGCGGAACTCGAGGCGAATCCTGTGCTTGAGGAAGGCGAGGAAGAGGAGGAGTTTGAAGTAGAAGGCTCCGAAACCGATTCAGACGCCTCGGTTGCCGAGGCAGAAGCCGCCGATGAACGTGAGGGCGACCGCGACGATGAGTTCGACTGGGACGAATTCCTGAATGCTCCGGACGACCTCTATGGCTACAAAGCGCAGGTTGATCACTCTGCAGAGGAAGAGGATCGTGAGTCGCCTATGGCGCACATGAGCTCAATGGCAGAGAACCTTCGGGAGCAGGTTGGAATGCTCGATCTGGACGAGCACGAAGAGATGATCGCTGAACAGATCATTGGCTCGATTGACGAAGATGGCTATTTACGTCGCCCGGTTGAGTCCATTATCGACGATGTGATGTTCAATCTGGGGCTAATGCTTACGGAAGACGACATCGAACGAGTCCTTCGCCGTATCCAGCAGCTTGACCCCGTAGGCATCGCAGCGCGCGACCTCCGCGAGTGCCTCCTGGTTCAACTGGAATCCCTACCCGACGACATCGAGGGGCGCGAACACGCCATCATCATGCTACGGGATGCGTACAAGGCGTTCACGATGAAGCACTTTGACCAGATCATGCGCAAAGTGGGCATCGACGAAAGCGAATTGAAGGAGGCGTACGATCTCATTCGCAGCCTGAACCCCAAGCCTGGCGAAGGCGAGTTCTCCGCACAGACCAACTACGTAACCCCCGACTTCACTGTGGAAGTCGTAGACGAAGAGTTTCGCATCACTCTGAATGGTCGGAATGCGCCTGAACTCCGCATCAACAACGGCTACAAGCAGATGTGGAACCAGCTGTCGACTGACAAGAAGAAAGACAATAGTGAAAGTGAAAAGGCTGGAGAGACCCGCGATTTCCTCAAGCAGCGGATGGAGAGCGCGCGTTGGTTCATCAACTCGATCAATCAGCGGCGGCAAACAATGCTCAAGGTGATGACCTCGCTGGTAGGCATCCAGGCAGATTTCTTCCGAAAAGGAGAGGGCCATTTGAAGCCCATGATCCTGAAAGACATTGCAGAGGAGATTGGAATGGACATTTCCACAATTTCACGCGTGGTGAACGGGAAGTATGTCCAGACTGAGTTTGGCGTCTACGAATTGAAGTACTTCTTCTCAGAAGGACTCACGACGGATAGTGGAGAGGAGGTTTCCAACAAGGAAGTCAAGGCTTTGATTGATCGCATGATCGGCGCCGAAGACAAAGCCAAGCCCCTCAGCGATCAGCGCCTTGCAGATATGCTTGCGAAAGAAGGATTCCAGATCGCACGCCGTACGGTGACAAAATACCGCGAGCAACTCAACATCCCTGTTGCTCGATTGCGGAAACAAATTGTTTTGGCGTAGTCAATCAATCGCTCGAACCCAAGCGATATAATCCGTCACAGGTGGTGCTGTATCGAGGGCTCGAAGCGCCGTAGCAACCTGCCCACGGTGGTACATACTGTGCAGCAGGATATGGTTCAGGACGTCGCCCACGGAAGATTTGTAATCCCTTCCCTTCGTACTTGTGTAATGGATGATGGCATCTGGGTCTACCTGAGGAAGTATCGAGGCACAAATCTGTCGATTTCCGTCAACCAACCTACACATCTCCTCAATCCCGAGATCCGGGAGAAGAACGACATCTTCTAGCGGAACGGTCTTGATCCGTGAGAACCATATATGGTCTGCAACGAGCGCATGGGCCAGGTATCCGCGCGCGCTTGCGTGAGCCTCATCGTTCGACAAGGCATCGATTAGTGTGTCGATAGCCCAGAAGTGATAATCGAAACGACGCTGGAAATCGGAAAGGGGAGTCATTGCGCTATCTCTCGTTCTCGTGAAGTGCGCTCAGTTGAAGGTAGAAACATCGTATGATGAAGCGAATCGGAAAGGTTTTGAGTCAGAACGTACGTCTGCAAGGCGATTTATGCTGTCCGTTGAAGGAATATTGAATTTGGCACGCTGCTTGTGATTGAGTCAAGAACAACTCATTTACATCCTATCGCCATGACGCCCTCACACTCCCTACAGCGCGCACAGGCCCTTTCATTACTCCTAGGCCGCTACATCGCCGGCGAGATTGCGGAGGCACAATTCGCCGACGTTACGGACCTCCTCGACGAGACCGACGCAACCTCCGAAGAACGTGCAGCCTTTGCACGTTTCTATCTGGATGCTCTCGCTGTAGAAGGCGAAGTCAAGATGCCAAAGCTTGAGGAATTGAACGACGTCCTGAATATCGCTCGGGCCTAGCCCATCAGTTTTTACGGCCTGACGCGGCCGGAAACGCGTTGCTTGAAAAGGGGGTGCTTCGTTGAGGCGTCCCCTTTTTCATGGTGAGACCAGAGTTGATCTAACTCAAATCTTGTCTGGTCACGTGTAAGCCTTATGAAGTGAGGCATTGCCGCCGATACAAAAAGTTGTATTCAGAAACGAGCTTCCGCCAGCCATGCGCCTCTCTGTCGCACTTCTCGCCGTCCTTTCGTTTGGGCTATCAGCCTGTGCAAACATGTCTCCAGGGCTGCGGCCCAATGGTTGGGCTCGCCCGGCGTCGGGGAATGGACAGCAGGTCAGCGACCGAGCCCAGTCACCGCCTGTTCGTGTAGCCAGGACGGCTGAGCGGAGTGAAACGGATACACACGTAAGCCACGGACTTCCAAACAGTGAACGCACGTTGTCTGAACCACCGTCTTCCGTTTCGTCTTCTGGGTTGATGATTCCTGTAGTCGGCATCGAACCTGACGACCTGAGCGATTCCTTTCATTCGCCGCGATCAGGTGGTCGAACGCACAACTCAATTGACATTTCAGCTCCGACGGGAACACCCCTTGTCGCGATTGTAACAGGCACAATAACGCGTAAGCATTGGAACGCACTGGGAGGAAGAACGCTCTATCTAACCAGCGCCAACGGCCGGTACGATTACTACTATGCCCATCTGGACTCCTACGCGGATGGCATCGAGATTGGCACGGACGTACGACAGGGCGATGTTATTGGTACCGTAGGCTCCACGGGTAATGCGCGTGGCCCGCACCTTCACTTCCAGGTACTCGACAAGAGGGGCTCTGGCCGTGGAACGCCGGTCAATCCTTACAATCTGCTTCGCAGAGCCGATCTGGCTGAGGCCCGCTAGACTGATCTAACTCTCGACTTCCGCGTAGTCTTCAATCGGAGGGCAAGAGCACACGAGGTTGCGGTCGCCGTAGGCATTGTCTACGCGTCCTACGAAAGGCCAGAACTTGGCATCCCGCGTCCAAGGGGCGGGGTAGGCCGCTTGCTCGCGCGTGTACGGATGTGCCCAGTCGTCGGATATGACATGTGTGGCCGTGTGTGGGGCATTTTTCAGGACATTGTCTTCCCTTTCTGCCATGCCGAGTTCAATCGCCTGAATTTCGGCCCGAATGGCAATGAGCGCGTCGCAGAAGCGATCTAATTCCGCTTTTGATTCGCTCTCCGTTGGTTCAATCATCAGAGTTCCAGCAACCGGCCAGCTCATGGTTGGCGCGTGGAAGCCGTAGTCAATGAGGCGCTTCGCGATGTCTTCGGCCGTGACGTTCGCATTCTGGAATGGTCGGACATCAACGATGAACTCGTGTGCCGCCAGTCCACCTCCTCCTCTATACAACACGTCGTAATGCCCATCGAGGCGTTTCGCCATGTAGTTGGCGTTCAGGATGGCGAACTGGCTGGCGCGCTTGAGGCCTTCTCCGCCCATCATGGCGCAGTACGCCCACGAGATCAGCAAAATGGACGCACTCCCATAAGGCGCTGCTGCGACTGGACCAATGCTTTGTTCACCGCCAACATCTTCAACAACGGGATGGCCGGGGAGATACGGAGCAAGTGTGTCAGTGACGGCAATCGGTCCCATGCCCGGTCCGCCGCCGCCGTGAGGAATTGAAAAGGTCTTGTGGAGGTTTAAATGGCACACGTCCATCCCGAAATCGCCGGGGCGACATAAGCCAAGTTGCGCGTTCATGTTCGCGCCGTCCATGTAGACGAGTCCACCATTCTCGTGAATGATCTCTGCCATCTCGCGAATCGTTGTCTCAAAGACGCCGTGCGTGGAGGGATATGTGATCATCAATGCAGCGAGGTCGTGGGAGTGGGCCTCGGCCTGCGAGCGTAGGTCGCCCATGTCCACTTCGCCGCGCTCGTTGGCTTTCACGACGACCACATTCATGCCCGCCATAACGGCGCTCGCCGGATTCGTACCGTGAGCGGAGGAGGGGATCAAACAGACATTTCGCGGCGAATCGCCCTTTGCAAGGTGGTACGCACGAATCGTGAGCAATCCCGTGTACTCGCCCATCGCACCCGAGTTAGGTTGAAGGGAGACTGCGTTGAAGCCGGTTAGCTCGGCGAGCCATTCGCGCAGTTCGTCCATCATCGCGTGGTAGCCCTTGGCTTGCTCAGCCGGCGCGAACGGATGAAGGAACGAGAAGCCCGGGAGGGTGACCGGAATCATTTCCGCCGTTGCATTGAGCTTCATCGTGCACGAGCCAAGCGGAATCATGCTGTGCGCCAGCGAGAGGTCGCGGTTCTCCAGTTTCTTGAGGTATCGCAGCATCTCCGTTTCCGATCGGTAGGAATTGAAGACCGGATGGGTTAGAAATTCTGTGCTGCGGGGAAGTCTGCCTTCGTAGCTGCTCTCTGTCTCGGACGTCCTCTCTCCGTCGAAGAGACTGATAAGGTCCGCAAGATCCCTTTGGGTAACGGACTCGTCCAGCGAGATACCCAGAGTACCATCATGGAAGTCACGGAGATTGATTCGGAACTCATTGCGTGCGCGCTTTAACAGTTCGGTTGCATCTCCGGAAGGCCGCACACGGAATGTGTCGAAAAAGTCCGTGGTGAGGACTTCGTGGCCAGCATTAGTAAGTGTATTCGCAAGCGTCTTCGTGGCACCGTGAACGAACTCTGAAATGGCCTTGAGGCCTTCGGGTCCGTGGTAGACCGCGTAGCATGAAGCGATATTGGCGAGGAGAACCTGTGCGGTGCAGATGTTGGAGGTCGCCTTTTCGCGTCGGATGTGCTGCTCTCGGGTCTGAAGCGCCATGCGGAGCGCCGGATTGCCCTGCGCATCCTGCGAGAGGCCGATAATTCGTCCTGGCATCTGCCGCTTGAAATTGTCTGTGCAGGCGAAGAAGGCCGCATGTGGGCCGCCATAGCCCATCGGCACACCGAAACGTTGCGATGAGCCAAGCGCGACATCAGCACCCCATTCGCCGGGAGCTTCTATGAGCGTCAGAGCGAGAAGATCTGTTGCAACGGCGAGGTAGCCACCTGCTCCATGAACTCGCTGGGCAAATGCACCGTAGTCAATGATCTGGCCCTCCGTATTGGGATACTGAACCAGCGCACCGATGGAGTCCCCGTTGGGATTGTATGCGCGCCAGTCGCCAACTTTCACGGTGATATCCAGCGGTTCGGCTCGCATCTGCACGATGGCGATTGTCTGTGGGTGGCAACGCTCATCTACGAAGAAGGTGTTTCGCTTTCCACGCAGCGAGCCCGCGAACATCGACATGGCTTCGGCCGCCGCCGTCCCCTCATCCAACAGCGATGCGTTTGCCAAGGGCAGGCCCGTGAGCTCTGTGACGACGGTCTGGAAGTTCAGCAAGGCCTCCAGCCTGCCTTGCGAGATTTCCGCTTGATACGGTGTGTATTGCGTGTACCAGCCTGGATTTTCCAGCACATTGCGCAGAATAACGGGCGGCGTGATCGTGCCGTGGTAGCCCATCCCGATGTAGCTACGAAAGACTTCGTTCTGTTCGGCAAGCGCTTCTGCTCTATTCAAAAGCTCCCGCTCAGACAGCGCGGGCGGCATGTTCAGATCGTCGTCCATTCGGATCGCGTCAGGGATGGCTGCGTCGGCCACATCATCCAGTGAATCGAAGCCAAGAGCGTCGAGCATGGCCTTCGTTTCCGCGGAATCCGGTCCAAGATGGCGCTCAGAGAATATGTCGGGGTGGTGCATAGGAAAAGGAATTAGTTAGCCGGAAATTGTTCTCGCGGCAGAGCATGTATATGTGTTGGTCACCGGTCGTCTCGAAGGGCATCAAGGGCTTCGCGCGCAGCCTGTTGTTCGGCCTGCTTTTTCGAGCCCGCTTTGCCGCGTCCGCGTGGCTCGCCCTCAACCAAAACATCTATGGTAAATCGCCGGTCATGGCTTGGGCCAGCTTCCTTCGCAACCGTGTACGTTGGTTGCGACCATCCACGAGCCTGAACAAATTCGAGCAGGAGACTCTTGAAGTTGCTTCTCTGCAGAGACAGACTTTCCAGGTCGACCAACTGGTCTATCAACCGGAAAACGAACCGCCGCGCAGCTCCGAAGCCGAGATCGAGATAGAGGGCTCCAACAACGGCCTCGAAGGCGTCCGCAAGAATTGTCTGGTTGTCTCGCCCTTCTGACGACGCCATATTATCGCTCATCAGAATCAGCCGGCCCAGGTCGATCTCGCGTGCATAGTCCGCCAGAGCTTTTCCATTGACGAGGTTGGCTCGCATTCTTGTCAGGAATCCTTCGCTTCGATCTGGAAACTCGGCAAAGAGCCGCTCGGCAACAACAGCGCCCAGAATGGCATCGCCCAGGAATTCAAGCCTTTCATTGGATTCTGTTCCGGTTGTCACGTGACCGCGAAACATGGACCGGTGACGCAGAGCGTGCTCATAGAGCCCGAGATCACCAATCGGCATGCCGATGAGCGACTCGATTTCTGACCGCGAGACGCCTGACGGAGAAATCTCGGATTCCACTCTCCGTACTGGCCGACGCAAGACGCGGAACCATGAATGAACAAGGCGCTGGCCACGTTTCAGGGAATCGTTCACAAAAAGGCGCCGTAACAGTTAAGCCGCAAAAATAGGAAGATTGTTGTACGCACAGTGAACTTGCTCGTTGCCTGCCACAGGCCGTGAAAGGTGGCTGCAATCTCCCGAACCATCGTGCGTCCCGCAAGTAAATCTGTTGGCTGGCCATCTTTTTCACCTGCCGTTGAAATCACGCTGCCACAGTTCCATTCTTCTACCCCTCATGGCTGAGTACACGACTATTAATCCAGAGAGCGGCAAAGCATTGCGTGCCTACACGCTGTTTTCAGACGAACAAATAGATGCGGCGCTCACGACGGCCAGAGAGGCGTTTCTGCGACACCGCGATACGGTCATTGCCGCGCGATCCGAGAAGATGCGTCGACTGGCAGATATTCTCGAGCAGGATAAGCGGCAACACGCAGAACTGATGACACAGGAGATGGGGAAGCCGATCAGGCAAGCCATTGCCGAAGCTGAAAAGTGCGCGTGGGTATGTAGGTATTACGCAGAGCATGCGGAAGTCTTTCTCACCGACGAGCCGCGGGAATCCGAGGCATCGAAAAGCTTTGTTGCCTATCAGCCGCTCGGGCCTGTTCTTGCCGTTATGCCTTGGAATTTCCCATACTGGCAGGTTTTCCGGTTTGCCGCTCCGGCGGTGATGGCCGGGAATGTGGGGCTTCTGAAGCACGCCAAGAACGTCCATGGATGTGCCGATGCCATAGCCGGGCTGTTTCGCGACGCAGGATTTGAGGAAGGCGTTTTTCAGCATCTGCCCGTCGAGACAAGTGCAGTGGATGGCATCATCCGCGATGAGCGCGTTCGCGCCGTGACGCTCACAGGAAGCGAAGGTGCGGGCCGAG
>JAHEJB010000177.1 GCA_024639085.1 Rubricoccaceae bacterium | reverse complement strand
TGGCCGTTTGCCGCCCGGTGCAGTCCAACATATTTGGTACTCCAACCTGTAAAATCCATCGGCAACTAAAAGCTCTATTCCGGACCGTCGAAATTGGATTAGCTATACTGAGCCTCGACCAGACTATACCGCCGCTACCGGCCAACTGCGACCATTCTGAGTTGATCCATATCAAACCATTGCTTCATAAAGGTGATTGCAGGGTAGCAGCGTCGCGCGTCACACCGCGATGAGTTGGGCTCAGCGCCTGAAATGCCTGTTCAGGATCGATATAAATACCTGCGACCACCTGCGACTGCGCTAAGGTCATCGCCATCATCGAAGACCCGGCACTGACTAAGCGAATCCTGGGTCATCTTCAATACCAAAGCAAATCAGCGTAATCCAATGTCCATTCCGTGCGAGCACCACCACGCAACATGCACCTGGATCCCTCGCAATCTCATTACTAGCGCATGGACCCGATAACCTCTCTGACGTCGTGCTCAGCCTGAATCGCACGTGAAGAATCAACCCGCTCCCACAGGCCCACGGATAAGATAGCGCTACCTAAATCGGGATCGAGCCCGACTCCAGGATAATTTCAATTCCCCTAACAGTCCGAACCTTGGATTTCCGTCACACAACTGAGGCTTTGTATCTTCTATCCACCGCATGAAGGCTCGGCGAATTCCAGCAACGGGTCGCCTGTTTCCACCGTTTTCCCGGGGCTCGCTGAGACCTTCCCGACGAGGCCCTCCCTCGGCGCGGCGACGGCACTTTCCATCTTCATGGATTCGATCCTTACGAGTTCCTGACCGCGGCGCACGTAGCTTCCTTCCTCTACGTTCACTGCCACCACCAGCCCCGGCATGGGGCAACGTAGGACGTTTTCCTCTGCCTTCTTCTTGAGCGGCGGCATGTGCGCGGCAAGTTCCCATTCACGAGGGGCATAGATCTCGAAGGTACGCACGATGCCGCAGTACGCGGCCTGAATGTGATGTTCCTGATAGCGGGCCCGGAACATATGGTAACGGCCGTTGATCTTGAGCTTCAACCGGCGCCGGTAGAACTCGAACGGCGGCGTCACCACCTCATACTCGGTGCCGTCCACCCTCATACGCCACTTCTGCGGATCTCCGGTGCCCTCAACCCGGGCGTGAAAGACCCCGTCGGAGACCTGTATGACGTAGTCGTAGTACGCGCGCGCCACCGGCTTGCCGCCCACCTGGGTCGCCATAGGCTTCAGCGAGTCGCGAACCAGACTCTGCCGGAAGTGATAGATAGTTGTGACAGCGAGCACCATGTAGTGTAGGTGCTCCCGCAGCGGCGGTTCCTTGGGAATGCCGTCTTCGAAGTACTCCTCGATAAAGAGCGTCGACAGGTCACCCTCCACGAAGGCGGGATGCGCAACGATGGAGTTGGCAAAGTCGATGTTGGTAGTGATACCGGCGATGTGGTAACCATTCAGCGCTTGGATCAATGACTCCCGGGCCTGTTCGCGGTTTTCGCCGTACGCGATGACCTTGGCCAGCAGGGAATCGTAATGGATGGTGATGACACTGCCCGCGGCCACTCCATCGTCCACCCGGATATTGCGACCCTTTGGCAGGGCGTATCGGGTAATCATCCCGGTAGTCGGAAAAAAGTCACGGGACGGGTCCTCAGCACAGATCCGGGCCTCAATGGCCCAGCCTTGAAGGCGAACGTCTTTCTGCTTCAGGGGCAATGACTCTCCGTTCGCCACGCGCAATTGAAGTTCTACCAGGTCCACCCCGGTAACCCACTCCGTAACCGTATGTTCGACCTGCAACCGGGTATTCATCTCCAGGAAGTAGAAGCGTCGATCTTCATCCAGGATAAACTCTACGGTTCCAGCGTTGGTGTATCCGGCTTCCCTGGATAGAGTGCAGGCGATCTGTCCCATCTCTTGACGCAGTCCATCGTCGAGAGACACAGATGGGCACTCCTCAATGACCTTTTGGTAACGGCGCTGTACCGAGCATTCCCGCTCGCCCAGAAACAGGACGTTTCCGTGCTGATCGGCGATGATCTGGATTTCGATATGGCGCGGCCGCGCGACAAAACGCTCAATGAAGATCCGGTCGTCGGCGAAGCTTTTCCGGGTCTCATCCTGGCAAGCCACCAGCGCGGTAGGGAGTTCTTCAGCATCGTTCACAATGCGCATTCCGCGACCGCCCCCCCCGGCGGCGGGTTTAAGCAGCAGTGGATAACCGATCTGCTCGGCAACGCTTCGTGCCTCCTCCAGGTCCGAGAGCGGCTCGTGATGCCCGGGAACCACAGGTACCCCGACGCGCAGGGCCAGAGCCTTGGAAGCCATCTTGTCCCCGAGCGTGGCAATGGCCTCAGCCGGAGGCCCAATGAACACAATGCCCGCATTCGTGGCCAAGCGCGCGAATTCCGCGTTCTCGGACAAAAAGCCGTAACCCGGGTGGATGGCCTGGCAGTTGCGACTTAACGTCGCTTCGATGATCTTTTCTTTGACCAGATAGGACTGCGAGGCCGGCGCAGGGCCAAGATAAACAGCCTCGTCCGCCTCACGCACATGCGGTGAGCGAAAGTCTACGTCGGAGTAGACGGCTACCGTTCCTACGCCCAGTTTCCGGCAGGTACGGATTACCCGAAGCGCGATCTCTCCCCGGTTGGCAATCAGAATCTTGTCGAACATGGGCGCACCTCAGAGCGGGATGTTGCCGTGTCTGCGCTTCGGCCGAGTGGTGTCTTTGTCTTCCAGGAACTGCAAAGCACGGATAAGCCGTCTGCGCGTATCCCGGGGGAAAATGACATCGTCGATGTAGCCCCGCTTGGCGGCGAGGAACGGGTTAACAAACGTCTTACGGTATTCCTCCTCCTTTTCCGCCAGCGTTGCCGCGGGATCAGAGGAGGACAGGATCTCGCGCCGATAGATTACCTCGGCGGCGCCGCGCGGTCCCAGCACCGCAATCTCCGCCGTGGGCCAGGCATAATGCATGTCGGCGCCGATGTGCTTGGAGTTCATCACCACGTGAGCCCCGCCGTAGGACTTGCGCACCGTGACCGTGATCCGGGGTACCGCAGCCTCGGTGAACGCGTAGAGGAGCTTCGCGCCATGGCGGATGATGCCCCCATGTTCCTGCTCCGGGCCCGGCATGAAGCCCGGGACATCCACCAGGCAAACGAGGGGAATATTAAAGGCGTCGCAGAAGCGGACGAAACGCGCACCCTTCACCGAAGCGTTGTTGTCGAGCACACCGGCCAGCACCGCGGGTTGGTTGGCAATGAGCCCGACGGTCCCACCGCCCAGGCGGCCGAAACCGACCACGAGGTTGCGGGCAAATTGGGCATGCACCTCGAGAAACTCCTCGCCGTCGAGAATGCTATTGATGAGTACCCGCATGTCATATGCCTGGTTGGGATCGGCCGGTACCAGGTAGTCCAATGCAAGATCGGTTCGATCCACTGGATCGCGCAGATCCAGGATGGGCGGTCGCTGGCGGTTGTTGGACGGCAGATAGTTGATGAGCCGACGGACCTCGCGCAGCAAGAGTATGTCGTTGGGCATTACGAAGTGGGCGACGCCGCTCTTTGTGGTATGGACCGAGGCCCCGCCCAGTTCTTCGGCGCTGATGTCTTTGTGGATTACGCTTTTCACCACGTTTGGGCCGGTAACGAACATATAGGAGGATTCCTCCACCATGAAAACGAAGTCCGTCATGGAGGGACTGTAGACCGCGCCGCCAGCACAAGGGCCCATGATGCAGGAGATCTGAGGCACGACGCCGCTTGCGTTCACATTCCGCGCGAAGATCTCGCCGTACGCGGCAAGCGCATCAATTCCCTCCTGGATGCGAGCGCCACCGGAATCATTCAGTCCGATCACCGGTGTTCCCACTCGGACCGCGTGATCCATGGCCTTGCGGATCTTCTCTGAGTGGGCTTCTCCCAATGAACCGCCGAGGACGGTAAAGTCCTGGCTGAAGATGCAAACCTCTCGGCCGTCGATTGTGCCGTGACCGCTGAGAACCCCGTCGCTGAGATACTCCCTACCCCCGCCCAAATGTCCTCCTCGGCTGGACTTGAGCGTATCGAATTCCTCCAAAGAATCCTCATCGAGCAATAGATCCACCCGTTCCCGGGCGGACAGCTTGTGTTTGCCGTGCTGGCCCTCGATCCGCTCGACGCCGCCACCCAGGCGGGCCTCGTCACGCATCTGCTGCAAGGTCCGCAGATTGTCTTGGGGTGGCCACTCACCGGCGTCCCAATTCTGCACTTGGTTTGGTGTGGCCGGGTCCTTAGTTGTACCCATCTTGAAATCCGCTTGCCATGTCAGTCCCCTCGTCTGTCGTAT
>JAHEJB010000176.1 GCA_024639085.1 Rubricoccaceae bacterium | reverse complement strand
GACCTCACGCTTCGGCTTGCTACGAAATACAAACTCCCAGAGCCCACACGGCTGGCGCATCGACTGAGCTACCGAGGATCGTTGGCGTGATTTCTTTACGCCCGAACTAAGACGGGTTTCCCATTTTCGTAATCCTCAGTTCGCACATCCCGCTCATCCTTTGCTTACCCTACCCAAATCTTCAAGCAATCTCGCTAGCAGAATTCCCAACGCATGACCGAACAACCCGCGTCCCCCGCATTTTCCCGCCCTCGTGGCATTTTCTGTAACCGTACGCTGAACCTCCGGTCGATCCGCGCCATCGGGTACGACATGGATTACACGCTGCTCCACTACCACGTGGCACTGTGGGAAGAGCGTGCGTACACGCACGTCAAGAATGGTCTGAAGAAAATTGGCTGGCCGGTTGACGAACTTGAATTCGACGCCGATTTGGTTACACAAGGCCTTGTCGTAGATACAGAACTCGGCAATGTGGTAAAGGCTAACCGCTTCGGGTACATCAAGCGGGCGTTCCACGGCGCCAAGCCACTTTCGTTTGAGGAAATGCGCGATGCCTATCGGCGAACGTTAGTGGACCTTCATGATTCGCGCTGGCGGTTCATGAACACGCTGTTCTCCATTTCAGAAGCCAGCCTTTACCTCCAACTCGTGGAGTTGTTGGACGCCGGGAAACTCCCGCCTCGCCTCGACTACGACCACCTCTACAAGACTATCCGCCGGACGCTGGATGAAGCCCACTTGGAAGGGCTGCTAAAAGCCGAAATAATCGCTGATCCTGAGCGATTCGTCGACCTCGACCCGGAAGTTCCGCAGACGCTTCTCGATCAGAAGAACGCGGGCAAGAAGGTCCTGCTCATCACGAACTCGGAATGGTCGTATGCGGTCCCGATGCTTAGCTATGCGTTCGATCCGTTTTTGCCTGATGATATGACGTGGCGCGACCTATTCGACCTTGCCATTCTCGGCGCACGTAAACCCGTTTTCTTCTCCGAGAAGGCCCCGGCGTACGAAGTGGTCGACGACAACGGGCTGCTCCGTCCGGCCAACGGGTCACTGGAAGAAGGCAAGCTCTACGTAGGCGGCAACGCTACGCTTGTCGAAGCCTCGCTAGGGCTACGCGGTGAGGAGATCCTCTACGTAGGCGACCACATCTTTGCAGACGTGAAGGCCTCCAAGAGCGTTTTCAGATGGCGGACTGCATTGGTCCTCCGCTCGCTGGAAGACGAAATCGCCGAGATGGAAGGATTCCAGTCCGACCAGGAAAGGCTGACCACGATGATGGCGGAGAAGGAAAAACTGGAAGCACAATATTCAGCGTTGCGACTGGAGAGGCTTCGGAACGACAAAGGCTTCGGGCCGCAAACGGATCGGCCTTCAAAAGCCCTGACAGTGGATATGCAGGCGCTGCGAGCCACGCTTGTTGAGCTCGATGAGCAAATCCGACCACTGGTTCAAACGGCTGGAAAGCTCGTAAACGAAAACTGGGGTCCGCTGCTGAGGGCGGGAAACGACAAGAGCCATTTCGCACGCCAACTCGAAGCAAGCGCCGACGCCTACACGGCGCGCGTTTCCAACTTCCTGGCGTACACGCCGTTCGTCTACCTCCGCTCTGAGCGCGGCTCGCTACCGCACGACGCAATCTGACCCACAATCCGTAGCTATTACAACATGCTCAATTGGACGTCCTTGCCGGCAACGCGTCGCTCCAGATCGAGCAGAAAACGTTTACGGTGAAGGCCGCCACCGTAGCCCGTGAGTGTCCCATCGCTTCCAACTACACGATGACACGGGACGATGATCGCGATGGGATTGTCGCCGTTTGCTCGGGCAACAGCCCGTACCGCAGTTGGGCGTTGGATGGCTAGAGCTTGCTCAGCGTAGCTCTTGGTTTCTCCGTACGGAATAGCGCGAAGTGCCTGCCAGGCGGTCTCCTGAAATTCAGTTGCCGCTGGCGCAAGAGGGACGGTGAACTCGGTCCTGTGGCCGTCGAAGTACTCCTCCAGTTCGCGTTGAGTTTGCTCAAGAATGGAATTGGTCCCAGGAGCCAGAACACCTCCCGTTCGCTTCCCTAGCCGCTCCAATTGCGTCTCCAGCATGCGCCGGTCGGTGAATTCCAACAAATGAAGCGCTTCCTCCGATGCCGCCGCAATCATCGGTCCGATAGGCGTCAGCGCACGCGTGATGTGAATCAATAGTCTGTCTTTTGTTTGCGTCGGAGATGTGCCTGAAAACCGAGCAAATGCATTATTGAATCCGCTCAATGAGTCGAAGCCATGGTCGAATGCTGTACTGGTCACGTCTTTTCCTCCTCTGATTTCCTCCAATGCACTGCCAAGTCGGCGAGCCCGCTGGTAGGCATGAAATGTCATTAAGTGGTTTTGCTGAAACCATCTCCGAACGCGTCCAGGATCAACGCCGAGCGATGAGAGATCGTTGTCACGTAAGCGCTTTGACGGGTCCTCTTCGATCTGCGCCAACAGGGGTTGCAGCCATTCCGGCGTCCTACCATTCTGCTCCATGGGACGGCAGCGAAGGCAAGGCCGGTATCCGGCAAACAGCGCTTCGCTCACGCTCGGAAAGAACTCGACATTCTCCGGTTTTGGCTTTCGCGCCGAACACGTTGGCCGGCAGAAAATCCCCGTCGTTCGCACAGCTGTGATGAAAAGGCCGTCGTACGAGGCGTCTCGATTGAGAATCGCCGAATACATTTCGGCTTGGGGTGGCAATTGACGCGTTGGGATCTGCTTCCTCATGATCGAAGGTAGCGGAGCCCACCAAAGGCCGCTACCGATAAACGTGCATCGAATTCTGAAGCGGGACGCGAATCGCAAATTCCAGGTCTACCTACATACGCAGAACCACACATTCTCCGTTTGTACTCAGGCCATCAACTTCGGATCTTGTTCCCTTGCTCGCCGCAGTGTCGCGGCGCCGTTCATCTCTCTTTGAAGACCGTCCCCCGCCATGTCTTTCTGCTCGCGCTGCGCGCTTGTTGCTTTCGCGCTTCTCCTTTTCGCATTCACGTCTGGATGCGACACCAACAACCCGTCGAGTTCGCTGGCCAGCCTCGATGGAACGTATTCGATCACGGAGCTTCTCTTTGATCCGAATACCGCCGGACTGCCCGACGCCAATGTGGAGGTTCGTTTGGACTCCGCGGCTTCGTTCCTGGAAATTTTTGGTGATGGCGACTCCGAGATCCGATTTCAATTCACCGGCGACTCCAGGCAGCGCATCCAGATGACGGCTTCGGCTTCAACGTCTTCCGTGCAGCTTTCGGCGCTTACGGAAACAGATGCGCTCCAATTGGCTGAGCTCTTAATGCCACCGCAGTTGGTCCTTCAACGCGATGGCGTTTCGGATCGCCGCCTAAGCGCTTCGCTCTTGCAGGTAGGCATTAACCTCGAGGCGTTCGACCCGACGATCTATCAGGAGCAACGCGCCGTTAACGGTACCCTGCATATTACGTTTGATCGCCGGTAAGTCGTCAGGGCAAAAATAGCCGAAATCGTTTATTGAACACAGATGATAACAATCGTGGGGAGACGGATGACGCGCGAAATCGTGTCTCCCCGGCAGCATTGAAAGGGCTTTTCATCTAGCACGAATTGCGTGCTATGGGTGAGGTTGATTGTGATCGGGTACGTCCCGATTTGGCTCAATCAACCTCTCCCGCCATGCTGCCGCACAAGAATAGCAAGGTCGATGACCGGCGACTACACCTCCTCTATACAGAGATCGGTCTGATTGCGGCGCTTCTTGTCGTTGCAGCCGCATTCCGGGTTCCACTCAACCCGAAACCGGCTGCGGAGTTGATTATCCCCGAGGCCGAGGCCATTATGGTTGAGGAGATTGAACGGACCATCCAGATGGCACCGCCTCCTCCACCAACTGCCCTTCCGCCACCTATTGAGGTTGCCGATACCAAGGTGATTGAGGAAATGATCCTTCCGTCTATGGAGCTTGACATGGAAGTGGCATTCTCGCCTCCACCCGCTCCACCGCCGCCGCCCACACCACAGGAAGTCGCTCCGCCTCCACCTCCACCTCCGCCACCTCCCGAGCCCGAAGTGTTCGTGGTTGTCGAGCAAATGCCGGAGCTAATTGGTGGACTGGCCTCCATTAGCGTCGAATACCCCGAGCTTGATCGACGTGCTGGTATCGAAGGCCGCGTATTCCTCCAGTTCATCGTGAATGAAGACGGAACCGTCTCCGATGTCGTGGTTCTGCGTGGCGTAAGCGTCGGGATTGATCAGGCGGCTATCGAAGCGGTTCGTCGAGCACGCTTCACGCCGGGAATGCAACGTGGCCGCCCTGTACGGGTGCGCTTCTCCATCCCGATCACGTTTCGCTTGAGCGA
>JAHEJB010000175.1 GCA_024639085.1 Rubricoccaceae bacterium | reverse complement strand
GAAGCGACCGAGTGACCGTTGCTCCCTTCGAGGGCCTGCTGGTCGATCATGCGCGAGCAATCGGCGCAGTCGCGCTGATCCGTGGCCTTCGGCAAGTCTCGGACTTCGACTATGAGTTCCGCATGGCGCTGGCAAATCGCCGATTGGCTCCTGAGGTTCAGTCGGTCTACTTGATGCCAAGCGAGGCCCATACGTTTCTGGCGGCGTCCATTGTCCGGGAAATCCATCATTTTGGTGGTGATACCTCATCGTTCGTCCCAGCGCCAGTTCAGCAAGCCTTGGAAGTAAGAAGTGGAAAGTGAAAAGATTGGAATGGAAGTGCCCAAGTAGTGGAAATGGTTGATGTCTGCGATGAACCGTTTCTCACTTCTCACTTCCCATTTCCAACTTGCCTACTGCGGTATCTTTGCGACATCCCCCGAAATTGTCTGAGATGATTACCGAAGCGCCTGCCCTCAACGAACTGAATCCTAACGTAGCGGCGATGCAGCCGTCTGCCACGCTGGCGATGGCAGCGCGGGCCAAAGCGCTGATTCGCGCGGGGCGGGATGTGATCTCGCTGTCTGCGGGAGAAACCGACTTCGATACGCCTGCGCCTGTGGTGGATGCAGCGATTCAAGCACTGCACGAAGGATTTACGCATTACACAGCCAACGCGGGCATCCCGCAGCTCCGCGAGGCAATTGCCAATAAACTTCGCAACGAGAATGGCCTCGAGGTCCAGGCTGAAGACGTGCTGGCCTGCAACGGAGCCAAGCAGGCGGTTGCGCAAACTGTCCTTGCGCTATGTAGGCCCGGCGACGAAGTGCTTTTTCCGGCACCCTACTGGGTGAGCTACCCCGAGCAGGCCAGGCTTGCTGGAGCGACTCCTATTGCCGTGGAGACGACAGCCGAGGCAGACTACAAGATGACGCCTGCGCAGTTGGAAGCTGCCATCACGCCAAAAACCCGCTTGCTCATCTTCAATTCGCCGTCGAACCCGACTGGTGCGGTTTACACGCCAGATGAGATTGAAGCATTAGCCGAAGTACTTCGTCGACACGAACACGTGTTTGTTCTTTCTGACGAGATTTACGAGTACGTCCTTTTCGATGCGGAACACACGACAATTGGCTCGTTGTCGGGGATGGGAGAGCGGACGGTTACCGTCAACGGGTTTTCAAAAGGCTATGCCATGACGGGATGGCGAATCGGATACATGGCCGGGCCCCGGTGGATCGTCGACGCGGCTGCCAAAATACAGAGCCAGTTTACAAGCGCGCCATGCTCCATAACGCAGCGTGCTGCTCTTGTCGCAGTGCAGATGGATAAGGCGCCCATTGATGCGATGGCCGTTGCTTTCCGTGAACGCCGAAATTACATGATGGAGCGGTTGCGCAAACTTCCTGGTGTACTGTGTCCGAAGCCGGAAGGCGCGTTTTATCTCTTCCCGGATGTCTCGGCCTACTATGGGCAAACATCACCTGACGGTACGAGAATAAAGGGCTCTGAAGACCTTTCCTTCTATTTGCTGGAGCAGCATGGTGTAGCCCTGGTGCCTGGCAAGGCGTTTGGTTCAGACGCAGGCGTCCGCGTTTCCTATGCCTCGTCGTTGGATGATCTCGCCAAAGCAGCAGATCGAATCGAAGCTGGCCTGGCGGCGTTGGTGTGAAAACAATTGAAAAGCCGGACTCCGGCTCTGTTTTCACGGAATACCACCCACCGCAGCACCGCGATCGATATGGTCTCCATCTCGGGCTTTTTCTGCTCACGTTTGTGTCTATGGTCTACGCCGGCGGGTTGTTTGCCGGCCGTGCCGTGTTGTACGAGGAACTTGGTTGGACGGCGTACGCCCGCGACGGCCTTCTTTACGCCATCCCGTTTCTTTTCTTTCTGACGGTTCACGAGTTCGGGCACTACATCGCTGCACAGAAACACGGAATCAACGTATCGCTGCCCTACTACATCCCGATTCCGCTGATCGGCATTCCGATGTTCCATCTTGGTACGTTGGGCGCAGTCATCCGCATTCGAGAGCCGCTCAGGCGAACCAGGCAGTTGTTCGACATTGGGGCAGCCGGACCGCTTGCTGGCGTCGTTATCGCATTCGGGGTGCTGCTTCTGGCCATTCTGACGTTGCCGGACGCGAGTTATCTGTTAAGCGTCCCGGGGCACGAGGCCACGGTCGCATTCATTGAACAGAACGGTGTTTTCCCCGCTGTCGATTTTCAACCCGGCGACCTGGTCCTGATGTTCGGCGACACGCCGCTCTTCGTCTTGATTCGGGAGGTTTTCCCCGGGCTCCCATCGCCCTCCGAATTGATGCATTACCCGCTGCTTCTGGCGGGATGGTTGGGGCTGTTCTTCACCGCCTTGAACCTTCTTCCAGTCGGCCAACTCGATGGTGGACACGTAGTCTACGCCCTGTTTGGAGCCAAAGCTCATGCCGTGATCGCCCGCGTCGTCACGTTGATCCTCCTCATTTCGGGCTCGATCGGTTTTGCCTACGTCTTCGGAAACTTGTGGTACGCTTGGCTGATTCTGGCAGCTATTCTCGGCGTCTTGATGTGGCGTCTATTTGACCGTGACGTGCGCCTCATATTGCCCGCTCTGCTCGGTTTTCTCGCGCTGTCGGCGGTCGTTGTGTTCTACATCCCGGAGGTGGCCGAGTCCTTCGGCTATTCCGCGTGGCTGCTGTGGGTTGGCTTAATCGTCTTCCTGATTCGCGTGGATCATCCGCCCGTTCTGGTCTACGAGCCGCTTTCTCCCGGCCGGAAAATGCTGGGTTACCTCTGCCTCGCATTGTTCGTGCTGTGCTTTTCCATTCAGCCGATCTACGTTGGCGGGTAAGCAAAGGGGGAATGGGGCAATTCGCGGCGGATTGGTTGCCGTCCGTTCGGCAGGGCCTTATGTTCGGCTCCGTTGATTTCTGCACAATCCCGAACGCTTTCGGCTCCTACCGCTACGAGCGCCGTACTTTGCGCCCCGCCTGACAGGCCAGTCCTTTGCGGGTTTCATTTATCGGCCATTTGTAATCGTTTCATTGCCTCGTCGCGTAATGCGCCCTCGGTTGCTCGTACGTACTACCGCGTTCCTTTCTGGCGTGCTAGCGTTGATGATCGCACTTTCTGCATGCGATTCTGCGCCCGGCACGGGGAATCTGATACCCACGCCTCCGTCTCTATCGGACTTCTCGTTTACGCCGATTGAGTTTGTGTATGATGGTGCGGGCGATACGGCCCTTATTCCGCTTCAGATGGATGTTGCAGTGGCGAATCCGGGAGGCGGCTCTTTACAAGTGCAGTATTTCGTCCGACGCGAGTTTTCGACGGAGTTGTTGGCTCAGGGAACGCTTTCAGGCGTTGGTGGCGGTCGCTATCAGGGCGGGGAAATGTTAGCGGTTCCGCGGGGCGAAATCGGCCTCTACGTCATTACCATTACCGCCGTAAATGACTCGGGAAACACTGGTAACGAGGTTACAGGCCTGCTGCGGTTCGCGTCTGAAAACCTTGGGCCTCCAGTTATAACAGAGATTGACGGTCCGATGGAATTCCAGCCGCCTGGGCAACTCAGACTGATTGCTGTCGTGACCGATCCAGACGGCTTGGGCAACATTGCACGAGTTGACGGTGAAACCCCAACCGGTGCACCGTTCGAGATGTTCGATGACGGCCTCTCGCTTGGAGATGAGGTAGCTGGAGACGGACGCTACACAGCCACATTTGACGTACCGAGCGCGACGCCCGGCGAGCAGACGTTCACGTTTATCGCCACGGACAACTTTGGCGTTGAAAGCGAGCAGGTTTCCTTCACCATCACTATCCTGCCGTAGCCGTGCGCCTAAAGCTTCGTTTTCTTCTACTGGGGATTGTCGGCGTTGCCACGATTGGCTCGGTGAGGGCGCAGCCAATTTTCAGTGGTGGTGCCACGTTTGAGGGCCTGCCCATCGGCGCGCGTAACGGCAGTTCGAACATCCATGCCGAAGGAGATCGCCTTTACTCTGGACCACTGTTGATCTTTTCCGACGATGGGGAGAGCTTCACAAGTGTGGATGATGCGGCATTCGAGCCTAACGCCTCGGGTCGTGTGACAATCTTCTCGATGGATGTAGAAGGCGATGTGATCTGGACAGGGCTTGGGTATGTGGACCGCGATAGCGATGGTGAACCACAAACGGCCGGGGGTTTCGCGTACTCAACTGATGCCGGGCAAACGTGGACCTATCGATTTCCACAGCTAGACGCGCAAAACGACGACACTATTCAGTTTGGCATCTCCACGCTTGCTGCCCTCCCCGTGATCGTTCCCCAGCAGAGTCCACCGTTTGACATTGACTACGATCCTGCGTCGGGAGATGTGTGGGTCGCAGGGTGGGCGAGCGGCGTTCGCCGCAGCTCAGACAATGGCGCAACGTGGCAGCGCATCGTACTTCC
>JAHEJB010000174.1 GCA_024639085.1 Rubricoccaceae bacterium | reverse complement strand
TCTGCACTGGGGTCTCCGTAAACGGAAAAGGCGGTAGGCTCAAAACATCCCATAAACCTTTCCGCAAACGCTCCGAAGTTGCCAAGATGAGCCATCACGGCCACCGAGTCATCGTAGCGCTCGTTGATGTGACAGGTCCTTCCGTCTTCGGTCAGGTACCACTCGTAGGCCTGTGTTCCTGGCTCCTCCTTCGTGGCAGCGATCATCTCGTGCATCAAACTTAGAGCACTTTCCTTTTGGCCATCACGGACAGCCATCTGAAGATTCCAGGATATTGTATTCGACATCGCTAACGCCTTTTCTAGGGTGAGAAGTATGACCCATCAGAGGATCTTGCGACAAGATAGTGAGGCTTCCTCACGCTATACTGAGCGCATGAAACAAATCGTCGTTTCGCTTGGGTTGATTGCTCTTCTAGTTCTCGCCGTCCTCGGCAACTCAGCAGTGATGTTCGTGTCGGGATTAGGGATCGGCATCGCGCTTTGGCTCATGCGCAAGGCCACGCTGCGAACTCAACTCGTAGCGCTTTTCGTCGGTGGGCTCGTTGCAAGTTTGGGGGCCGAAGCCGTGCACACGATTTATCACCTACTCGGCGGCGAGACTGCGAGCGGCGACAGCGGCTTCTTCTTCGTTTCCGCGTTCCTCGTCGGCCTCATCAATGCCATCGCTATGGCTGTCATCGTGCTCGCAGCCCATTATTTCGGAAGGCCGCGGACGGAATAGGCTGATTCCTTGGCTGAATGCGTGGGAGATCCCCCGGCAACATGGTCCGCCCCTCTCTTGCATGGTGAAGCGAGACGCTGTGGCAAGTTCGCGGAGTGCTGCCGAACCCCTGGTGAGTTCCCGACTAAGAAAAATGAACGCGTACCAGACCCAAAATCCTTATGCAAGATTATCCCCATCACTACAGAGCCGTCGCAACGTCAGGTCCAGTCGGAGATGTTCTCCTGGAGTCCGATGGGCTCGATCCGCTACCTTCTGCATCGCCCAAAGAATTCGGCGGACCCGGTGACCGATGGTCTCCGGAGACGTTGCTGGTCGCGGCCGTCGCAGACTGCTTTGTTCTAAGTTTTCGGGCCGTTGCGGCGGCCTCCAAACTTGCCTGGGTTTCCCTGAAATGTGAAGCCGAGGGTACGCTCTCGCGGATCGAAGGCACGACGAGCTTTACCGAATTTGTGGTCCGCGCGACGCTCGAGATCGATCAGGACACGGATGAAGCAAGGGCGCATCGAATCCTGGAGAAAGCCGAAAAGATCTGTCTCATTACAAACTCGCTATCCGGCTTCACGCACTTGAACGCGGTCGTCGTGACAGTGCCGTCGTAGCCGTGGACAACCCTCTGCGCCTTATCTCAACTGTGCCGACGACGATTGCCGCCAACAAAATCAGTCTACCTGCGCACTAGCCCACCCATGAAGTGCGAGCTGCGCTTCCGTGTCGCGGGTGCAGTAGGCTTCGAGGGCGGCGGCGAGTTCCTGCCGTTCGAAAAGGTCGTCGCTGTTCCAGAGCTTGTGAAACGAGGCCTGGGCCGCGTCGCCCCCCTGTACGGTGAGGTCATTGTACGAGAGTTCCGGACACAGCACGGGCAGTACTGCCTTGAGCGAATAGGAGCCCAGAAAGCCGGCATGCACAACGTTGGATTTGATCAGCTCCAGTTGGTCCTGGATCCGATCGACGGCGCCAGTGAGGTGCTCGGCGTGATCGGGCAACGCGTCGGCCAATCCCAGCAGAATGCTTCGTTCAAAACTGGCGTTATACACCAGTACATCGCCCGTCGGACCAATCACCTTTCGTAGCGCTACGGCTACGCCCTCGCGCGGATCGGAAGCGTCGGCGTGGAGATGGTGGTGGTGCTCAACGCGGCCGTCCTCCTGGAGGACGTGGCAGCTGAACTGAAACGGCACTTGTTGGTACGGCCGGACACCCGCGTGCCGGGGCATCGGCGGGTTCTCCGTCTCGAAATCCAGAAAGTGGAGCGGGTACGTCAGCCTGCCCAACCACGCCCCAATGCCGGTGGCGTCGATCGAAGGGCCGTTCGCGAACGAGCGCACGTATGCCCGCGCCTTCGGCGACAGCGTGAAATCGTCCGGAACTGCTTCTGCCCTCCAGATGGCGGCATCGAGTAGTGCGTTCAGTTGATCCAACTTGATTCCCGGAATGGTGAAAACCGAACCCTCGGGCACGTCCGCCCAGCAGCGGGCCTTGAAGGCGCAGGTGTACGGTTTGTCGCACTGCCGCCCCACGCGCACGGTGGGCTCGGGGCCGTCCACCACCGCTAGCATGATGGCAATCCACCCTTCTATCTCCTTCAGGTACGCCTCCACCGTTTCGGTCAGGTCCTCCTCACCAAAGAAGTCGGCCAGCTCGGGTGCGGTGGACTGATTGTTCACGTGCACAAGCAGCGACCGTCGAACGTCGAAACCCGCATCGCGGAGTACGGCCGTCTGAAAAGCCACATCGGCCAGGTGTTCCGCCTTGGCCTTGGTGGACATTTTCACCTCGCGAATCGTCCACGTGCCGTCCTCTTCTTTGTCGAGCACATCCACCTTGCACCCACCCCACGGCCTGCTGAACGTAGCCTGGTACAACCGCCTGGCCCCGGCGGCGATGGCCTCTTCGGTCTCTTTTTGCGCCGCTCCAAACCGTCGGGATGAGATCAGCACGCCGCCTCCATAGACTTCCTGCGCGTAGGCATCAACCTGGTTGCCGTAGTCAAAGAGGAGCTGCTGGCCGGGGCCCGGTGCCGATGCCTCTTCCGGGTTGTGCTTTTTCAGCCACAGCGCCAGCCCGCACTGCAGGCCAGTGGTGTAGTTGGATTTGGAGAGCCAGGCGGCCATGGCGAAGGATAAGGAAGTCGGGTAGTCTCTGGGACGCGGTGAAAAACACGAAATGGTACCGCATTTGTATTTTTCGGACTTGAATCGGGCAACCGGAAATTCTCGTTGCACGAATCTGGATAATCGACTGGGACTGCAGCGCTCAGGAACCCCATCTAAACTTCTTGCCCAACAGATGCCATCATGAAAAAGGTCGCCAAAACTCTGTTCGTTCTCATCCTGGCATTCGCGACGTTCGCTCTGTTCGCGAGCCCGGACGGCCCAGACCTTCTGGCAGATTTCGATCGCGAGATCTTCCCCGGATTTAGCGTGGCGGTAGTCGTGGCCGTGTGGTCGGTTGTCTTGTTCAGCCTCTTTCGCCGAAAAAAGGTGGAAGAGTAAGCCAGGCCTCGTTTAGATCGAGATCAGCACGCCGCCGCCGTGGACGTCCAGGGCTTAAGCCTACACGCGGTTGCTGCAGTCGAGGATGAGTTACTAGCTGCTGCACGGCGGCGTGGCTTCCTTCGGTTAGTGCTTCTCCAGCCACAGCGCCAGGCCGCATTGCAGGCCAGTGGTGTAGTTCGATTTAGAGAGCCAGGCGGACATGGGTAAGGATACACCTCTCGGTAGTGATCCACACCAAAATGCTTGCCTTGGATTTGAGCTGCCACAGTATCTTGACCGATGCCCTCCTCGACTGACACTACTGAACGCTTCCACTTTGGAAGCCTGCTCGGTCTAGGTTTCGTTACCGACTTTCTGGACACGCTTGGCGTTGGTTCTTTCGCCACGACATCAACCGTCCTCAAACTCGGCTCGATCGTCGAGGACGACGAGATTCCGGGCACGCTCAACGTGGGCCATGCGATTCCCACCTTTATGGAGGGCGTCATATTCATCACCGTGATCCAGGTTGTTCCGCTCACGCTCCTGTCGATGATCGGCGCAAGCGTAATTGGTGCGTGGTTTGGCGCGGGCATCGTAAGCGGCCTGCCAAAACGGAAAATCCAAATCGGGCTCGCGATTGCGCTGTTCATAACTGCGGTTTTCATCCTTTTGAGGCAAATCAACGTCTTTCCTCCTGGTGGCGACGCACTGGGGCTCACAGGAATTGCCCTCGTCGTCGGCGTGTTCGTAAATGGTTGGATCGGTGCGTTCACGACGCTGGGCATCGGCAACTACGCCCCCTGCATGGCGCTTGTCAGCCTTCTTGGGATGAACCCCGTCGCTGCATTCCCCATTATGATGGGTTCGGCTGCGCTAATCCTCCCTGTTGCCGCAACCCGGTTTATCAAATCGGGGCGTTTCAATCGTCGAACGGCGCTGGCGCTGACCATCGGCGGGATTCCTGGCGTCTTGATTGCCGCCTATATCGTAAAGTCTCTACCGCTAGCGGCTGTGAACTGGCTCGTTGTCGTTGTGCTAGTGTATACCTCAATCTTGATGTGGCGGTCAGCGCAGACTGAAGCCGCGGAGCAACCCGAATGAAAATCTCAGCCATCCGTGCGTACCAGATCGACCTGCCGCTTCACGAGGGGAGCTACAACTGGTCCGGCGGCAATACCGTTTCCGTTTTCGATTCGACGATTGTCGCGGTTGAAACGGACGAAGGGCTGAC
>JAHEJB010000173.1 GCA_024639085.1 Rubricoccaceae bacterium | reverse complement strand
AGTACTGATTTTTAGTCCGTCTCCAACTGCACGCGTCCTACAGTGCAAAGTAATTGCTAATAAATTAGCATGATTGAGACCAAGCCGCAAACCCCTTCGAAGGGCTGCCCGATAACGATCGGCTGGTACCAGACGTCACGAGTGAGGGCATCAAGTACGTCGAGTGAAAGCCGCTGTTGAACGGGATGGACATGGTCCCACCATTCTCACGAAGCTAGCTCCTCGAAGAAAACCTCCATGCAGTTCGCCAAGAGCGGAGTTCCGATACCAGCAAACACCTTTGCCACCCAATCCGCGACGTCGCCCTTTGCTCCTTTCTCGATCGACCGGCGCGAGCCGCTGGCGCAAAAAGCAGCCCGTAGACGCTGAGTTTGGGGTCATTGCCGCAAATGCGCGCTTCAGTTCTCTTCACTCAGCGTGCCGATGAAAGCGACAAGGTCCAAGACTGCCTGCTCGGTGAGCAATGTCGCCGCCATCGAGGCCATTTGTTGGCCGGAGGGGCCGTCTTCGTGGGCACCTCTAACGCCATCTATGAAGTCTTCGAGCTGGCGCTTTAGGTACCATCCGTGTTGGCCTTCAAGGCGAGGTGCGTTGTAGGTCTCATTGCCCTCACCGTTTTGACCGTGGCAGGCCGCGCAGACCTCCCAGTATTGTTCGCCCCGGGCCAGATCGCCGTCCTGGGCCTGTGCAGGGGCTGCCGCGATGAGCATCAGCAGCGTTGAGAGTGTTGACGTTAGGCGAAATGTCGTCATGGCGTTTCCCTCTGTGTTTGGTTCGAGTTGTCCGCACCGGTGGGATTGCCGGTGAGAACCGCACTGCTGGCAATTCTACACGGCCGGGCCAAGAAATACCCCATTGGCCGAGCGAGCTAGGAGCAACTCCTATATACCTAAGAGGACCGTCGCCAGGCAAGATGGCGGCGCGGTTCCTGCAGATCAACCGCAAACGCCTTTGCCGCCCAATCCGCAACCTCGCCCCTCGCCCCATTTTCAATCGACCGGCGCGATCCGCTGGCTACGTTTGATACGCTAACGGGAAATCCCTAAGCAGTGCAGACCCAATGAGCAGGTATGCAGCGTTTGCACAGAAAAGATCAGCCTCCATCCTCGTCTCTGTTGGCGGGTTCGCCTGAACAGGCATGTTGTTCGCTCGGGGGCAACATGATTGAGAAGGCGTGATCCCAAAGCGATTCGTCTATCGTTTTGAGCCTGTTGAGCGGGATGGGCATCGTCCTGCTGATTTTCTTTCCTTTGGTCTCCATTGCCGGGCCAGTCGTCGGCATCAAGTACCTCCGCCAATCGACAGCAATGCCGCGGCAATTCTGGGAGTGGTGGTCAACGCGTGCTGGCTAGCGTTCTTCCTCATCGCGTTCTTCGTGATGTTCGTGGTCGGGGCCACGGCCCAACCCGCCGTGCCCGGCCACCAAATCCTCTGCCGGCTTACCGTGCCAGTATCATCTTAATTACAGTGGAACGCGTGCCCGTCCGTAGGCGCGCAAGGTAAATGCCTGAAGCGACGGGCTCATTTCGGCCATTTCTCCCGTCCCAGTAGAGTTGATAATTGTTTGCTAGCTGCCGCTCGCCGTCTACCAAGGTCCGAATACGACGTCCCATCACATCATAAATAGTCAGATACACATCACCGGTCTCCCCTACTCGATAGGTCAATACAGTAGATAGCGCAAACGGATTGGGACTACTCCGAAGCGGTCGAGCTTGGGCCTGAGGAATGTCGTCAGGTTCTGCATCCGTCGTGGTTGTCGCCTGCAGATAGGCGGCATAGGCATCAATACGGCCGTAGCCGAACGTGTTATTCGGTACTTCGGTACCGGGAATGCCGCCGCAGGATTCAGCCGTATCCAAATGCACCGCTGTCTCTGTAATGATTTGTTCGATCAGGTCCACCTGGCCGGCCAGATCCGGTTTAGCGGAGATCAACAATGCAACCAATCCGGCCACATGTGGTGCGGCCGCGCTGGTACCGCTAGCGGAAGCATAAACGCCTCCGGGCTCTGAGGACCGAACGGCGGCGCCGGGTGCGCTAATGTCCGGTTTGCGCCGTCCGCTGCCGTCAATCACAATCGGGCCACGGCTGCTGAAGGCCCAAATTGTATCGTCAATCGTAGTGGCTGCCACACTGAAGTATTTCTCATAAATCGAGGGCGGAAACTGGGATGAACCGCACGCTGGTCCATTGTTTCCCGCACCCCCAAGAACCACGATACCTGATGCGCGAACGCTTTCAATAATGCTCTGTAGAGCGCTGGGGTCTTCGCACCCTTCATCCGGTTCGCAGACCCACGAATTACTCAGCACGTGTGGGGCCATGGACGGGTCTGGGTTTTCGCCATTCAAGTCGGTTGGTGCGATCATCCACTGCAAGCATTCACTCAGGTAGCTGATATCGGTGCGTCGTACCGGTTCCCAGGCGCGACAACCGATCCATTGCGCACCCGGCGCTACGCCAATCTGGTTGTCTCCTCCGTCATCACCAACGGCGATTCCCATCACGTAGGTGCCATGAGTGGCTTCATCGCACGGGGCGGGCGAATCAGGTGGACAGTTCAGATCTTCTCCCTTGTGAATAGCATCATGCCAACTGTAGTTATGATCGGCAGACGATCCATTCCAACCTCGGTACTGGTCCACGAGCGCAGGATGAACCCAATTAAATCCCGTATCGATGGCCCCCACAACCACGCCCTGCCCGCGAAATCCCTCCGCCCAGACCTGCGGCGCATTTATCAGATCGATATTCCACTCAACACTACTGGACAGCTTGTCCGTTTCGGCATCCCGATCATTCGTTGCCGCACGCTCCATCGACGGCAAAGGCAAACGACCTTCCGAATTGGCGTGAATGTAGGCGACTTCAGGCCTGCTTGCCAGTGAGCGTAGAACGTCCTCCCCGCTTCTAACATGGATCATATTGGCCACCCAGAAGGATCGATACACCACGTGGCTGGCTTCAAGAAATACGATTAGCGAAGCTTGCGTTCGATCGGCAGTTTCGGTTAGCGAATCGAACACAAAGCGAGCCCTCTCCAGTTTCGAGCTCAGGCTGGCAACCGGAGACAGATCCGCCTGCTCAGCCAGGAAAACCAGATATTCGATCTCTCCGGAATCAAGTTGTTCGATGACGGACGGGGCCACCTTGTCATTCCAGTCGCTTGCTTGCGAAAAAGCGGGAGCGACCGAAATGGCGAGATAAAGAAACCCAACAAGTAGCAGCCGGCTAATTCCCCACTGACTCATATCAACCCCAAGTAGTACTGATGGCATCCAGCTCAAGCTATTCGAATAGATCATGTTTGTGCAATATCACTTTCACGTAGCTGCAACGCTCGCGCTTTCTTAGATTCTGGAAGACAGAATTGCATTCCTACCATTCCCCAAGAATAAGAACCCTATGCCGACCAACGCTTTTGCTGCTCAATCCGCGACCACGCCGCTCGCCCCGTTCACCATCGAGAGGCGCGAGCCACTCGCCAAAGATGTCGAAATCGACATTCTCTTCTGCGGCGTATGCCACAGCGACCTCCATTTCGTCCGCGACGAGTGGGGCATGAGCAGTTTTCCCGTCGTGCCCGGCCATGAAATCCTCGGTCGGGTCACACGTGTTGGCTCAGACGTAACAAAGTTCAGTGTTGGCGACCTGGCTGCTGTCGGCTGCCTCGTGGATTCCTGTCGTACATGTTCGAGCTGCTCGCAGGGGCTGGAACAGTTCTGCGAGAACGGTTCGGTTTTTACGTATAACGGACCGGATACGCACTCGGGAGGCATGACCTACGGCGGGTACTCCGAAAACATCGTCACCACCGAAGACTTTGTACTCAAGGTGCCGGATAATCTCGACCCCGCAGGCGCGGCCCCGCTGCTGTGCGCCGGCATCACGACTTATTCGCCGCTTCGCAAATGGGGCGCAGGTCCCGGTAAGAAAGTGGGCGTCGTCGGGTTAGGCGGTCTCGGGCACATGGGCGTCAAGTTCGCCCACGCCTTTGGAGCACACACCGTGCTGTTCACCAGGTCAGAAAACAAAGTGGAAGATGGCAAACGGCTCGGCGCCGATGAAGTCGTGATTTCCACAGACCCGGACGCCATGGCCGCGCACGCTGGCAGCTTCGACATGATCCTGGATACCGTCTCAGCAGACCACGACATGAACGCCTATCTGGGGCTGCTCAAGCTCGACGGCTCGATGGTCGTCGTAGGCGCGCCGGCTGCACCCCAGGCCGTGAGCGTCTTCAGCCTGCTCTTTCCACGACGTAATCTCTCTGGCTCGCTCATCGGCGGTATACCGGAGACACAGGAGATGCTCGACTTCTGCGGCGAACACGACATCGTGTGCGACATCGAGCTCATCAGAATGCAGGAAATCAACGAGGCCTACGAGCGGATGCTCAAGAGCGACGTCAAGTACCGCTTCGTGATCGACATGGCGTCGCTGAAG
>JAHEJB010000172.1 GCA_024639085.1 Rubricoccaceae bacterium | reverse complement strand
TAGTCTTTGTACACGGTCAGTTTGTTGTCGAACTCATCGTTGAACATATTCGCGTGATTTCGATCTACTTCACAGACAGCTACTGGCCGCGCGTGTTTCGCCGCATCGCGCGCGATCTTGCCGCCACGTGCGAAGCTGCCCGGCCCGCCCACACCGATCGCCGCAAACGTCAACTGGCTGTTGAGGTCTTCGGCAACTGTGCTGCGATCTGTCCATACGAATGGGGCAGCGGCGCCGGCAGCGGCCATACTTTGAAGGAATGTACGACGCGAGAGGGATGAGTGTTTCATCTGGTGAACTCCGGGTTATCAAAGTTAGCCAACAACGTGAGCGATCCATTACTGTGGGAGCGATGCCTCGGTCTTGTGCGCGGCCAGCCGTCGTGGCGAGCGTAGTTGTGACAGTGCGCAAGGGGATCGCAATAAGTGTGTGGTGGGTACGGTTTAGGGTGCTTCGACTAGTACTCGCAATTGATCAATCCGGTCCGGACATTCCTGCAAGTCCAGGATCAAAGTGCGTCTATCGGCTGCCAGTATGATCGTATCGAAGCCTTTCCGCTGGTCGTTCATAGGGCGAGGCTCAACGGATCGGGAAGGGCTTTCGTACGTGATCTTTGGGCTCCCGAACAAGGTCTCCGTTTCTTTGATGAACCGATTTCGCGAAATCAACCCGACGATAGGTTCAGCGAACGTGACTTGTCCTACGACGCGGCGTCTGCGCAACTCATGCTCCTCGGTCCACCCAGATTTGAGCTGCAAGAGATAGCTGGAAACACGTTGGCCGGCAGGGATCGTCTTCGTCTGCTCGAACGGAACCAGCCGAAACTCGCCCGGATCGGACTGCCCGACCCGGATTGGCGTCTCCAGCAGAACGTTCTTCTTCTCGGGGAAGATGAGGATGTGTTCATTGTCTTGGTACTTCTCAGGTTCACGATCTGGGCCCGGCGAAACAAATCTCATGGAGCCGGTTGCCTGCAGGACCCCTGAGTTTACGGGCCATGCTCTTTCAAAGACCGTGACCTTGTACTCCATCGAATCAATCGCGGTGGATTGCTGTGATGCCCGCACCGCCTGTCCTTCCCGAACCAATGCGCTTTCGGTCGGCACGGTGCCCTTGCGGTCCACGGCAACCTGGCCCTCGAACACACAGACGTCGGTTGTCCCGTCTTCTGCGACAGAAACTCCGAACGCCGTGCCTCGATCAACAACATTCGCGGTCCTCGTTTCCACGACGAACCCGATCGCCGCTACGGGCACGGTTGCAGTCAACACGCCGCGATTAAGAAGGACGTGCATGTCGTCGATGACTTCCAGGCGAGCAGGGCCTTCGATCGCGACTCGAGCACCGCTGGCAAAATCGAGGCGAACCACTCCGCGGCCGAGGGCAATCGGGCCAGATACGACCGGTTGACCGGGACGAATGGCAACGTTTTCCTGGTCATAAGCGCCAACAGCTTGTGTGATTACGGCAACGCGTGGAGGATCGTGCGACGCGTCCAATCCCGAATTCCGTGACCAGAGAAGAGCGAAGCCCCCCGCCAACAGCAGGAGCGCGAACCCCATCGCCAGCGTTTGGCTGGGCCAGCGTCGCGACCTACGCTCAATGTCTTGTGCCGGAATGACTGGCTGGGCACTGGGCAAGGCAACTGCCGATGGCATAGCGGACTCCAGGGCGCGGTATTCCACAAGCAAACGTCGCGTTCCCCTGCTCTGGCGAAGCCGTTGTTCCAACTCCTGAAACTCGTCGTCAGACAAGTTGCCTGAGCAGTATCCGTTGACTAGCCAGCTATCTCGCTCCTTGCTTGTCATGGTTTATATCTCCAGATCACCGAGCTTTGCTCTGACGCAGGCCGCGAGCCGATCACGGATGCGGGCAAGCGCCTTGTACAACCCGCTCGGCGTCCTGCCCACTTGGACAGCCACATCCTTGATTGCGGCACTGTCCTCGTAGACGGCTTCAACGAGTCTCCTCTGTCTCACCTCCAGATTCTGAATGCAGTCCTTTAACGCCAGTTCACGTTCTCTCTGTTGCTCGGCGACGCTTGCCGCTTCGTCCGCCAGCAGATCAACCACGTCGTCGCTAAACTGAACTCGGTCCGTGGCCCGTCGACGGCGGTACTTCAGCACCTCATAACGGGCGATCATGAACGCCCAACCACGGAAATCTGCGTCAGAACCGCTCTGGTCAAATTCCGAGAATTTGCGCCACAGGACGACACTTGATTCCTGCATCACATCGTCGACACCTTCCCAGGTTGGCAATAATGATGCCACGAATGCGCGTAGATTTCCCTCAAACCGCGTGAATAGCCGCAGGAATGCCTCATGATCAATCGATGATTGTGCTTCCACCATATAAGTACACTCCGCGCCGCCTCAGAATTGCCCGGCCTTAAGCCGAGAATATCAGAAGTTTCTCCTGCGATCGATGAGCAAACGGAGGAACGTCGGGGGGGGGAGGTACACCGCCTGGACAGAGTACGGTCTCCTCGAGCGGACGGTTGCATCGAATTCGGCTGTACTTCGCCGTGGTGGATACATTTGGATGCATGCCGTGCATAGGACGGCGTCGCGTTCAGCAACAGGAGGCCCAAGTGGATGTGTAGGGGTTACGCATCGGTTCGAAACACACTCTCGTGCGTCTTGCCTTGGTCAGTGAACAGGGGGCGTTCCACCGGGCCGTTACGTTGATTGACCGTGACCGGGAAGTGCAGGCTCGGTTCCTTGGGATTGATGCGCACCTGGCCCAGATCCGGTGCTCCCGGGTCTGTCATGGGGATTAGGAGACTGCCGGGCTAAGTAGGCGTGTCCACGACCATGGATGCGTCCGCGCCAACGCTGATGCGGAAGCCCAAGATATTGTTGCGCATGGTGGGGATTGCAATGCGTTGTGAAGCGGAGCGGCTATCGGCTGGATCACTGTGCCAACTCCCGCCGCGGGTTACCTTGTACTCACCTCTCGTCGGGCCAACTGGATCAATGAGGAGAGTATCCAATTCTCCCCAATACTGTTCTGTTATTTTCAGGATGTAACTGAGATCGATCCAGTCGGCGGTCCACTCCCAAACATTGCCGCTCATGTCGTGCAATCCGAAAAAGTTGGATTTGTAATACCCGACCGGCGAGGTGTATGCGAACTCATCGCTGAACTCGAATACGTCGAGATGAGGAAAATGCTCTGTATACACGCGATCTGCAAGATTGGCAAATCCGGCAGCGTCTCCGGGCTGATCTCCCCAAGGGTATCGTGTCGTACCTCCGGCTCGACAGCTAAATTCCCATTGCGCGTCGGTAGGGAGACGCACATCCCTGCCGGTTTTTTCGCTCAACCACTGGCAGAACTTATTCGCGTCATTGAAACTGACACACACAACTGGATGATTATCATCTTGCTCGAAGCCTGGATTTGCCCAGTTTGCTCCTGGAGTCCTTTGCCATCCTTTGTCTGTCCAGATCAGCGCATGACCTTCGCGTTCGGCTTCAGTAATATATCCGGATTGCTTGATGAAGGTGGCGAACTGTGCGCGTGTGACAGGGTGCACTGCCATGTACCAAGGCTTGGTGAGGCGGACCTGACGTCTGGGCGATTCGTCTCCATGCTGCTCCATCTCCTCTGAAGTGGAACCCTTGGCAAACTCTCCTGGGCCGACCAACAGAAGTTCGATTGCTTGCTCCTCGCCTAAATCAAGCGACAGGCGTTGTTGGATATCTGGTTTTCTTTGGTGAATATTCTTGTTCTTGGTCACTCGCGCTTGGTTAGAAAACTGAACCGATCTTTCGGGCGATTGTGCATTGGTTGTTAGACTGTGTAGCATCTCGGTATCGAATATTCCACCCGCAGCCCAACGCTCGATGAGACCATCGCGGTTCAAGAGCACGGCTCGCGGCAGGTTGTAAATATCCAGTTCCCTCGCCAGTGGATCGCGCCATCCCTTGCCGCTGAAGATATGAATCGAGTCATTGAATTCAGGATGCTCCTTGAGAAACTTTTCAACCTCAGTGCGCGAATCATCCAGGTTAACGCTTATGGCAATGAAATCTGAACTGATGTCACGTTTTCTCACGTCGATGGCTTTCTGGTAATAGTCCAGGGCCTCATCTGTTTTTCCCTTATCCCAAAGAGCATTACCAATCTCGGAGTATTCTCTAGCCAAGTCGGATGCACGTTGGCTATTGTCTTCAATAGACAACGACTGCTTTTCAGGCGGAGCGGCAATAGACCAAAATTGAATGATAACAAACTTTCTTCCAGCATCTTTAGGTAGACGAAAGATGCTCCCGTCGAGACGGGGCAGATCCCTGACAACGGGCATTGGCTCAGTTGGAAGTACGGCGCCGCCGCCATAAGAACCAAATCCATTGCGTTCGAAAAGAGGCTTGGACGCATCAATATTGGAATGACAGTAATCCCTCAGAAATCCCCGCAGTTTGGGTTGCATTTTCCAGCGGTCGCCGACAAAAC
>JAHEJB010000053.1 GCA_024639085.1 Rubricoccaceae bacterium | reverse complement strand
CGTGGCAGGATTCTTCCCTGCTCGAACGCTTAACCGCTCGGTAAGCGCGAGAGGCGTTCCGAGGTCTTCCTGCGCACTTCCAGACAAGCCTAAAAGTGCTCCAAACGTAGGCCGTTCCTGAACGCGGTTCTTCTCCGTCGCTACGTAGGTTACACGGAGGTTTGTTGGCTGCTGGGCGTAGATGTCATAGTAGACCGTGAAGTGATCTTGATCGGTCCGGATGGTACCTCCTACATTCGGGTAGAGGCGTCTGCGGCTGCTGTCGTAGCGGTCCAACAAAAGTGGATCGCTCATAGAAACGCCACGATCAAATCGACTGACGGCGAGAGCCATTTCGCGGACAAACGAACGGCGACTTGCGCCATCCTCAACCTGTACCTCAACAGCATATCTCCCAGGCTCAACGTCCAACGACTGCGTAGCGCGATCAACCGTGCCTGCCTGTGTTTCGTTGTACGTTGTTACGTTCACATCCCGCTCCCAGGAGCGGTTGGCGATAAGACCTTGCTGGCGCCCACGTTCGTCTACGCGGAAGATTTCGACTGTAACTGTGTACTTGGCCTCAAATCCTCCCTGGACTGAACGGAAACGCAGGTTCGTAAAAGGAATGGCCGTGTAGATATCCACCTGCGACGAGCCATCATCGCTTCGCTGGCTTACGACATCAAGATCGAACTCGGGTTGGTAGGCAACCTGCGCTTGCACGCCAGTGGCAGAACCAACCAGGCCCACAAGGGCGAGAAGCCTACAAGCAGCCGTCAAGTGGCGCATTGGGCGAATAACCAAATTCCTTTTGTGTGTGTAGCGGACTCGCATACGCCCGAAGAACAATGTGGTTAAGAAGATTGAAACGCTCTTTGTGCAGTATTGTGTTCCGACTTCGCCCGGAAGCACATCCTAATATGGAAAACGGGCATGAGAATCGCCAACCCTTCCTCCCGAACCGCTTGGGCACCTTGCTGAACCGCCAAAAGCAGGGCGCGAGTGGTTGCTGGGTTCGATATCAGTTGAAAAGAGCCTGAACGAAGGCGGAGCGATCAAAGACCTGGAGGTCATCAATTCCCTCCCCAACGCCGATATACTTTACGGGAATTCGGAACTCGTTGGAAATGCCAATAACAATGCCCCCCTTTGCTGTGCCGTCCAGTTTCGTGAGGACGAGACCCGTGACGTCAACGTGCTGCGTAAAAATTTCGGCCTGTCGCAGCGCGTTCTGCCCTGTTGAGGCATCCAGAACCAGAAGCACCTCGTGAGGCGCTCCCTCAACCTGCCGGTCCATCACACGCTTGACCTTGGCCAGCTCCTCCATCAAACCCACCTGCGTGTGGAGACGTCCGGCGGTATCGACAAGAACTACATCGGCTTCGCGTGATTTGGCGGCAGCGAGAGTATCAAACGCAACGGCTGCAGGATCTGCGCCGTGGTATTGCTTGATGATCTCGGCGCCAGATCGATTCGCCCAGATTTCCAGTTGTTCGATGGCGGCAGCGCGAAACGTATCTGCCGCACCCAACACAACCTTCTTACCGGCAGACTGATAGCGATGAGCAATCTTGCCGATTGATGTTGTTTTCCCCACGCCGTTTACACCAACCACCATGATTACGTGCGGGCGATTGGGCAGCGGGGCATCAAAATTCGCAGGGCGTTCTTTACTGTTGGATAGCAGCAGTTCCGATATCTCGCCTCGAATGATGGACTGAAGCTCGTTGGTGGAGACGTACTTGTCTTGTCGCACCCGTTCTTCAATTTTCCCGATGATATCGACCGTCGTTTTTACGCCAACATCACTTGTTACCAGCACTTCTTCGAGGTCATCTAGTACCTCGTCGTCGACCGTGTCTTTGCCTGCGACGACTCGGCTGAGCTTGCCGAAGAAACTGGATCGAGTCTTTTCTAGGCCGACTTCCAGACGCTCTTGCGCACCTTCTTCCGCTTTTTCCTTACGACCAAGTCCGAACAACGCCATACGATTAAATTGATGCTATTGAAAGAAAGGTCGTAACCACCGAGTCAAGATGTGCTGGTCGGCTTTCGAACGGGAAGGACGTTGCCATCTTCATCAAGTTGAATGGCAGAACCCAACCGCATGATCGTGCGAAAGCGAATGGCGTACTCAACAATGGAGTACAACATGATCCCCGCCGTGGCCCAGATGCATGCTTCAATGACTTGCTCGCCTGCTCCAACCAAAGCTGCTACAACAGTAAGCGCAACTGCACTAACGGCAATCTTGCCCGACCAAAGACTCGTTGTAAATCTCCCCAGTCGCCTAGTCTGGAGCAGCCCACCGATCGTTAAGATGATATCTCGGTTGATGGCGAGGAGGACAAACCACAGAGGCAGATTAGGCTCGTCTGGGCGTATGAGCAAGGCAAGCGTTACGCACGCTGCGGCGATCTTATCCGCTGTGGCGTCTAGCACTTTCCCCCATTCGGAGACTGTATGACTCCATCGGGCTACACGACCATCGAAAAAGTCTGTAGCGATGGCTAGGCCAATCAGCCCAAACATTGGCCCTATCGGACCTCCTCGATAAATAAACCACGTAATAGGGACCACCAGGAGGATTCGGCTAAAACTGAGCCCATTCGCTAGCGTCCAGAACCGCCCCATATCCGGGAACGAAGGATGTTGCGGTATCGGCGTCTGGCTCTGCATCTGAGTAGTTCGTATTGGCGAAGTTAGATCAGACGAAATGGCCGAAGGGTAAAGCGTGAAAGGATATCGGGCCGCTAGTTTAGCCGACACGTTCATCCTCCCTCCTGTGTACCTCACCCTGATCGTTGTCGCGTTGACCATCCAGGTTGGATACTGGCTGATTCTCGGCGTCGGATTTTCCAGAGTGCGTAAGAGTCAACCGGCGGACTTAGTGGATGGGCAATCGAGCTTACCACTCTCGGTTATTGTCGCCGCCCGAAACGAAGAGAAGCGATTACCCGCGTTGCTGGATGCGTTGGATGTACAGACGCATCGTGAGTTCGAGGTCATCATTGCGGATGACGGCTCAATGGATGGGACAGCTGAACTAATCGAAAGTCGAGCGGCTGAATGGACAATAGAAGGTGGCCCATCACTTCGCTGCGTGCGGGTTTTAGAAGGCGAGGCAGAATCCGATGGTCTGCCGCGAAAGAAGCATGCTCTCACACGCGCGATTGCGGAGGCGACGCATGACCGTCTAGCGTTCACCGATGCCGACTGCAGACCTCCTCCAGAATGGCTTTCGACTATCGTACGCTACGCAAAAGACGGTGACGAGGCCAAGAGGGCCGTTCTGGTAGGATATGGACCGTACAGAAAGGAGCGTGGACTTCTCAATGCGTTTGTCCGCTACGAAACCTTTTTGACGGCCTTCGTGGCTGCATCGGCGGTTGGCTGGAAACGACCGTTCATGGCCGTCGGGCGCAACTTTTCCTACACGAAGAGCCTTTTTGAGCGCCTTGGGGGGTTTGAGCATTCTGCGGCGTCGCTTTCCGGCGATGACGACCTGCTCGTTCAAGAGACGTCACGAACCAGCGCAGCGCCCGTACAATTCGTTCTTGATCGGGCGTCGTTTGTCCCCTCTGACGCTCCAGACTCCTTTCGCGGATGGCTCCGTCAGAAGCTTCGCCACACGTCCGCAGGACGCTATTACAGCCGGACAGCGAAGGCCCATCTCCTAGCTTTCCACTTGTCAAATCTGCTGCTCTGGATGGGCATTCCGCTACTGAGAATCACGTCAGGTGTGTGGTGGGGAGCAGCGTTTCTCGCCGCCCGTTTTCTTATCCAGCGCGCTGTTCTTCGCCCCGCCGAACACACTTTTGGTACCCACAGTCTTTCGCTGGCACAGCCCCTACTCGACGGCCTCTATCTCATCTATAACACGTTGGTTGCGCCCGTTGGGCCGCTGCTGAGGCCAAAGAAGTGGTAGTGCTATCGCGAGACTCTCGCGGACACCACATCGTACACATTAGGCGATCGTGCATTGACTTTCCCTCCTCCGAACTGGCCGGAGGCCGTGCGGTTTACCGTTCGGAACTCACCCACGCCGTTCCCATCCTCTCTTGCACCCACAAGTAGTGTGACTATCGAATTCCGGGGGAGGTCGGGGAGCACAAAGCGAGGTAGCGCGAAGGACAGAGACGAGGTGGCCGGATCGAAAGCGATGCCACGACCTGGCGGCACTTCGCCAAGGACCTGCCCGCGGGCATTTTCGACCACGATGCCATCTCCTACGAAGACGACATATTCGTAACCCTCATTCCGTGGGAAGTCGTACGATGCGTTTCTTCCCACTCGGTTGGCTCCGCCACTTTCGGTACTCATGGCAAACGCCACAAAGGTTTGAAAGGTGCTACTTGGATCTGCATTTGGAAGAGCGACGAATTCGGCTCGGAAGTACGTTGCAGAATCGTCCTGCGCAACTTCGAGATACGTTGCATCGAGAATCGAGGGCGGGAAGTCTGGCGGATAGGTGTACGTACTGCTTGCGCCCCAATCGTCCCCGTCCGGGTCAGTTTCCGTGAGGATGGAGCGTGCGGAAGGGTTGTCTCGAAGGATTTCGTTCGGGGCAAGAATCCGACGAGCGGTCGCCGTCCTCATAACTGCATAGCGATCAGAGATTACAGGTTCGAGCCATGAGAAGCCTGCCCACCACGCAGCGTCTGGCAGAGTGTATCGAGCGCTGGGAGTTACGCTCTCGCCATTGACTTCGATGTCACTAGACGAAACTTGAACAGTGACCTGCTCTACAGGAATGACGGTCGAATCTGATTCGCTCAATATGAGTGACACGGTGTTTTCCATTCCAAACGCTCGGACGCGCAACGCTGCCGCATGAGGGATATCTCCAACCGGTGTCGCCGTGATGCTCACGGCATTGTCGCTTTGATCAACTCTCATGGTGACCGCTCCATTGCCGAGTCGGACCCGTGCTTCGGTCTCACCCCAGCCTTCAGGCACATTGGGATCGATGACCAGCGTGTCTGCTGATGCATACGATATGCCGACGAAGTCCTTGTAAGCATTGCGGATGTATTCGGCCAGGCTCCACGGTTGAACTGGCGTCCCACCTGTGATGGGCGCATCTCCTCGCTTCCTCGGATGCGCATCGATGTTGTCTGGGATAGCACCGATAATTCCCGAACCCTCAACGAGCGCAGATTCATCCGTGAATAGCTCGGAAGCAAACTCAACGCCTCCAGTTTGGGCCAGCAGCGAAACAAGAGGGCCATTTAGCCAGGTCCACACGGCACCGTTGAAGAGCGCGTCTGTTTGAGAATAGGAGGATGGTTCGTTCAGAAACGGATGGAAGAGGGAGTCGCTTTGGACACGCGTTGACAAGCCGTACGAATACGCGAGTTGCTCTGCGACTCGACGTGAAAGCCGCGCTTTCTCTTCCAGCGGGAGGTTGAAATCCCGCAGCGCGAACAACGCATTTGGATAGACATCCGCCGCCGCCTCTCCAGAAGCATTGAGGTGGTCAACTAGACGGCCATTTAGAACAAATCGACCAGGAAACGAACGAAGCAGCACATTGGCACTGTCCGCGTACCACGAGCTTCCTTCTCTGCGGGCAACGCCCATGATCCCGGCAAATGATGCCGCGGCCCGAAGTGCTCGATACAGCGAACCCTGCGCCTCTACCGGGTATCCCCCTCGTGCCGTAGCCAACCCTGGCTTTGTCGACGAGCTCTGCATCCACGTCTCATTGCTTGCTACCCTCAAGAACCCCGTACTGTCTACTTGTCGACCGTGGCGACGGCTCTGAAAATAGAGCCCACGCATCGCAAACGCCATCTTGAACCAGAAATTAGAGCCTCCCGAAACCAAACTTCTGTCTCCTGTTGTTTGGACGTAGTCGCCTGCAGCGGCGAGGTAAATCGCCGTCGCATCTGCTGTGGTGAACTGGCCTTCTCCGCCCGGTAGAACAACATTTGGAGCTCGTCCTAGAATATCGAGCCGTTCATCGAAGCGTTGAGCTTGGCCGTACGTGGTTAAGAGATTCCGAGCCGTTTCCCAATCGCCGACATCCAACATGGCGTTGAGGTTCGAGAGGATGCTCCTGCCTGGAATCGGCTCAGAGCCGGGGATACCCGGCATGAGCACCGTTTCAGATGAATCGCTGACTACGAGCGCATCCAGAGACAGTCGCGCCCAGGCGAGTGCGTCATTTATTTCCTCTTCTTCCGTTTGGATGTACGATGCTTCGAGGATCTCAGCCATTCGCGTTCCCCGTTCCGTTTTTAAACGACTGGCATTTCTCAAAACCGCCTGTGCAAGTGAATCGGCCGAGCGCGCTGACTTTCCAACAACTACAACAACAGACCCCGGACTGGAGAACGAGACCTCTGCTGAGCTGGCCGTTCCGTCATCCGATCGAATGGCCGTCCATAAAGTGTCGGAGCCAACTCGGTAGCTGCTGAGCAACGTACCCTCCGATCCTTCGGCAGTGGCTCCATGGCCGTCCGACAGCGAAGGACGGAAGGCAACGATTCCGATTGAATCAGGCACCTCAATGAGCAAGGCTCCGACGTGATCCAGCAACGTGATTCGTTCGGTTATTTCGGCTTTCCCTCCGCCTCTGAAACGGTTCAGTAGGTTCTCGAAGAAGCCCGAAGTATCCCGTTCTACATACGACCTGACCGCGAAATCTGGCCTGACCCGCGCACTTGATCTATCCATCCGACCAAGTAACGTAGAGTCCTCATCAATCCACCAATCCCAACTTTCGAGTACGTGCGTTCCATCGACCGAAAAGCCCATCGCGGGATTGTCCGGCGATGCGGCTGCCGCATCAAAGAAGAACGCCCCGGAACCATCCGCAAAGAACATAGACCGACGGGCATTGAGTGTATCGTCTTCGGCGGGCGCGTCAACCTCCACGGCAAGGTCAGCCAATGCCTCTGGGCCTTCCGCGATGATCTGCTCGCCAACTTCTCCTCCACCACACGCTGCAACGAGCAGTGCAACGAATAAGAATGAGAGTGGGGCGAGTTTCATGCGGACGCTATTCGTCCAGGCCATACGGCCGAATGTCGTTCTGCCGGATTGGGCGAAACACGACGAACGTGAAGGGTGGGATCGGGTTTGAATGGATCACCGTGCCGTCGCCCGGAAGCGTAATGACGATAGAAGGGATAGCGGCGAGATCGCCACTGCTGCTGAAGATCGGAACGAGCGGCTCCACTTCGCCAGTCCGCTCAATTCTTCTCTCTTCGTCGTCGAGGTTGAGCATGAAGACGAAGCGCTCGTCGTTTGCCAAGCAACTAAACGAGTAGAGTTCATCAACTTCGTTTGAGACGAGGATGTCCGCCTCTCCACTATGAAGGCAATCAACTGCAATGCGACCCCACAGAGTTAAACCTGTTGGACCGTTTGGTTGCCCCGTTACGGTTGGTACAAAAGCAATTAGAAGCAAAACCAGATGCCACATACGACGGTGGGGCGACTCCGCAGACGTACGGGTTCCACCAAGTCCCATGCGATTGACTAAGAACTCTCGTCCCAACCCTCAATCGCCTCCAGAACGGCATCAACGATCTTGTCTTCTTCGACCGTGCCAATGTTCTCACCGCGTTTGAAAAGGTGAGCGCGACCTCGGCCTAGCGAGACGCCCAGATCCGCTCCAGCGGCCTCTCCGGGGCCGTTTACGGCGCAGCCCATCAACGCCACGTTCAGGTCTTTCTTAAAGCCGCGTTTATCGATAGCCTCTTCAACGGCATCCACAACCGAAAAGAGATCGCTTGCCAGCCGACCACACGTTGGGCACGCAATAACGTTGACTCCAGGGCGACCGAGTCGCAGACTCTTGAGAATCTGATGGCCTACCTCAACTTCGTTCACGGAGTCGGCCGCGAGCGAAACGCGGATCGTGTCGCCGATACCGTCGGCCAGCAAACTGCCAATGCCAATCGAACTCTTGATCGTCCCGTTCCTAATGGAGCCAGCCTCCGTAACGCCCAGATGTAACGGATAGGCGGTGCGTTCTGCCAGCAGCCGGTACGACTGAATCATGTAGTACACATCGGAGTGCTTGACGGAGATCACGAGGTCCTCAAAGCTCTCGCGCTCGCAGACTTCCACATGCCGCATGGCGCTCTCAAATAGTGCCTCTGGCTGGGGAAAACCATATTTGTCGAGGATATCTTTTTCCAGCGAGCCCGCATTTACGCCGATGCGAATCGGGATGCCTTTTTCCTTCGCTGCAAGCAGCACCTCGCGTTCCCACTCTTCCTTGCCAATATTACCGGGGTTGAGTCGCACCTTGGCGACGCCCGCATCAACAGCTTTCAGCGCATACTGATAGTTAAAGTGGATGTCGGCTACGATGGGGACAGGCGATCCTGAGACTATTTCCGGCAACGCATCGGCGTCCTCGGGGCGAGGAACCGCGACCCGAATGATGTCGGCCCCGGCATCGGCTAGCCTTGTAATCTCGGCGACGCACTTTTCCACATCGTGTGTCTTCCCCGTCGTCATCGACTGGACGGAAATCGGCGCACCACCACCAATCTGGACATTCCCGACCTGGACGGCACGGGAAATACGACGAGGGCGCTCTGTTGCGCGGGGTTGTTCCATGGAGAGCGTTAAGACGATGAATTCCGCTGATACCCCTCGAAATCCGCGGAGTTCAGGAAGGCGACGTCAATTCGGCGCTACGGCGTACTTCTGCTCGTTTGCTGCTCACGCTGTCGGTCAAACATAACTTGTTGATGCGTGCCAGGAGCGATGTCGTAGGGGCTAGCGGGCAACTCAGCGACGCGGATGCTTGGCGCACCATTTACATCCAAGAAACGCTGAGGGGGGCCGCTTGGCTCCTCACCGTCACCAAGCACAAGTACGGTGGTTCCCTGTTCGATGATGCGGCCATTTGCGCTGGCCAATCCACGGGTTGCCGTTCCTGCCGTCGTTCGCCAGCCATCCGCCCAGTTGTAGATCCATTGGGCGTCATTCAGGATTGTTCGCACACATCCGTGACTTGCAGGAGCTCCGGTTGGCATCTGGTATTGATGAATGTGGATGCCTCGCTCGTGATGAAAATTGAATACCCAGCGCATCAGCCAGGTCTCGCCCGGCGGACTCAAGGTTGATACCCTTCGCTCCTCCTTCCAGTTGAAATTGAAACGCCCGGCGGGGGTTCGACTGCCCACGGTGCCGGTGTTAACAAGACCCCAGCGCTTCAGGCGACCGTTTTCGTACGCAGCCCAAGCCTGTATTCCCTTGTGAATGATGAACAGTTTGTCCAACTCTGCGGCTCCTTCGTAATAGCGGGGATACGGCGCATACGCTCTATGATCCAAATCATAGTGGCTTGGCAAGATTAGCGTGTCGCCAATTCCTAGATCGTGCACTTGTACACGATTAAAGAACTCCACGATTCCAAGCTTTTCTTTGCCCGTGTTGGCATCGCCTTCGCCTACCATCGCATAAAGGTCGTGGCGTGCCCAGATCGAGTTGTTGCGTTCGTGCTGGAGGACGTAATACTTGTACGTCACCTCAGGAATCAATTCCAGGCTGTCTTCGCGGGCATACAGGAGTTCTGCAACCTCGTCCTGATTGTAGAGACGGCGTTGGGCTTCGACGGGAAGCGCGAGAAGTGCAATCAGCGCGAGAAGTGCGGTTGTGCGAATCAGGTTCATCGGTTTCGATGACGAATGACTAGATGAAACAGCGCGAAATCTACGAACGGAACCTAGCCTCGTTCATTGTCGAAGATTCACTTTGGAATGACCCACCACAAATAGAACGCGTAGATGCAGATGAGAAGGACACCTTCCCAGCGTCGTGTTCGAAGACCAGTCCACAGCAAACCAAATGTCAGCACCGAGATGCCGAGCATGATGTACAGTGTGTCGTCGTTCACACCTTCCCGGGTCATTGGCCGGGCCAGTGCTGCTGGGCCGAGTACACCAAGTGAGTTGAATACATTGGATCCAATTGCGTTGCCGAGCGCGATATCACCCTGCTTGCGAAGAGCGGCGACAACCGTCGTGGCTAGTTCCGGGAGGCTCGTGCCAACAGCAACAATCGTAAGGCCGATAACTGCTTCGCTGATTCCAAGGCGCTCGGCGGTCGCAATAGCGCCAGCAAGCAACTGGTTTGCGCCGAGAACAAGCAAAACCAGGCCACCAACCGTCATGAGTAGGTGGCGCCACACGCCGGGATCAGACCGCTCTGCCACCTCGTCAACCTGGTCGGGCAATTCGAGGTTTTTCAAATTCCGAACTTCCTTTCTTGACGACCGAATACTGACGACCAAGTATGCAACAATGGATGCCACCAGAACAAAGCCTTCTGCTCTACTTAAGACGCCATTGTGCAGAAAAAGCACGATAAGCATGGTGGACAGGAGCATGATGGGCAAGTCCCATCTGATTAGCGAGCGTTGAATCGCCATGGGACTTAACGCGGCAGATATCCCAACAATAAGTGCCAGATTGGCGATGTTCGAACCCACTACGTTGCCAACGGCGAACCCACCATCACCGCTGAGCGCTGCCTGGACACTCACGACGAGTTCCGGGCTGCTTGTTCCAAATGCAACCACCGTCAGGCCTACTACGAGAGGTGTTAAACCAAATCGGAGGGCAAGCGCCGAGGCACCACGGACAAGCCCCTCCGCCCCTGATAGCAACAAGACGATCCCGATGCCCATCTGGGCGAAACTCTGGAGCACATCCATGTGCAGAAGAAAGGCGGTCGGTTAGAAGTGCAGCAGCGGAAGCTACGCCGAGTCGAACTGGCCAGTACGAAACAACGGAGCGGCTTTGGCAAAGTCTTCGGCAGCGCCAACCAGCACTAACCGGTCTTCCGGTTCGATTCGGAATTCACCATCCGGGCTCGCAATGGTGCGTTTCCCGCGACGGATCGCTAGAACCGTCAATCGGTGACGTTGCCTCAGGGCAAGGTCGGCGAGCGTGCTGTTGGCGGCAGGTGATCCATCTCGAACAGCAACGGCCCGTGTATGCAGCCCTTCTTCATCCAGCCCCTGAAGCACCATCAGATGCGCTTCTTGTATGGATCCTCTCAAAACAGCGTAATCGTCTGTGCGGATCAAGCTGACTTGCCGCTCGACCTCGTCTTGTGGGACCATATACGCCTGAAGCGTCAGCACGAATAAACGCACAGCCGCTTCCAGCTCTTCCGGCACTACGATGTCTGCACCTGCCGCTTCGAGCGGACCAATCTGGTCAAGAAAGTGGGCTCGAACCAAAATCTGCAGCGTCGGATTGAGATCGCGAGCGAGGCTAATCGTACGCTCGGCTGCGGCATGATCGTTAGTTGCGATAACAAGCAGCTTCGCACGGTCGATGTGCGCGTCCTCAAGAGCGAGCTTTCGTGCGGCATCGCCAAATCGCACGTTGATACCCTCTGCGCGCGCCTCCTCTACAACATGTGGATTAAGATCCATCACAAGAAATGGGATCCCCGTATTCCCGAGAACCTGGGCCAACCTTCTACCGGCGGGACCATAGCCGATTATGACGACGTGGTCTTCCAAAAATGTGCCTTCCGTTTCTGGTACATAGGCCACAGGCTGAATCGGCAACCTCGCTTCCAACCAGATACCGAGCCGTGGCGCGCCCTGGACGAGAAACGGAGTGGCAAGCATGAGTAGCACCGTTACAGCGATGAAACCCTGAGAGCCGACCTCCCCCAATCCGGCCGGGGTCAACCCAACGGTGGCACCAGCGATGACGAGAACGAAGGAAAATTCCCCTATCTGTGCCAACGCCAATCCACTGTGAACAGCGGTACGCACCGGCGAGCGCAGCACGAGCACACTCCCCGCCGTCACTACAAGCTTGAGCAGTAGTACGACCACGGCTATGCCCAGCACCCATGGCAGGTAAGCCATAAGGAAGGCGGGGTCTAGCAACATCCCAATTGACACGAAGAAGACAGCTGCAAAGACCGTTTGCAGGGGTAGCACTTCACTAAGCGCGTGATGGCTATATGGGCTCTCGGACACGAGAAGACCAGCTAGGAATGCCCCTAGCGCGAGACTCACACCTGCCAAACCAGTGAGCCAGGCCGTCCCCAAGCAAAGAGCCAGAACGGCCATGAGAAACAATTCAGGTCGCCGCGTGCGTGCGATCACATCCAAGAGCGGTGGGACCACGCGGCGTGCGAGCACGATAACCAGAGCGATCACCAGTGCGGCCTTCCCGAGTGCCCACACGATCTCGCCTCCTGATGTGGCTGTTCCCCCTAGAATCGGCACGAGCAGAACCATCAGCACGATAGCGAGGTCCTGAAAGATTACAACTCCGAGTGCCGCCCTTCCCGCTGGCGTATCCGTTTCCCGTCGCTCCGACAACAGCCCTAACACAATGGCAGTGGACGACAACGCCACAAGACATCCTGTAAACACTGCCGTACCCAGCTCCACACCGACGGGTAACAATGCAAGTGTCACGATACTCACGGTCACTACGACCTGTAATCCTCCTCCTACAATGATCAGGCGTCGAATACGGGCTAGTTTTTCAAGGCTGAACTCTATGCCAATCGTGAATAGCAACAGGATCACGCCCACTTCGGCGGCCTGCTGAATCAGCACTTCGTCAGTCACCGCGCCCAGGGCACCCGGCCCGATCAACACCCCGGCTAGCAGAAACCCAACAATGGGAACAATTCGAAGACGGTAGCAGAGATAAGCGACTCCCACGCAAGTAGCGAAAAGTGCCGCTAGTTCTCCAAGAAACGGCAGAGGCACTGCTGCCAAAATGAGGGTAGGAGTCACGAGGTTGTTGTGTCCGAAACAACGGGGGGTTCTGCCCGCGGGGCGGGTGAGGCTTTACGAAGCCGCCACCAGCCGAGTCCGCCTGAGATAAGCGACGCCACCAGAATACCAAGTTTGGCGCTATCTAACCGCTCCGGCGATTCAATGAAGGCCAGGTTTGCGATGAATATGGACATGGTGAAGCCTATACCCGTAAGCAAGCTGACGCCGTGGACTTGCGCCCAAGTCACGCCCTCTGGCAAACGAGCCAGACCAGTCTTTACGGCCGCCCAAGCAAATCCGAAAACGCCGAGCTGCTTACCAATGACAAGCCCGAGGCCGATGCCGATGGAAATTGGATCTGCAAGCATCCCAAGCACATCGCCACCTAACCCAACACCAGCATTGGCTAGTGCGAAAACTGGCATGATGAAGAAAGCCACCCAGCTATGAAGGCCGTGCTCCAATCGAGCCAGAGGCGTTTCGATCCGTTCGCAAGCAGTTTCGAGAGCATAAACGGCATCACGCTGCGTTGACGTAGGTTCTGCGCGCCCCTCTTTTACGTCTTCTTCAAAGCGACCGACGAGGCCTTTCGCTTTCGTCAAGAATGCCGGAGCATCAATGCGCCGGGTTGCCGGGATTGTCAACGCAACCAGGACTCCTGCTACCGTTGCGTGTACGCCCGACTTCAGCATCGCGACCCACAGCCCAAGCCCCAGCAAAGCATAGATGAGCGTGCGTTGCACGCCCAGTCGGTTTACCAACACAAGAGCGACGAAGCACGCTCCGGCGATACCCAATGCCGTGAGCGACACCTTTGACGTATAGAATAGCGCGATGACAAGCACAGCGCCAAGGTCGTCCACAATGGCGATAGCCGTCAGGAACACTTTGAGTGCCAGCGGCGCCCGGCTGCCAAGTAGTGCTAGCACGCCTAAAGCAAATGCGATGTCGGTCGCCATTGGGATGCCCCAGCCGACAGAGGCCTCCGTCCCAACATTGACGGTCAGGTAAAGCACCGCGGGCACGACCATACCACCGACGGCGGCCACAATGGCGAGGGCGGCCTTGCGGGGTGCGGCTAGCTCACCGGTAAGTACTTCTCGTTTGATTTCCAGGCCTACTACGAAGAAGAATAGTGCCATCAGCCCGTCGTTGATCCATAGAAGCAGAGGCTTCTGGATGACAAGCGGTCCAGCTCCTGCCGTCACCATCGTTTCCCAGAGGCGGAAGTACGATGCCGATAATGGACTATTGGCCCAAATTAGGGCCAACGCGGCACACGCTAGCAACACGACACCGCCTGCTGCCTCCGTACGAAAGAACTCGGAGAATGCCGACGAGAGAGACCTCCGCGGCGTCCAAGGTCGCCGCGGAGGGGGCTGTTGTTCTCGCTGGGACAGCATCGAAGCAAATAGATGAATCATGAAGGGTCTAGCCTTTAGAATATGATGTCAATTTGCGGACTGTGAGGAAATTTATTTTCTATGTCACTTGGTCCGGATGATGACATCACGAAGAGCTTCTTCATTCGACGCTTGAATCCAACGCGTTTTGAAGTCGGGTTGCTGTGCGAGATGAGCAATAGCCGCGAGAGTACGGAGATGTACGTGCCGTTGGTCTTTCGAGGTGACAAGTGCGAATACCGCCACAACCGGCTCCTCGCTTCCAGGGAACGAGAGGCCTTCAGTACACCGCGCAACAAGAAGCTGGACGATACCTTCGCCTTCAACCCGGAGATGAGGGATCGCCAAACCGGGCAGGACGACCGTACTACTCTCTGCCTCCCGACTGAGCATCTGCTCCATGAACCCTGCTGGAGATAGGCCGACTTTAGGTGCAAGAACCCGCGCGGCTTGCTTTACAAAACTGGCTACACCTTGTGGGCCATCGAGATCGAGGATCGGGGCGTATTCCACAAGCGTATCAAAGTGATCATGCGTTGCCCCGACGGCGGATACCATTTTGAAGCTCACGACTCGGTCCGTCGGCAACAAAGTGAGTCCATCATGAAAGGGTATGACCTCCTCCTCGCGGTAGACCGCTACAGGCAGAGCCCCCTCCAAGCGAAGACGATTAAAAAGTGTCGCAGGACGGGATGATTTTTTTAGGTCGAGCGTATGCACTTGCAATAACTCTTGCCGAGCCAGATAGGACCATTCACCTGAAGAAACTGCGCCGCCGAAGAGTGTCGTGGCGCCCAAGTGGTCCAGCAACGCGGAATGAGCGACCACATTGGAAGTCGCCCGCAGAACGTGGATTTCCGGTATAGCGAAAACAGTGCGGCCGATCTGTGCTGACAACGCGTTTACTTCGCCGTTGGCCGTAATGGCTACGAGATGCCGCGAGTCCGCTGCCCCTGCTTCAGCCAATACACGTTCGTCGAGTGCATTTCCTTGCACGGAATGAAGACCATCGCGTCGAGCAAGCCTGATGTGTTCGGGATTGGCATCGAGTACCGTAACCCGGGTCACACCGCCACGCGCAAATACTTTGGCTAATCGCCGGGCTGCCTGACCCGCCCCAACCACGAGAATGCCACTCCGTTCTTCGTCGGAGCGCGCCAGCTCTCCACGTTTCCGTAGCCAGCCAACTCCCCACTTCAGAGTTGCGGGCACCAAAGCAGTCGTTGCAATTGCCATGAAGACAAGGATGGAGAACACCTCAGCCGTTATCAAGCCCATGGTGAGAGCGATTTGAGCAAGGATGATTTCAACGGCTCCCCGACCGTTCATTCCCAACCCGAGTACAACACCCTCACGCCATCCGTGGCCGGTCGGCAGATAGAACAGCGCGGTTCCTAGCACCTTGCCAACAGTTGCAAGACTCACCAATCCGGCAAGCAACATCAAGTTCGTTTGAAAGACGTCTAGCGATACTGCGAAGCCAGCAGTGACGAAGAATATCGGAGCAAGAAATCCGATGGATACATCGCGAACACGATGCATCAATTTCTTCGAAAGGGTTCTACCTAACACGGAATCTCTTAAGAATAGCCCAGCAAGAAATGCCCCCAGAATGCCGTGCATGCCCACGAGATGTGCCGCCTCTGCGTATAGCAACATCACTAGCACGATAGCCGTGAACATAGCCGGACCTTTGGCCGACGCAGTTTGCGATACGCCGCGCATAACCACCGGCAACACTTTAAGACCAAATAACGCTGCCAAGACAAAGAAGGCTACAGCTTTTCCGGCAATTGCCAAAAGACCCCCAATGTCGATGGAGCCAACATCCGCTACTCCGATGACCGCGGCAAAAACCACAAGGGCCAGCGTATCTGCAATTAGCGCCCCGGCCATCATAACGTGGGCAATACGTGTATCGAGTAGTTGCAGATCGACCAGAATGCGCGATTTTGTGGCCAAACTGGTCACACCGGCGGCCACACCTACGAAGACCCCGGCCAACGGCGAAAGCCCTGCGACATAAACCACGAGGCCGTAGCACAGCACGAACGGAGCCACGAACCCTCCAAGAGCAGCCAAAATCCCCCCTCTTGACGCCCTCCGAAGCTCAGCCGGATCGATCTCCATTCCGATATACAACATCATCAAGAGCAGCCCCACCTCGGCGAGGATGCCTAGGGCTTCTCCACCGTGCAGCAATCCAAGAAGCGGAGGACCAAGTAAAATTCCCGCCAACAGTTCACCCAGTACGGCGGGGTATCCGAGGCGATTGCTGAGCAACCCTGCAAGCCAGGCAACAATCAGTACTGCAAGCAAATTTAGGAGATTGAGTTCCATGGCGATCAGACAAGAGTTGCGAATGGGCAAAAGTTGGGTGTATGCCTCCCGACTGCTCAAAAGCAAGTAATCACATCTTGCCTATTTCCACTAAATCAACAATCCATTGCCACATGAACAGGAGGCTTTAACGAATCTCCCGTTCGAAAGGCTTTAGCAAGCCAAGCCACGCTCCCTTCGGACAAGACTTCGAAGGGCAACTCAAATTATGACATGTGCGTT
>JAHEJB010000171.1 GCA_024639085.1 Rubricoccaceae bacterium | reverse complement strand
CGATCATCCGAGCCATTGATGCCGGTGGCCGCAGACGATGGGCGCATGAATCGGGCTACACAAGACGCAGCTTGGTGGAGACCGCGATGTCGAGATACAAAGCGGTCATTGGCGGCTCGATTCGGAGTCGTACGATGCCGTCGCAGAAGACGGAAGCTGTGCTTGGGTGCGCGATCTTGAACAGAATGAATCATCTCGGGAAGCCCGATGGTTACTGCATTGTGTAAAGCCCGCGCTGCAGTGGGGCGGTTGGCCATTCACTGTGCCATGCAACAAGGCCCCATGGAAGCGGAACAGTGAGGCCATGCGAGCAAGGATTGCGGATCGCAGAGAAAACTTCAATATGCTCAACTGACACGCTTTTTAGTGACACACAAGTACAGTTTATGATTCAATCGCTCTGTTCATGACAACCCCGGCGGTCCTCCCTTGGATACCAGTACACCCGAATCTAGCCGCAAGGTTCAGATCGACACGTTGCTTCTCAAACTCCCGGGCGTCAGCGCAAGAAAAATAAACGGCCTTGACGCCTACTTCGTCAGCGACAAGATGTTTGCCTGCATCAGCGGCAACGGCGTCGGATTGCGCCTGCCCGTCGCCACCGCGACCGAATTACAGTTCTCAAGGGCCAACGTCGTGCCGTTCCAGCCCGGCGGCATGGCTAGTTCTAGGGAATGGGTACAGATCAACCGTGCCGAGGCGATCGAGTACGAGAAGGATCTCGATCTATTTCAAGCCTCGCTCGAGTTCGTGAAAGCCGCCCGGAACCGATAGGTCGGCAGCGCCGTCTAGCGGTCGCTGTACGGCACTATTTTGGGGTTGCCTGAAGAAATGCGCCAAAAGTCCAGCCATGGCGTACAGCATTAGCTACGGGTCACTCAGAAAACTAACGAGTTCCCTCAAAATGCGGACCTGGGCACTTAGAAACTCTTCTGGTCCGCACTCTTCTGGTGTTTTCTTTCCGCTAAACTTCTCGAACGTTTCGCCTGCCCTAATCTTCTTGCTTCGGACTTCGGACGTTGACCCATGGCTAACATCGTGCCTAATTGCAGTTCTAAGGAACTTGACGTCCATGCTGAAATCGGGCGGCGGGTCAGGCAGCCGTTTGCATGCACCCGAGCCTTCGTATACGAGGAAGTAAAGAGCATCCACGAAGTTCCCATGCTCCATCGCCCTACCGGGCTCTCCAATTGTGGATAAGGCCGCCGAAGACTCTGTCGTCACCTTGAAAAGGTCTACTCCGTGTGCAGCTGCGTGCTTGCGGTTCACGTCGTATATGGAGTTGCGCGCGCCTGCGGTAAGCTCTGATATATTCTTGCTCACTTCATCGGTGGCTTCATGATAAGCCCCAAGTAGTGCAGAGAATCTCGGAGACGATGTCGCCAGGCGTTTGGTCAAAATATTGATACGAGTTTTTATCGAATCGCCGCCGGTCGACCCGATGAAATTGCATGCTGATAGCGTAGAAGTTCTTTGTCGACAGCCTTCACTCCGTTCTCCACTACCGCTGAAAGCCCACGGCGTGTTCACTCCTAACAGCCGGCACCGCGGGCGGGTGACGCGAGCTAGGCGGGGCAGGGGCGGCCGGCCTGCCGCGGTGGCGGGTGCGGAGGCGCCGACAGAGGCCGAACGCCGCGCCGCGATGACCTGGGCGCAGCGCCTGAAGCGGGCCTTCGGCATCGACATCGAGACCTGCCCGGCCTGCGGTGGGGCGGTGCGGATCATCGCCAGCATCGAAGACCTGTGCGTCCCGTTTACGTATGCCGACTTCGGAAGATGATAGTGATGGAGTCCGTGGACAACCGGACACTCGACGACATCCTGTTAGTCCCGAATATTCATGCAGCTTCCGGAAGTTAGACATGGTGAAGGCCGTGGACGGCCGGGGATTCAACTACGTTGCAGCGTTCCACTGCTCGTGCGGGACGACCGTCCGGCGCGTTGCGATCCAAGGACTGGGGTGTTCGCCACGGATGATAGTAATCCAGATACGACGACAACAGTCTCTTGAGATGCCACTCGTTGAGCACGATGACATGGTCAAACAGTTCTCGGCGTAGCGTCCCGATCACTCGTTCCACATAGGCGTTTTGCCATGGCGACGCCGGCGCCGTGACGATCTCGTCGATACCCAGACTTCCAATCCTGCGCCTAACACGTTCGCCGTATATGCCATCGCCGTCCCGAATCAGATAACTGGGAGCAGCATCAAACGGAAACGCTTCAACGATCTGTTGCGCCGTCCACTGCGCCGTAGGATGTTCCGTCACGTTGAAGTGAACAATTCGCCGTCGGTCGTGGGCGAGTACGACGAAGACAAACAACACTCTAAACGTAGCAGTCAGGCCAATGAAGAAGTCAATCGATACCAGCTCTCGCACATGCTGGTCTAGGAATGTTCTCCACGTGGGCGATGGAGGTCCGGCTCGCTTTGGCCGATACTTTTCTACCGTTGACGTCGCAATATCAATTCCAAGCTTCGCCAGTTCGGCAACGATCTTGGGCGAGCCCCACGTCGGATTGGCTTGCCACATCCGTCCAATGAGCTCCCTGAGCTCTCGCGAAATTTGAGGTCGGCCTGGCTTGGACGACCGACTGAGCGCGCGCCAGTAGTCGCGAAATCGCCTTTTCTGCCACGGTCCTGGGCTGCACAAAGTACAGGGCTGCGCGCCAGCCCGTCCAACATTTCGCTATGCAACACCAGAGCAGCCGGTCAGCAGGCCTAATTCGTGGCCTTCGTCCCGATTTCCGATACAGAAACAACTAATTCCGCAGCGCCGCATTCTCCGCCTGCAAAGACAGCCGCGATCGGACAGATGTAGTCACCAACGTCCGCAGGAATTGGATCAGCCGCACCATGGATCCAAGGATCAACCATCATCCAGAAATATGCAATACTATCAACAAGCTGCCATTTTCGGGACCCACAACCCATATTGCCAAAACCAACAATCACGATAACTATGAATCACGAAACACCTCGCCCCGCGGTATCTTCAGTGCCCGATCTCTGTACAATGTCCCCCGGCTTGACCGCCATGTGTTCGGATCGCCACTCCTCTCTGATCCTCGATCGCATCGTGTCGCGCAATCTATTCACACCCATGAAGAACTCGCGCATCATCATGACCCAGTAATACATGCCCTTCTCAGTCACGCGATAGCGCCCCCCTTCCTCGACCAGCGCTCCAAGCAGCTTAAATGTAAGTAGCTCCTTCCACAATGTGCGGTGAAAGCCCCCATGATACTTCGCCTCAATGGCTTTTTTGTCCATCGACAGACTGAATAGCTTCATCAGGAAGTCGTAATCCATTTGTTCGCGCGGGTCGAGTCGCCTGGCGGCGGTGATGCCCGTGCGCCCTCCGTCTACCTGATCGATGTAGCAGTTGGTCGAGAAAGTGCTGGAATACATGGTGCCGTCGACATAACTGAACGCGCCGCTGCCCACGCCCACGTACTCATCATAGTCGACGATGTATTCATCGATCATGGACTTGCCGCGGGAAAAGCACCAGGCAGACGACGGCTGATAGCCCCGCTTCATCGCAGCCAGAATAGTTTTGTAAAAGGACTTCTCCCGGCGGAAGGTCACCTCCCCCATGGTGAGCGACATGGCCTGGCGCGTGCTCGGCGCGGTCATAAGAGGATAAAATGATACCTGGTCTACTTTGACGTTGTCGGTAAGAATCCTCAGATCATTTTGCAAGGATGCCAATGTCTGATGGGGAAGATTGAACATCATGTCCGCGTTCAATGTGTCAAAAACGCCCTGAACGCTGTGCAGTCTCTCCACAATGAACGCACTGCTGCCGTAACTGTCGTACCGCCCCATCTCCTTAAGCAACACATCATCGAAACTCTGCACGCCCACGGAGAGCCGGTTGACACCTGCAGACTTGAGGAGCGATACCACCTCTGCCCGCAGATGGTTGGGATTCGTCTCCACTGAGATTTCGTTGACTGCATACAGTGAACGAATGAGCGCTAGCGTCTCGGCGAGCTCTTCGGGTACCACCGTGGGCGTGCCGCCACCGACATAGACGCCGGAGAAATCGAACCCGCGCTCGTGGTAACGCCTGATCTCCTGCCGCAGCGCCGCGAAATAACGCGACGCCCGCGGCTCCCTGAAACGCACACGGTGAAAGGGACAGAAGGGGCAGAGCACTTCGCAGAACGGAATATGCACGTACAAGAGATATTCATGCCCGCGCCGCGGCGCCGGGGGGCGGCCCCCAACAGGCTCATCGTCGAAACGCATATGCGCCCCGATTATATGCCGCAGGTAGCGTGTCACTAGCCACTCGATCAGCACTGCCTGTGCGTCCCGTTTACTTATGCCGACTTCGAAAGATAATAATGATGGAGTCCGTGGACAACCGGACACTCGACGACATCACCTGCTTTAGCCTTCCGTATTGGTCGAACGTTCGGTGCATCCCTTTCCAATGACTGGTGTGTTCGCCATGGATGATAGTAATCCAGATACGACGACAACAGTTTCTTG
>JAHEJB010000002.1:15695-54902 GCA_024639085.1 Rubricoccaceae bacterium | reverse complement strand
ACCTGGTTGCCGGTCGAAACATAGGATACAAGAGATGGGAATCCGCCTAATCCGTCACCCAGCATGATCGTCAAACGGTTATTGCTTCCGTTGCCGACTGCGATGTCGATGTTACCGTCTTCGTTGAAGTCGCCGCCCTCATTTGTGCTCGGCAGTGCGCCATTTGGCAGTGGATAAGTCGTGAAACTGGTGTACGTGCCGTTCTGCTCGTTCAGTAACACGCGCACGTCGGCCGGGATCTCGTTCGGCACGGCGAGGTCACTCCAACCATCGTTATCGAGATCACCAGCGTAGGCGCCATAGCTGATGATGTTGCCCTCACCAGGTTCGCGAAGGCTCAGGAAAGACACTTCCTGATAAATAATGGCATCCAGTTGTGTGGCGCCGGTCCAGAATTGCCACGAGTAGGCGTGATTTAGTGGCGTACCGCCAGCATCAGTTATGCCCTTTGACATTCGAACGGTGACCGTTTCGCCAAACGCACATGGCTCGAATGGCGTGAAGCGGATTGTGCGATCCCCATTCTCCAGAGAAATCGTTCCGGCTGCAGGACCCGACCAACGGCCAAACACATTGAACGTCTGAGTAGTGACCGTCGCCGGATTCAACGCTTCGTCGAACTCTACAACGATATCGCCATCCACGTCAGAGCCGACAAAGCCTGACGTCGGGAAAACGGAGACGACTGAGGGGGCCTGAGCGGCAAGCGGCGCGGCAAGAAGGACCAGTGTAGCAAAAGCAAGGAAACGCATGGATATGCTCGTTTTGAGGACGCCACAATATCGACGGAGATCACGCGGATTACCAATTAGCACGGAGGCGGAGGTACGTTCCATCGTAGCGGCTCCGAGAGGAAGGGTCGATGAAGAAATGGTCATTGTCAAGGTCGAACGTCAAACCTCCGTCGAAGGCTGCGATCTCTGAAAAACGATAACTGAAATTGAGCGTCACCCGATGATTGGGGCTGTGCTGGATGAACGCGTAGTACTCATCTTCCAAACCTTCACCATTAGGAAAGCGACGTATGTCTCCCTGATAGCTCAGAGATAAATCCAGATTCAGAGGCGTGAGCACACCAGCTTTTGCCCGAATCCACGTTCTTATCTCTTCAAACAGATACGGTCTGTCTACGGAGGCCCCGCCAAATAAGCTCCCCTTCTGCTCGTCCTTGTAGTGATCAAAGTATAGCCAAGCCTCTGCGTGCAGTCTTCCCCATTGGCTCAACGCAAATCCACCGAACCGACTGTATGGTTGCTTTGTCGTGTAATTGGAAGGATTGCGAACGTCCGCATCAGCAAGAATTGTCGTCGTGGATGACGTTAGCTGCGCAACTGCTCCCGTCGTTACATGACCCGGCCAGGCATCAACCTCAAGAAGCGCTCCAGCATACCAAAACGAATCCTCAAACGTGAACCGAAGGCTGTCGTGACTAAGCGAGCGAATAGTTGCCACCGAGCGATTCTGAATGCCGAACGAAGCTTCTCCTCTTACACGTCGCAGGATAGGCGAGGATATCCTGGCTGAAATCATGTACGGCGCAGTCTCATAATGCCGCAACGTGTCTCGATTAAATGGAGAGGCCTTCAATCCGTCGATAACGTTGTTCAGGCCATCCAAAGCAACGAGCTCCGCCTCAATTTCAAGGTCATTTTCATTCTGATAGCGATAATAGAAACCAAGATCGAGATCAGCCTTTTCGCGAGCCAATGAGTGCGCAAACCCTACAGTATGCCTTTCGCCAACAGGAACTTCGTAGCCGAGTCTTAGCGCCAAGCGCCTTCCTTCGAAGTCATCTTGGAGGTCGGTCTCGATTCGCAGCCCGATGTGCTCTCCAAGCGAAGCTGAGGCTCGCAACTGCGTTCGCGTGATGAAATCCGAGGTAGTTACGCTCATAGCGTGTGACCTTAACCCGTTCTTATGTGCGTAATACTCGGCATCTTCGGCCAGTGTGAATCCGGCCGTGAACTGGTCGAGGTCATACTCGTGATCCATTCGGGGCGTTCGGTAGCGGAACACACCACGGTCGTAATAGCGTCCCCCTGCTGAACCTGCTCTATCCCAAGCAGCGACCCGCAAGTCATGTACCCACCCTTCAAGCGTAACGCGGGGCGCTGTGTTTTCTCCACCCTGTGCGAACGTCGGTAAAGCAAAACTGCCAATCAAAACCAGGCACAGGAAAGCCTTTCGAAGAACGGTAAACAGGATGAGCCCCCCAAAGCTGGAATAGCCCGGAATGTAGGGATTGGGGTGCATCCTGATGCGCTTAATTGCCCAGTTCGAAAAGCGCGTCGTCAAATTCAGGATTGATCTGAACTAGAGACGAAACCGAGCTCCCACCTTCTTCCCCGTTCGTTACCTGTCGGGTTGCATACGGTAGGAGCAGGGCACCCGTTTGCCTGTAGTCGTCGTAGAACACAAGCATTTCCTGCGGCCCTTCCATACCTGCCAGCGTCATTTGGAGCTTGACGGGACGCGAAGATTCAGGATCGATGTACAGGAATAGTGGTCCGTCCAAATCGGATACGCCGATTTGTAGAATGTCCAGCCCATCTTTTCCATCCTGCGCAGCCACCACAAGATCGTCTGCGCGACTCAGGAGGTACGCCAGGTCCATGTAAATCTGATCCCTGATCTGGCTGACCAGTGCGGCTGGGGCTGCCTGCGCACCTCCGGCTGACCGCATCACACCTTCGCTTCCGTTTACGATAATCTCAAACGCGCCTGCTCTTGTCCGCTGCTTCACGTAAATGCGATCTGGAAAGTCAAACACGGCTTCCGTTTGAAGTTCGATGGCTTGGCCTCCCATTACGGCCTGCGTCTCCGCTTCGTAGCGAACGGCTTTCACCTCTGCAAATGCACGGCGACTTCCCAAAGCTTCTATCACACGATTGAGGAGGAGAACCCCCTCGACGTTGCTTGCTGTAGGCGCATGTTCCACGCCTGGTTGTTGAAGCGGAATCGTGATGTCTATCTCCGCGACTTCCCCGAGCGAGGAAATGGGCTCTGAGAAATCAGCGGCGTTGCCCAACACGAGTATGTGGGCTTCATCGGGATAGAGGTAGCGCTGGGCCACGCGTTGCACGTCCTCGGCAGTAACGGCTTCGACACCAGCTTTGATCTGCTGCACGAAGTCAGCCGGATAGCCATAGTAGCCGTACGTCATCTGGCGGTTGAGCACCTCCTGCTTCGTATCGAAATTGAAGATGAAGGAGTTCAGATAGGCCTCTTTGGCTTGAAACAGTTCCTCCTCGGATGGCGCGGTCGTTCGCATGGAGCCGATCACATCTTGCATCGCTCGGACAGCGTCCGTGGTACTCTCGCTCTTGGTAAACGTGCCTGCATAGAAGACACCGGGCGTTTCATAGTCCGCTGAATAGTTGCCCCACACTGCGTAGGCAAGCCCCAGATCCGTTCGCACTGTTTGGAAGAGGCGGCTTGAAAATCCGCCCCCAAGGATCTCGTTCATCACGATGACTGGGAAATAGTCGGGGTCGTTCCGTTGAATCTCGCCGGGATGGCCGATGAGGACCGTGCTCTGCGTCACGTCGTCCTTTTGAACAAAGTGTAACGTACTCTCGCGGCTCGTGTCTACGGGAGGCGCCTCCGGACGTTCGAAGCCATTAGCTCGCTCCCATTCGCCGAACGCTACGCGGATTTTGTTCGCCATTTCGGTCGCATCAAAATCACCCCAAACAGCCAACGAGGTGTTGTTTGGATGGAAATACTGCTGGTGGAACGCGTCGAGATCATCGCGAGATATCGCGTCGATGGTCCAATACTCAGTGTCGCGGGCGTAGGGACTATCCGCACCAAAGACGAGCTTGAACAACTCTCGAGTGGCAATCCCCTGCGGATTGTCATTCCGTCGTGAGATCCCACTTTTTACTCGCGTCTTTGCCAGTTCAACCTGCCCGGCATCGAAGGCCGGATTCATCAGCACATCAGCAAACAGAGGCAATACAGTATCGATGTGCTCGGTCAGCGTGCTCATGAACGCAAAACCCGAGTCATCACCAATGCTGGTTTCAATCGATGCGCCGACGTTTTCCAGCGCGAGATTGAGTTCATCCGGGCTCAAGGATGTCGTTCCGCCCGAGCGCATCACCGTACCCGTAATGCCTGCCAGACCCACTTTGTCGGCGGGCTCCCACAACGCTCCCGCGCCTATGCGGGCCGAGATACTGACTCGTGGCAGCGAATGGTCTTCGGTAATAAACAGTTTCAGGCCGTTGGGCAATTCAACCTCTTCTACCTCGGGCAGCGCCACATCGCGAAGCGGAGGGAATTCAAGCGCCGTCACGTCGTACTGAATGACTAGAGACCCCTCTTCGGGAGTGGATAGCTGCTGCGGCGCGATAAGGGCGCAACCGGAGACAGAGAGAAGCAGGAGTGTGAAAAGAAGGCGTTTCATTTGTCGGATTAATTCAAGTCGTTGGGACGTTCGCGTCGTGTTCCAATCAGGAACCTGCGTGCGCTCCTGCATTGCGAATCTGCGCCACTGTCCGATTCTCTGGCCGGAAAGTTTCTTCGGCAACCCGCTGCACATCTGCAGCTGTTACTTGGTTGATGGAGTCCAATTCGCGGAAGAGATTTCGCCAGTCGCCGGTAAGCGCCTGCTCCTCGGCAAGGGCACCGGCAATCCCGCTGTTCGAGGTTAACCCCGCGATGAAATTGGCCCGGACGCGTGTCTTGGCACGATCCAGCTCTTCCTGTGTAATACCGTTTTCCACGATTTCCGCTGCAACGCTGTACACGGCCTGCTCCAGACTATCTGCCGAGACGCCTTGGTTTGGGGCCGCATAGAGGAGGAACAGCGTTGGATACTTGTCGCCGGGGTAGGCCGGAATCGACGTGGCAAACAAGGCTTGCTCGGTTTCAATGAGTTCGCGGTACATCCTGCTCGTGCGGCCCGTCGAAAGCACATCGTCCAGCACGGTGAAGACAGCGTCATCGGCATGAAGACCACTGGGACGGTGGTACGCGGCGATGAACAACGGCTGCGACTGCTCCACGAGTGTCACGCGCCGTTCGCCAAGCTGTTCGGGCTCTCGCGTCACAACTTGGGGTGGCTCGGGCTTTTGAGGAAGACGTCCGAAGTATTGCTCGGCCATCCGACGAGCTTCGACGGGATCAACATCCCCAACCAACGCTATCGTGAGGTTGTTGGCCCCGTAGTATCGGTCAAAGAACGCTTCGGCCTCGGTGCGCGAGATGCTCTCCAGGTCGGACATGTGTCCGACTGTGGGTTGGCCGTACGGATGAGCCTTAAATGCGGTTGTCAGCATCTCTTCAATCAAACGGCCTTGCGGACTCGATTCTGTGCGCATACGGCGCTCTTCCATCACCACGTCCCGCTCGATGTAGTATTCGCGGAGGACGGGGTTAAGAAACCGATCACTCTCCAGCGCAAACCACAACTCCAGCTTGTTCGACGGCAGACTATACATGTAGCCCGTTTGATCGGCGGAGGTGAAGGCGTTGAGGCCAACTGCTCCGTTGCGGCTCACCAGTTTGTCGAACGCTGCTTCCTCAAGAAGAGCTTTGGACGAGTCCACCCGGGCACGAAACGCTGCTTCTAGGCGCGACAACTCCGAATCAGAAGCCTCATCCAATCGTGCTGCACGGTACGCAAGGTAGGCTTCCTCCTCTACCGCGAGCGCCGCCAGTTCTGCCTCAATGTCTGCACTCCCAAGGCTTGTTGTGCCTTTGAAGGCCATGTGTTCGAACATATGCGCGATGCCAGTCTGACCGGATGGTTCGTTTACGCTGCCAACGTCCGCGTAAGTGAAGAACGAAACCACCGGCGCCTCGTGGCGCTCTACGACGAGGATCGTCAGGCCATTGTCCAGGTTAATCTCTGTTACAGAGGGCTCGAAGGAGTCGAGCAGCGACTGGGCTTGAAGCGGTATCCCCCATATGGCAACTGCCACGAATAGAACCGCAACACGATGAAAAGACGAACTCAGAGTCATGATAGGCAGAATCGAATAGAGGCTGGAGGCAAGATGTAGATGTGCAGGACCTACTTCAACAACGTCTGCGGCTATTCATCAATTGCTACAGATACGTGTTCCATCAGGATGCGGTGGCTCGGGTCTATCTGAACCTGAGAGGCAGGCAAAGGCATCCATCCCACGCCACCGGTCATGATCACGCGGTCCGGCCCACGCCCCCAGTCAACTTCCACTGGAAGATCGAACGATTCGCCTTCGGTCAATACGCCTTCCGGGAGGATCCATCGAAATGACATGTGTCCTCCCCCCGTACTTGTTTCCAATCGGGGAAGGTCCGGCTGCCGCAAGTACACCGTGAAATAGACATCAAGGTCAGTCCCGCTCTCTCTTTCAAACGCAGCCTGCACATCGTCTGTTGTGATAAAATGGTTTGCCGAACCGTCGGTGACCGATTCCAGGGCAGGATCCGGATACATGATCCTTCTTAACGCACGGAAGAACGCCTGGTCATCGTCCATCAAGAAGCGGAGCGTGTGGAGGAACCAGCTTCCCTTGAAGTAGATATCGCCGTTGAAACTGCCGTCGGGCAGGTTGTACATCTCCTTCGTTGAACGCGACTCATGCGGGGCGACCGGCAACACGTTGCTAATGCGCTCGCGGACCGCGGCGATGTAGCTCAGATAGGCGGCCTCTGGGTCTTCTCCGTTTCGGCGGGCGATGTCCTCGGCGTAGAGGGCCTCGGCGTAGTTCGCAAAGCTTTCATGGATCCAGAAGTCGTTCCAGTCGGGCGCGGTGCCAAGGTTGGCCCACCATTCGTGCGCCAGCTCGTGAAAGTGCAGCCAGTCGAAGCCGTACTCGTTGTCTTCGAATGTAGAACCGTAGGCAATGAGAGACTGATGTTCCATCCCCAGATACGGCGTGTGGAGCACCTTGTAGCCGTCTGCCCGAAAGCCATACGACCCGAACGTGCGCTCCAGAAAGTTCATCGCATCGAGAAATCCGGGCAGTTGCCGTTCGGCGGCATCTCGTTTCTCCAGCAGCACGTAAAACGTAACTGGCATCGTATAGTCGTACGGGCTCTCGTATGTTGCCGTCACTTCTTCATACGGCCCTACGCCAAACGACACGCCGTAGCTATTGATCGGCGTGGAGACGAACCACTCTTCGGTTACGGTGCCATCTCCGTTTTCTGTTCGGCCTTCGTGGCGACCGTTTGCAGTAGCTCGCAGATTACCCGGCACAGTCAATGAAATCCGCATCGAATCCGGTTCGTCCGACGGGTGATCTTTTACGGGCCACCAGAGGTCTGCACCCTCACCCTGGCAGGAAACGGCGATCCAAGGCTGGCCATGCTCAGTTTCCGCCCATGTAAACCCGCCGTCCCATGGTGGGCGAGCGGCATCGATTGGTTGACCAGCGTAGTGAACCTGAACCCGGATTGAGTCACCTGGCTGATGGGTGTCATTCAAACGAACGATAATGCCGCCAGGAGTTCGGTCATAGGCGTAGTACGAATCAAGATCATCATTCTCTGAATGAGTGTCGCCTCCCCGCTCACTCTTGATCCAAGACACCTCAAATGCGCCATCAAGATCAAGCAGAATCACATCTGTCGCCTCGACGATTGTCGCCTCCATCGCAAGCGTGCCCTCGATGGACCTCGTCTCCGGGTCAATCGTCAGATTCAGATCGTAGAACGTCACATCAAACGCCGCCTGCTCAGGCTTCAGCGGACCACCGGAGGTATTGGCCGAGTCGCCGTACTGCGCAGCAACTGGAAATGCGAATAGGCCCGAAAGGGCAATGACTAACGGGAATCGAAGCATCAGCAACTACAGAAGCGGATAAAGGCCTGGCCCCAAGATATTCCGTGTTTCCTCTAGCAAACAGGCCAACCAGCAGTTCTGTGGTCTGGACAGGATCGAGAGTGACATTCTGTTCAACTTGTGCGGCTTAAGTTGTATCTGGACGGTCTTGTAGCCCACCCACATGCGCGTCGTCACCCTCTGCGCCTCCTTCCTCTTCCTCGCGACGTTGGCTTCAGCCCAGCCCAACGTCCATCCTGCCGACCGGATGCTGCTGAAAGTGGGCATCGGGGCGGGCTACGGCGGCGGCGTGACGTATGCCCTGCCCTCCTTCTACTCCGACTATCCGTGCTACGACCCCTACTATCACTGCGGTGGATATGTATCAGGCTATCAGGTCGACGGTGATTTCGACTTCGAAGTGCTCTCGACGCATACGTTGTACTTCACGCCCTACGATCGAACGGATCCGTACATCTCGGGGTATGTCGGATTCGGCAACGGCATTGAAGAGTTTGAGTTTGTCTGGAGCACGGAGGCAGGCGTCAACTACTGGCTGAGCGAGAACTTCGGTCTCAATGCGTTTCTCGGCTACGTGGATGGAGAGCGGTTTGGCTACACAAAAGTTGGCGTGGCTGTGGTGATGAGCGTGTCGCCTTAGGTTAGGCGGCCTCACTTCCGGACTTTCTGCTTGCGATTGTTCTTCGTGTTTTTCTTTTTGGCGGCAGTTGGCGCGCCTGCGTGGGGGCAACAAATCTCAGCGGTTCACCTCCGCATCGACAACGACTTCTTTGCGCTTCGGTTTGGGCAGCGGCCCATGGACTTCGACTACACGTCTGGGCTAGAACTGGGGGTGGAGTTAGATCCTGCTCCGAATTGGGTGGCCGGACTTCTTCCATTTGGCAGCGACCAGACAACCATGCGCTTCGATATCGGACAGGAGATTTATACGCCGCGCAGTCGCGGAGAACGAGAGATCCCAGGGGAGCGTCCTTTCGCTGGGTGGCTCTATGGTGCGGCGTCTGTCCACTCCGAATCCAAAACAACGATTCAGATTTTACGTGTCGAACTGGGAGTTGTCGGTCCGCCTGCTCTAGCAGAGGAAACGCAGAATGGCCTCCACAATCTGTACGGTTCCATAAACATCTCGGGGTGGGAGAATCAGTTACCGACCGAGCCGGGGATTGAGGCGCGCTATGATATTTCGAAGCGGGTACCCCTTTCACAAGAAGAGCGTCTGAGCCTGGAAGTCAGGCCAAACCTCGGGATTGGAGTGGGGACGATTTGGAGCGGAACGCGCAGCGGTGTGCAGCTCATTGCCGCAAGCGGTGGTTTTTCAGCCTTCGTGGGAACGCAAGGCGAATGGGTCTGGCGCAATGAGTTTCTAGACGGAACGGCCTTTCGTGAGAGCGAAAGCACGCCAAAGATCCCGCTTGTAGGGCAGTTCGCTTTTGGTGCGCATCTTCGTGTAGGCCAATTCGGAGCAAATGCGCGTTTCGTTTTCCGTAGCCGTGAGTACGATGGGCAACCCGCAGACCACGCGTATGGATCGTTCACTACGTCCCTCCACTTCTGACGCCCTATTTAACCGTACTTCCCGGCTCACCTTCCGTAAGAACAGGAATAAACTTGCCTTCGCGGTCCTCCGCAAAGAGAAGCATTCCCTGACTTTCCAGGCCACGAATTGTACGCGGTGCAAGGTTGGCTACCACGATCACGTTCTTGCCAACGAGATCTTCGGGCTCAACGTGCCCAAGAACGCCAGCGAGGATTTGCCGCTCCTCGAAGCCAAGGTCGATGTCCATCCGCAACAGTTTATCGGCGTTGGGATGAGGCTCAGCCGCTAACACTTTGCCGGCGCGGAAATCCAACTTGGTGAAATCGTCGAAGGTGATGGTGTCGGCGATCGGAGCAAAAGGCGCTTCTTCAAGCTCTTCGGCCTCGCCCTCGTCTTCTACTATTTCTGAAGCCACAGCGCGTTCCTCCAAAAGATTGCGTTGCGCTTCTACGGCTTCATCCTCGATTTTCTCAAACAAAATGGCAGGCTCATTCAAAATATGTCCCGGCGAAAGTAGCCGAAAGGCCGCGTCCTCCCACATGATCGGTGCACCCTGGCCGCCAGGCTCGCTGCTTCTCACGCCCTCGAGATTGAGCATTTCGCGCAGCAGCAATGCGCTGTGCGGAAGGATGGGCTCCATCAATACGGCGAGCGACGCCGTGATTTGCAGCGCGATATGTATCGTGTTTTCGCAAGCCTGCGGGTTGACTTCTCGCGTTCGCCACGGCTCCGAATCATTGAAATACTTGTTCCCAAGCCTTGCCAGTGCCATTGTTTCCTGCACGGCTTCCCGCATTCGAAACTGCTCGTACGCGTTCCCAATCCGGTCAGGAAACTCTTCCAGAGCTTCCAATACGCGTTGATCTTCCTCGTTTGGTTCGTCGAGCAAGGGAACGATACCCTCGTAAAACTGCCATGTGAAAGACAGGGCGCGGTTAACAAAATTGCCGAGCACGTCGGCCAGTTCGCCATTCACTCGCGCTTGGAATTCGCCCCAGGAAAAGTCGGCATCCTTTGTTTCGGGAAGCGTTGCTGCCAAGCCATACCGTAGCACGTCCGCCGGAAACGCCTCCAGCGCTTCGTGGACCCACACCGCCCACCCTCTGCTCGTTGAAAGCTTGCGGCCTTCGAGATTCAAGAACTCGTTTGCTGGGACGTTCGCTGGGAGCGTCCACTGCGGCGCGCTCTCGTCGGCCTCGTTGTGCGCCATCAACAGCGCTGGAAAAATCAGCGTGTGGAAAACGATGTTGTCTTTCCCGATGAAGTGGAGCAACGTGGGCTCCGTGCCATCCTCGTGGATCTGCCAGTAACGACGCCACAGATCTGAATCGCCCTGCTCTTCCGCCCATTCCTTCGTTGCCGAGATGTAGCCGATCGGTGCATCGAACCAAACGTAGAGCACCTTTCCGTCCACATTCCCATCCACGCCTTCAGGCACGGGAACGCCCCAGGGAAGATCGCGGGTCATTGCCCGCTCTGAGAGGCCATCGTTGAACCAGCTTCCTACCTGTCCACGGACATTCGGCTTCCAGTCTTTCCGCGTCGCGATCCATTCTTCGAGCTGTGGTTGAATATTGCCTAGCGGGAGATACCAATGTGTCGTCTCACGGCTCTCCGGCTCCGTGCCAGATACGGCGCTTTTCGGATTGATCAGTTCGGACGGAGACAGGGACGATCCGCAGTTCTCACATTGGTCGCCGTAGGCATCTTCGTAACCACAGACAGGACAGGTTCCGCGCACAAACCGATCAGCAAGAAAAAGCTCTGCCTCTGCATCGTAAAGCTGCTCCAGCGTCTTCCGGTTAAAGATGCGGGCTTTCTCTAGCACGCGAAAGAATTCCTGACTTGTCTCGCGATGTGTGTCGGAGGTCGTCCGTCCGTAGTAATCAAATGCGATCCCGAGCCCTTTGAAGGCCTCCTGAATCTGTCCGTGATACCGATCGACGATAGCCTGAGGATCAATCCCTTCCTGCATCGCGCGCATGTAAATGGCTGCGCCGTGTTCATCGGAACCACAGATGAATGCAACGTCCCGGCCTCTCAAACGCTGGTAGCGGACGTAGAGATCGGGGGGCAAATAGGCTCCCGCGATGTGCCCGATGTGAAGCGGTCCGTTGGCATACGGGAGTGCAGCAGTAACGAGGATTGGCGCGTCAGCCATGCAGGGTCGGTGGGGTGAAGGCGAAAACTACGGCGACGATGCTGTTGATAGCGTGGAATAGATGTGGAGGTACGATCCCTGCTCGGTGCTGAAACTCTACTCTCCCTCTAGCGGAAGCGCTGGCGCGAAGCGGAGTTGCATTGAATTCATCCCACTGGTCTCGATCACCAGCCAGTCACCCTCAAGACGGTAGGTCGAAATGTCGCCAATGAGATGGGCAAGCTCAGGGTGCTCATCGGAGCAGGCGCGTCGTGTACAAATCATGCTACCCGTCATCAAACGGTTTCCTTCTGCGATGTACGTGCCATTGCAAATGTTGCAGGAGCGAATCGAGACGTTGCCATCGAGGTCGAAGTGCAATCTATCGGGCTGAACTATTTCGACTTCGTTTCCACCCTCCGTCAAGGATCGTAATTCCCAAGTCGTTCCACCGAGCGCGTCATCGGATGACGCTGGTGTGGAGGCGCACGCGCCCATCAACAAGGCAAAGAAAAAGAGGAAGACATGTCGCATAAGGCACAGCAAGGAGAGTCTCCGTAACGTACGACGCGCGTTAGAACTTGCCATGGCCTGCCACGCCGAATGGCGGGGAGGGAATCGCTGCATTTTCACGGCAAGGGATTGCGCTGACGGCGTACTTGAAGCAACTCTCATTTGGCTTCCCCATGCTCGATCCACAGTTCCTCCGCGACCATCCAGACGCCGTCCGCAAGGCCATCCGGGACAAGAAGGCTGGCGAGTCTGATCTGGTTGATCGCGCCCTGGCAGCCGACGAGAACAGACGCGCGTCGCTGACGGAATTGCAGACGATTCAGCAGCAGCTCAACGAGGCGAGCAAGCAGATCGGCCCACTGATGAAGGAAGGCAAGCGGGATGAAGCCACGCCTTTAATTGAGCAAACGGCCGAACTGAAAGATCAGATCAAGACGATCGAAGAAACGGCCCGCGAGCACGAAGAGGCATTTAACAGTGTGATGCTGGAAATTCCCAACATCCCGCACGAATCCGTGCCGGTTGGGATGACGCCGGACGATAATGCGATCGTGTTCGAGTGGGGCGACAAGCCTTCGTTCGACTTCGAACCGAAACCACATTGGGACCTAGCCGCGCAACATAATCTGATTGACTTCGAGCGCGGTGCCAAAGTGACGGGCGCTGGCTTCCCCTTCTACGTCGGCAAGGGTGCGCGACTCCAACGCGCGTTGATCCAGTTCTTCCTCGACCTCGCGGACGAAGCTGGTTATACAGAGATGCAGCCACCGCTGGTCATCAACGAAATAAGCGGAATTGGAACGGGGCAGATCCCGGACAAGGAGGGGCAGATGTACGTGGCCAATCTGGACGATTTATATCTCATCCCGACTGCCGAAGTCCCCGTCACGAACTTCCATCGTGACGAGATCTTGGATGCTGCAGAATTGCCCATCAAGTATGCCGCGTACACACCATGCTTCCGCCGCGAAGCGGGTTCGTACGGCAAGGACGTCCGCGGCCTGAACCGTTTGCATCAGTTTGACAAAGTGGAGCTGGTTCGGTTCGTCCACCCCGACGAGAGCTACGACCATCTAGAGCATCTCCGCGAAGACGCCGAACGTGCCGTGCAGGCTCTGGGCCTTCCCTACAAGCGCCTATTGATGTGCACGGGCGACATGGGCTTTACGCAGACGAAGAAATACGATTTGGAAGTCTGGAGCGCTGGGCAAGACCGTTGGCTGGAGGTTTCGTCGATCTCCAACTTCGAGGGTTTCCAAGCACGCCGAGCCAATATTCGCTTCCGGCCAGAAGACGGCGGCAAGACGCAGTTCGTTCACACGCTCAACGGCAGCGGCCTCGCTCTCCCGCGCATCGTGGCCACGATTCTGGAGAACAACCAGCGAGCCGATGGCAGTATCACGATCCCCGAACCGCTGCAACGGTACACGGGCTTCGACGTGATCGGCTGACGTGGACGCAATAAGTGGCTCTCAGAAAACCATCAGGAATTACTCAGGCTGGAGTTACTATTTGAGGGCTTGATGCGCCCATATTGCAGAAAGCGCAGTAATTGTCGATACTTAAGGCAGTTTAGCACGTTCTCCGCGACCGAGTATTCATGGATCGACGCTCCTTTCTTGGCCGAGCTTCTGGACTTGCCTCCGATGTGATCGTAGGCCCCGGTTTCGAATACATGCCCGGCAGATTTGCCGATGATCGTCTGCCGATCAGATGGACGGACCAGCCGCCACCCAGGGAAGCAACGACTGGGCCAAACGGAACCCCTCTCGATACAACTACGGGGCTGGAACCGTATGTCCCGACGTCAGAAAACCCATGGGACCGCCGCAGAGCAATCCATCTTCTCCGGCGTACCGGCTACGGCGCAGATCCAGATGCTATTGACGCGGTTCTTTCTGGTGCACCTGATGTTGCCGTCAACGCCATTATTGACGCGGCATTGGCAGCACCCCTTCCTCCAACCCCTCCCTGGATAGACGAGCCGGTTCCTCCTCCAGATGCCCCACAGTCTGAACTCGACGCCTTTATCCAAGCAAACACACAATGGATCTACGATACCGAAGGTGAGGTGCATAATGAGACGCTTTCGTTGCTTGAAGCTGGCACGGCCTTTCGGGAACGTCTCGCTCTATTCTGGCACAATCATTTCGTAACGGGCATCGACTCCTATTTTCTGGCGGCATGGTTGTACCGCTATTGGACTTTGTCCCGCACGCACGCGCTAGGCAATTTTAAGCAGTTCGTCCACGAAATCGGCATTACACCAGCGATGCTGGTGTACCTCAATGGCATTCAAAACCAGGTGGGCGATCCGAACGAGAACTACGGTCGTGAATTGCTTGAGCTGTTCACGATGGGCATTGAGTATCCAGAGGGCACGCCGAACTACACGCAGGATGATATTGAGGAATTGGCTCGCGTTCTTACGGGTTGGACCGTTGACCTGTACGGAACTCTTGAAGCCGTGTTCATCCCGGAGTGGCACGATGAGGGAATCAAGACGGTATTTGGACAGACGGGCAATTGGGGCTACGACGACGTTGTCCCTCTCTTGTTTGGCCAGCGCTCGGAGCCGATTGCTCACTTTGTGGCAGATAAGCTCTACCGCGAGTTCGTGTATGCCATCCCCGACTCTGATGTCGTCGGCGAGCTTGCCGATTTGCTATTGGCGAATGACTTTGAGCTTGAACCTGCTGTGCGAACACTGCTGAAAAGCGCACACTTTTTCGATGATCAAACGATTGGAGCACAAATCAAGAGCCCTCTTGACACCACGCTTGGCCTGGTCCGCGAGACAGGCTTTACGATTACGCCGGACGTCTCGGACCTTATTCGCATTGGAACCAGAGTGCTGACGCAGCAGCTCTTTCAACCCCCGAATGTTGCCGGCTGGCCTGGTTATCACTCGTGGCTGGATACCAACACACTTCCAGTGCGCTGGCTGTACGCAGATATTTATTTACCGAAGCAGCAAACACTGCAAGCGCTAGCTCTCTCAATGCCAAATCCTTTTCAAGTTGAACTGCTGGCGGCCGACCTGGCCGAGTTCTTTCTCGCGGTTCCGTTTGACGAAGAAACGATTATCACGTTTACCGAAATACTTCTGAATGGCATTCCGCCGTATGAATGGAACCCCAATGACCCAGGGGCAGAGGGGCGGCTATTTGGATTGGTCTCATACATACTTGAATTGCCCGAGTACCAGCTCAACTAATCGCCATGTGTGACCATAATCACTCTCAACGAGCAGTTGCACTAAAGCACGGCGAAGCGCACGACAAGGATCACTCGGCTTGGTCGCGACGGGATTTTCTCGTGCACTCCGGGCTGGTTGCTCTAGGCGGCACAGTAATGCTCAACGGGACTTCAGTCCGCGCTCTTGGTGGTTCCTCCTTGTTGGAGCATCTCGCGCAGCTAGAAACGGATCGCGTTCTAGTCTTAATTCAACTCAGCGGTGGAAACGACGGGCTTAACACCGTTGTGCCTAAGACGAACGACGTTTACTACGCGTCCAGGCCGACGATTTCTATTCCTGGGAGCCAAACAATCTTCCTCGATGATGAATATGGCCTCCACCCATCAATGACGCCTATCGAGCCTTCGTGGGGAGAAGGCAACATGGCGGTTGTGCATTCCGTCGGATATCCTGCGCCCGACCTATCACACTTCCGCTCTACCGACATTTGGGTGACTGCGTCAGACAGCGAAACGTATCTCAACACAGGATGGGCTGGGCGTTATCTGGACACCCAGTTCCCGGACTTTAACACGGACCCACCTTCTGCGCCTCCTGCTGTTCAGATCGGCACGTCGTCTCCGTTATTGTTTCAAGGTCCGGACGCAAATCTTGGAATGACGCTCCTGGATGTTGAGCTATTCCTGGAAATTGCCGCTGGAGGAACACCCTTCGACCCTGATGATGTCCCAGAGACTGCATACGGGAATGAAATGACGTTCGTCCGCACGGTTGCGAACGACGCGTTCCGGTATCTGGACGCTATCCAAGCCGCAACAGACGCGGCAAGCAACACGGCCACATACCCGGCGGGAAATATGCCGGATGCGCTTGCGGCGTGCGCGCGATTGATCAAAGGTCGTCTTGACTCACGTATTTACCTAGTCTCTCTCGGAGGATTTGACACACATGCGAATCAGACCGGCGATCACGATAGCCTCTTGCAAACCTTGACCGAAGCGGTCACTGCGTTTTATGAGGATTTGGGACAAACCGGAGATAAGGAGCGCGTGTTGACGATGACGTTTTCCGAGTTTGGTCGTCGCATCGCCCAAAATGGGTCCAACGGAACCGACCATGGAACGGCAGCTCCAGTGTTCGTCTTCGGCGATGGCGTAGACGGAGGGCTATATGGAAATGGGCCGGACCTTGAGAACACAGATGCAGACGGGAATCTTGTTCACTCAACAGATTTCCGATCACTATACGCCACTGCTTTACAAGACTGGTTTGGCCTTAATCAGTCCATTGTGAACGACGTTCTCGGCGGCTCGTTCGAGACTCTGCCGCTCGTTACGAATCCGGTTGCAACTGAACCGGATGGCACGCCTCTAACCTTCGGGCTGCATCAGAATTATCCCAATCCGTTTAATCCAGCTACTCGAATCACATTTACGCTCGCGCAGGCGGGCGCAGTGCGGCTTCAGGTTTATGATATACGTGGACGGCTTATATCCACCCTCCTAGACGACACCCGGCCAGCGGGCCACCATAGCGTGGCTTTCAATGCAGGTCAGTTTCCGAGCGGCGTATATGTCTACCGGCTGGAGGCGTCGGAAGGCGTTCGAACGAAACGAATGTCCCTCGTTCGGTAGGGTTCAACAACTGCAATACATAGAGAAGGGGGCAAGTAATCAACTTGACCCCCTTCTCTTTTTTTGGCGAAAACCCTTTATCCAGCCGCCTGGCTTTTGAGGAGATCGCGGATTTCTCCAAGAAGCACCTCCTCTGCCCCCGGTTCTGCAGGTGCCTCTTCTTCTGCTGTCTTCATCTTGTTGACCTGCTTGATAAGAAGGAACACACAAAAGGCAACGATCAAGAAGGAAATGATCGTGTTGATGAGCGCACCCCACGAAATAACAACGGCGCCAGCCTCCTGTGCAGCCGCAAGCGTTTCGTACGGCCCTGGGACGGTTCCTTCTTTCAGTAGCATGAACATATCTGCAAAATCGACGCCGCCAAGCAAAAGACCGACAGGCGGCATGATTACGCCATCAACAAGCACGGTAATGATGCCGCCAAACGCCGCACCAATGATGATGCCTACGGCCATGTCGACGACGCTGCCCTTGGCTGCGAAGTCTTTAAATTCTTTGAACATAATGATTGCGAGGTGTGTGATAGAAGTGGTTCACGATCAGACGGAGTCTGTGACGCGATCCCTGAAGGTAGGAACTGATGCACCTCGTGACCCAACACAACCGCTTCACCTAACGAATACCATCCGTAATGCTGCACCGGTAAGATCTCCCACTACCTAAGCCATCCTATGTACTTCTCTTCTTGAAAAGCGGGCTAGATGCCTCCAGAAACGGTGTTTGAACCACCTCGCACGAAGTTTGCACTGCGGGACAAGACATGAGGTCAACCGCGCCGGGACTGTGGTCAGACACTCACCGAATCCAGACTCCCCACCCATGGATCGTCGATCATTCTTCAAGCGCGTTTCAGGCTCACAGCCTGAAGACGCTCCGTCATATCCGCCCCTCAAGGCTCCTTCGGTTTCATCAGGTCTTGAGCCCTACGCAGGCACTTGGGACGAGCGCCACGCGGCTCACTTGGTTCGCCGAACCCGCTTTGGCCTGACTCGCGCAGACCTGATCAGCACGTTGTCGCAATCGCCAGCGCAAGCTGTGAATGGGCTTGTAGACGCGGCTGTTGCCAGGCCCCTGCCCGATACGCCGCCTTGGTACAACCAAACAAGTTCCGGCGAGAACACGGAATGGACGTATGAGTGGCAGGAAGGCTGGTACAATGAAATGCGGCTTGGCGGTCTCAGGGAGCGCATGACGTTGATGTGGCACGACCACTTCTCGACCGAAGCAAACGTCTACTACCACGCGGCCTTTGCCTACCAGTACATCACGTTTATCCGCCAACATGCGTTTGGAGACTTTCGGGAGATGCTCCGGGGAATCGGGCTCGTACCGGCAATGCTTATATACCTCAACGGCGATCTCAACACGGGGAGCAACCCGAACGAGAACTATGCACGTGAGGTTATGGAGCTCTTCTCGCTGGGCATCCTAGGCCCGGACGGGACGCCGAACTACACGCAGGAAGACATCACACAGGTTGCACGTGCGTTGAGCGGTTGGGTGGTAAACATGGGCAATCTTCAGAGTGAGTTCGTTCCTTCCCGCCATGACAGCGGCTCAAAAACGATCTTCGGGCAAACCGGCAACTACGATTACAACGGCTTCATCGACCTGCTCATTCAGCAGCGTTCGGCTGAGATTGCACATTTCATCGCAACAAAGCTCTATAGTTGGTTCGTCCATCCTGCGCCAAACTCGGAAGTTGTTGAGGGTCTGGCAACGACGCTCATAAACAACAACTTCAACCTTGCCACCGCGCTCAAGCAACTTCTGAAGAGCGCACACTTCTTTGATGACGCCTTTATTGGAGCGCGAATAAAGAGTCCGGTGGAGACGCTGGCAGGCCTTTATCGCGAGATGAGCCTGTCACACACCGACGCTTCGCTAGCGCGTTTCCGCGAGATAGGCTTCTCCCTCGGTCAGGATATCCTGAACCCACCCAATGTGGCTGGCTGGCCTGGTTACTCCCCCGATCAATACCGCGCATGGATCACAACGGGAACGGTGCCGGAGCGACAAGGCTTTGCAGACGCTGTGATCTACGGAGATGGCGTGTTCGAAGAACTCGACCCCCTTCCCCTCGCTGAAGCTCTTTCTGATCCAACAAGCGCAGTCGCGATTGTAAATGACTTCGCGAAGCACTTCCTCCCTGCCCAGATGTCGCAGGAGGAACTGGATGAAATGACTGAAATTTTGCTGGATGGTGTTCCCGTCTGGGAGTGGTACAACATCTACACGCAGGATCAGGAAGCAGCCAGGAACCGCCTCCGAGGGTTCCTGAGCTTCCTGACCAATCTCCCGGAATACCAGCTCACCTAATGCCCATCTGGTTCCCACCCGTCGAAACCACATTGATTCATGTGTGACCACGATCACTCGCATACCCCTGCCCGTGCCGTCTCCATTGAAGATGGAGCGTCTCATGACGATGATCACAATGCGTGGTCTCGGCGCGACTTCCTGACGCACTCCGCGGCAGTTGCTGGCGGCACCGCGTTCATGCTTGGGTCTACGCCCGTTCATGCGACTTCGAGTTCGTCGCTCCTGCGCGCGCTCGCCAACATGGACACGGATCGTGTCTTGGTCATCATTCAGCTCGGCGGCGGTAGCGATGGACTCAACGTTGTCGTTCCCGTAACGAACGACCGCTACTACCAAGTCCGTCCAACGATTGCGGTCCAGCAAAACAACACCTTTGCCTTGGATGGCGACTACGGACTAAACGGCGCCATGTCGAGCCTTGAGCCCATGTGGGGCGATGGCAACATGGCCGTCGTGCATGCGGTCGGCTATCCGGACCATAACCTCTCGCACTTTCGCTCCACGGATATTTGGGCATCCGCATCTGGGTCCGATGAAACGCTGAACACAGGATGGACGGGCCGCTATCTCGACGAGGAATACCCGGACTATGTCTCCAACCCACCAGAATACCCGGTGGCGCTGCGCATTGGCGGTGCCACAGGAATGCTTCTTCGTGGAGGAGCAACGAGTATGGGAATGAGCTTCAGTAACGCGGGCCAATTCGACCGGTTGGAAGCAACAGGCGAGCTTTACGATGAGAGCGACGTGCCGGACAACACCTTTGGACAAGAATTGGCGTTTGTTAGATCGGTTTACAATGCATCTCTTCGATACGTCGATGCAGTGATTGATGCCGCAGACGCAGGCACCAACGACCCAAACGCCAATTATCCAAACAGCGGTCTTGGAGACAGCCTGGCCATCGTAGCGCGCCTAATTAAGGGAGGACTTCAGTCGAGGCTGTACGTTGTGCATCACGGAGGATTCGACACGCACTCCGACCAGAATGACCGGCAGCCAGGTTTGCTGCAGACGCTGGCCGACGCTGCTACAGCATTTCAAACGGATCTTGAAACCGGCGGTCGCGATGAGGATGTACTGACTATGACGTTTTCGGAGTTCGGCCGACGCGTCGAGGAAAACGGTTCGGAAGGAACCGACCACGGTACGGCTGCTCCCCTCTTCCTCTTTGGCGGAGGAGTAGAAGGTGGCCTATTTGGCGATGGCCCAGACCTCGACAACGTGGACAACAACGGCAACCTCTTCCACACCACGGATTTCCGCTCGATTTACGCAACGGTCCTGCAAAACTGGTTTGGATTGACGTCGGGCGTCTCCAATACAATCCTTGGTGGTCCCTTCGATCCACTAAATATTGTCACGGTTTCAGCCGAAAACACAGTTCCATCGGTTCCCTCACAGTTTGCGATCGAACCCGCCTATCCGAACCCGTTTGCCCATAGCACAACCGTCGCATTCGTTCTGGATCGACCGAGCCAGATTCGCATCACCATCCTGGATGCCCGTGGCCGTGTAGTTCGTCATCTCGTCGACGGGCCTAGAACGGCAGGCCGTCACACCGTCCGATTCGACGCCTATGACCTGCCAAGCGGCACTTACTTCGCTCGGCTCGAAACGCCATCCGGCGCCAAGACCCAGACCGTTTCAGTCGTTCGCTGAACCGCAAATCCGCCAACAACGTCCCCCAACCACACTCGCTATGTACCGCCTTCTAGCGCTCGCTCTGTGCGTCGGCCTTCTCTTTCCGGCCATGGCTGGATGTGACAGTGCCGCGCCTTCGGGCGACGATCCCAACAATCCTGGACCATTCCTCCCCGGCGCAGCTATGCCCGGCTATCCCGTCTCTATCGACAGCCTTTGGGGCTTCGCAGATGCTGAAGGACGCCTAGTCGTTGAACCGCAGTTCGACTATGCCGATGGCTTCTACGAGAACCTGGCTGCTATCCAGCAAGGTCTTCTCTGGGGATACGCCGATTCGAGCGGATCTGTTGTCATTTCGGCTCAGTTTGATATTGCAGGACGTTTTGAGGATGGGCTCGCGCCTGTTCGTTCCGGAGCGTTATGGGGTTACGTCAGCGCCGACGGTAGTATGGCCGTTCAGCCTACGTACGACACGGCTCGACAGTTTTCTGAAGACCGCGCGGCGGTTAAATCTGGATTTAGCTGGGGGTTCGTAGATGCTTCCGGAGCCGAAGCAATTCCCACGCAATACGCAACAGTCGGCAATTTCTCTGAAGGCCTTGCAGCCGTTGAAACCCCCGAGGGCTGGATCTACATCGGTCCCGGCGGCGGAACGCAAATTGCAGGCCCATTTGCCAACGCCGGAGAGTTCGCAGGGGGCCTCGCGCCTGTTCTGATCGGTGAAGCCTGGGGCTACATCGACACGAGCGGCAACATCGCGCTCAATCCGATTTACGAAGATGCCGGCTCTTTCCACGAAGGCGCCGCTCGCGTTCGAATGGACGAACGCTGGGGATACATCACTACATCCGGCGACTACATCGTTATTCCGAAAATTGCCACAGCAGGTGATTTCGCGGAGGGCCGCGCCCCAGTTCGCTTCAACGACCGTTGGACCTATGTAAAACGCTCAGATGGCCTCGTCATCGGAAGTCCGGCATACGACTCAGCCGGAGAATTCCGGGGCGGAATCGCCCAGGTTGCGGTTGGTGAGCACATCGGCTACATCAACACCTCAGGCGACTACGTCTGGTTTCCAACGCTCTAAGCCTCTCAGCCACGCACTCAATGTCCCCCGCTATGAAACCGCTAAAAATCTGGGCTGTCGTCTTCTGCGCTGTCCTTCTCATTCCCTCCTTTGCCGGCTGCGACAGTGCAGAACCTTCGGGAGATGACCCCAACGCCAATCCACCCGGAACGGCTGATATCGCCCTTTACCCTGTAGAGCGTGATGATCGCTGGGGCTACATGGACGCTACAGGCCGACTCGTTATCCAGCCTGAATACAGCGAAGCCTTCCCTTTCTCGGAGGGTCTTGCACCTGCCGGACGTTGGGTCAGTGGGCGTGGAACCGTCTGGACATACTTACGCGAGAATGGCTCGGAGGCCTTTGAAATCCAGGCAAGCGACGCCTACCCGTTTAAGGATGGGCGTGCCCGCGTTTACGTGGATGGGCGTTGGGGGTTCATCGATTCCACTGGAACGTATATCGTTAACCCCTTCATGAGCAGCGCGCACGACTTCTCCGAAGGTCGCGCCCGTGTGAAGACAATAGACTGGCGCTGGAAGTTCATAGACGAGACCGGAGCGATCGTTGTCGAAACAGAGTTGGATGAGGTCGCAGACTATTCCGACGGTCTTGCCTTGTTCGAAGAGGAAGGGAATTGGGGCTATCTGGACCAGTCTGGCAACGAAGCCATCGCTCCACAATTCGACGAAGCACGTTCCTTCTCTAATGGACGCGCAGCCGTGAAAGTGGGTGAGAACTGGGGCTACATCGGCACGACCGGTCAGTTTGTAATTCAGCCACGGTTTATTTCGGCCGGGGATTACTCGGAAGGCTTGGCACCTGTGCGTACAGAAAACACGTGGGAGTATGTAGATGAAGCGGGCGCCCGCGTCATTCCACCCCACTTCACTGGTGCTCGTGCCTTCAGCGAAGGACGTGCTGCCGTGATGATTAACAACGACTGGACATTTATTCGGCCGGGTGGCGGTGCAATCCGCGATGCCGGGTTCGACGAGGTGTGGGACTTTGAAGGCGGTCTAGCCCGCGTCCGTATCGACGAGCGGATTGGCTACATCGACCTCGATGGCAGCTACGTGTGGTTCCCTGAGAACTAATTCTCAGGATCGCAGACAACTGTCCGCCAAGCTTAAATAGAAAGCCCCGGCCTCCATCATGGAAGCCGGGGCTTTCTAATGTAGAACCGAAGGGTTACGGCATGCCGTAACCCTTCTTATGTTGGTTATCGGCGTCGGTCGCCACCGCGTCCACGGCCTCCGCCTCCACGTCGGTCGCCGTTGCGGCGGTTGCCACCGCGTGCCTTGTGCTCTTCGCGCTTGCGGCGCATCTCCTCTTTCTCTTCCTCGGTCGGCTCTGGGAGGTATGGCTTGCGGCTCACGCGAAGTTTGCCGTCGTTGCGCACCTCAATGAGCTGCACCTGCACCTTGTCGCCAACCTGCACGTGGTCTTCGGGGTTCTCAACGAAACCGTGGGCCATCTCCGAGACGTGAAGCATCGCTTCCTTGCCTGGCATGATCTCGAGGATTGCGCCAAACGGAAGGAGGTTCTTGACCGTGGCATCGTACTCTTCACCGATCTCCGGCTGAGAAACGATTCCCTTGATAAACTCAATCGCCTTGTTGGCGGAGTCCATGTCGGTCGAAGAAATGGTTACGAAGCCCTTGCCATCCCGCTCGTCGATGTCGATCTGGGCGCCAGTTTCAGCCTGGATGCCCTTGATGATCTTGCCACCAGGCCCGATGATCGCGCCGATAAAGTCCGTATCGATGATGATCTGGATAAGACGCGGTGCCGTTGGAGCAAGCTCTGGACGTGGTGCATCCAGCGTCTTGGCCATTTCGTCAAGGATGTGAAGGCGGCCAATCTTTGCCTGATCAAGCGCCTGCTTCATCGTGTCACTTGCGAGACCATCGATCTTGATGTCCATCTGGCAGGCCGTGATGCCATCTTTCGTACCACAGACCTTGAAGTCCATGTCGCCGAGATGATCTTCCGTGCCAAGGATGTCGCTCAGAATGGCAGTCTTGCCGTCTCCAGCAATGAGGCCCATCGCGATGCCGGAAACCGGCTTTTTGAGGGGAACACCAGCGTCCATCATGGCAAGCGCGCCACCACATACGGAAGCCATCGACGACGAACCGTTGGATTCCAGAATGTCCGAAATCAGCCGAATCGTGTACGGGAATTCGGTTTCGCTCGGGAGCATCGGCTTGAGCGCGCGCTCGGCGAGGTAACCGTGTCCAATCTCGCGACGGCCAGGGCCACGCATGAAGCGAGCCTCGCCAACGGAGAACGGCGGGAAGTTGTAGTGCAGGTAAAAGCGCTTGTCGACTTGGTCAAAGACCTGATCAACGGCCTGCACATCGCGGCCGGTACCGAGGGTAACCTGAGCCAGCGCCTGTGTTTCACCGCGCGTGAACACGCAAGAGCCATGGACACGCGGTAGGTAGCCTACTTCGCTCCAAATCGGACGAACCTGATCGATTCCTCGGTCGTCTATACGGAGACCTTCGTTAAGAATCAGGTCGCGCATGACCTCGCTTTCGGCGTTCTTGTAGGCGCCCTTATAGTCGCCTATGCCGAATCCGTCAGCATCTGCATCTGCAGCATCGTCGCCTTCGCCAAAGACACTGACGAGCATCTTGTCGCGAATGGCCTTGATGCCAGCATAGAAAGTTTCTTTAGCGTAAGGGGCGCGGATGTGCGCTTCGATCTCGCCACCAACCATCTCTTTGATCTTCGCAACCAGGTCCGCGTTCGGCGCTGTTGTGGTGTACTCCATCGGCGTGATGGCGCCGCGGTCGGCTTCGAACTTGCTTTTCAGCTCAAGAATGCCTTCACAGATCGTCTTGATGTGTGTGTGCGCAAACTCAAGCGCAGCAACCATGTCCTCCTCAGACACTTCGAGCATTTCGCCTTCCACCATCACAATGGCGTCAGTCTTACCTGCTACGATGAGGTCGAAGTCGCTTTCGGCGCGTTCGTCCATCGTGGGGTAGAGGATGAACTCGCCATCGACACGGCCTACGCGAACGTGCGCGGTTGGCCCGTCGAAAGGACCGCCTGAGAGCGTAACTGCTGCGCTGGCACTGACACCAGCGATACAGTCGGCATCAATGTCCGTGTCTGCAGAGAGGAGAAAGTTGAGGACCTGAACTTCGTTGATGAAGCCATCAGGGAAGAGAGGACGAAGCGTACGGTCGATTAGACGCGAGGTAAGGACCTCCTTGTCAGTAGGGCGCGCCTCGCGCTTCATAAAGCCGCCTGGGAATGAGCCAGCAGCGGAGTAACGCTCACGGTAGTCTACCGTTAGCGGGAAGAAATTCTGCCCTTCACGTACGTCGGGCGAGATTACGCAGGTGCTCAGCACCATCGTGTCGCCGAGGCTGATCACAACGGAGCCGTGAGCCTGCTTGGCGAGCTTGCCTGTTTCGAGGGTAAGCGTTTTGCCTGCTACCTCAATTGAATGCGTTATCGCGTTCATTTAGTTGTTTGGGTTAATGATGCGTGCCCATGATCGCTAGACCTACCCACGGCAACCCGCTTTACGGATGTCTGGCCGGGAATCAGTTTTCTGCAGACCGACGACATCGAATAGCCTGCACTGAGTGCAGTCGAAGTGCCGAAACTGGTCGAACTGCAGGGAACTGACTGCCGAACCGTGGATGTGGATGTCGCGATGCAGAGCGACGCGGGATTACGAACCGCTCGTGCGGTTCATTACAAAAACAGCGGCTCCCCTTTTAGGAGAAGCCGCCGAATGGCATTACTTACGAATACCAAGTTCCTTGATGATGGCACGATATCGCTCGATATCGCTGTCCATCAGATAGTTGAGTAGACGGCGGCGCTTGCCGACCAGCAATAGAAGTCCCCGACGAGACGCATGGTCTTTCGAGTGGGTCTTCAAGTGGTCGGTGAGGTCGTTAATACGAGCCGAAAAAATGGCAATCTGAACCTCAGCCTTGCCTGTGTTCTCGTCGCTGCCACCGTGCGTGGCCACAAGTTCTTGCTTCTGTGCAGTCGAAATCATTTGTTGGGGGTGTCTCCGCTTTAGATGCGCGAGGATGCTAAAGAAGAGGACAGCCTGCGGGTGTACCGCGAATGGGATGTCACTCAAAACATGGTCGGCCAAACCAACCATCAATCCCTCAAAATACTTAGGAGAGAGCGCGTTCCGCCTGCTTCTGGTCTTCATGAAGCTGCGCCACGAGTGCATCCACCCCATCGAAGCGACGCTCGTCGCGGAGCCTCTCCACAAAATGGACTCGGAGTAGCGTTCCATATAGGTCGCCTTCAAAGCCCAACAAGTGGGCTTCGGCCTGAACACTTCCATCCGTTTCGAAGGTGGGCCGAAGGCCAATGTTCATCATCCCGTCGAACGGGCCTGATATCGTATCAGCCCGAACGGCATAGACGCCGGGCTTCGGGACAAGTTTTCTGGGATGCTCTGCGCGGAGATTCGCTGTTGGAAAACCAATCTGTCTGCCTCGCTGGTCGCCTTTTATAACCGTCCCGGCAAGGCTGTACGGGCGGCCAAGCAATGCAGCTGCGAGCTGCACATCGCCCTCATTCAGCAGGGCACCCCGGATCTTGGTAGACGATACGGCAATTTCATCCACAATCTGTGCGGGGATGACATCTACGGAGAAGCCATGTTTCCTCCCCAGCGCTTCCAGCGTCGATCTGTCGCCCGCACGATTGCGCCCAAAACGATGGTCATAACCAATCACGATCTCTTGCATGCCAACAGTGCCAAGCAGTACGTCGGTCACATAATCGTCGGGCTCGAGCATGGAGAGGTCGCGTGTGAAAGGCAATACCACAAAGCGCTCGACCCCGTGCTCCGCTAGTGCCTCGGCGCGCTCCTCAAGCGTTGTGAGGATTGAAACATGTCCCGCCCCAAGGACTTCACGCGGATGTGGGTCGAACGTTACTACCGTGGCTGTTCCGCCCACTGCCGCCGCACGTTCCGCGAGATATTCAAGAATCGCCTGATGACCCAGATGCACACCATCAAACGTGCCGGTGGTCAGCACGGAGGCATCGTTTCGGATGATTTCGTCCGGGCCGTTTTCGAGGATCACTTTAGAGAGATACGCTGTGAATTACCACGCAAGGCGACAAACTAGCGCCACACTTACGAGAACCTGACTTATCTATTTTCATCGGCACCAAGCTCAACGAGATCGTCCAGGTTCCAGGCATCGCTGACCTGATAATCGCCAATTGCATCCCGTCGCAGCCCGACAAGATGCCCCCCTACTCCCAATTTTTGGCCAAAATCATTAGCAAGCGATCGTATGTAGGTGCCTTTTGAGCAGTGGACAAGAAAATCTACATCTTGGCCTCGGCGGTCTGTGATTTGAAATCTGTCGATGGTGACCTGCCGCGTCTTTATGTCAACCATTTCGCCGCGCCGGGCTTTTTTGTAGAGGCGCTCCCCTCCCACTTTGATGGCCGAATAAATGGGGGGCACCTGCTCGATCTCGCCAACGAACTTCTTGCGGACCGACTCGAGATCGTCCGCCGTGAGATGTTCAGTCGCTTTAGTTTCCTCAACGAGAGTCTCTGCATCGTAGGAAGGCGTCGATTCTCCAAGTCGAATTGTGCCGGAATACACCTTAGGCAGTCCCATAAACAAATCCTGCTCGCGCGTGGCCTTCCGCCCCACCAGCACGATGAGTAATCCGGTTGCCATCGGATCGAGGGTGCCGGCATGGCCCACTTTCTTGATCCCAAACACGCGCCGCAGCTTGCGGATTGTGCCGAAAGAGGTGATTCCCTTGGGTTTGTCGATCAGGATGGCGAATCCGTCCGGGAGTTCGTCCAATAAATCAGAGCGCGTAAGTACCGGGACTGAAATGTTCTCGGGCATCGCGCCGCTTAGGCTGCCTCGTGTTCCGATGCCGGATCGTCCGCGCCGGTTTCTTCGTCGCCCGCCTCGGAGTGAATCTGTTCGAACAGTTCTTCGATACGTGCCGCCTGCTGCGCGCTATCGTCGAGGAAGAAGCGAATCTCGGGGATGCGCCTAACCTGATGGCGAATGCGTTGCGCGAGGGCCTGGCGAATCTGAACAGTCAAGCCTTCGAGGCGTTTGAACGCGACATTGCGTTGCTCGGGTGTATCGCCAAGTACACTAACGTTTACGTAGGCAATCCCAAGATCCTTTGTCACCCGTGCTCCCGTAATGGTGAGCATGGAATGACTGGCCTCATGAAAGTCGTTCTGAAGTAGATCGGCGACTTCCCGCTGAATCATTCGGGAAACGCGCTCAGTGCGAATACTCATGAGTCAAATAATCAGTTGAAGGGAGGGCCAATTTGGGTAGCCGCATCTGGCCGTCTTCCAAACTGGCTTCCAGCTTAAACGGCCAGCGTACGCTTCGTCTCGATGATCTCGTAGCCTTCGATGTTGTCGCCGACCTTGATGTCGTTGTAGCCTTGGATCGAAATACCGCATTCGTAGCCGGAAGCGACTTCCTTAACGTCGTCCTTGAATCTGCGGAGGGACCCAATCTCCCCTTCGTAGATGACAACGCCTTCGCGAATGAGCCGAACACGGTCGTTCCTGTGGACCTTGCCTTCGACGACGTACGATCCGGCAATGGTGCCTGCTTTCGGGACACGGAAGAGTTCGCGCACTTCGATGGTGCCCGTGATCTTCTCCGTCTGTTCGGGCGAAAGGAGGCCTTCGAGTGCGTCCCGGACCTCTTCAATAGCGTCATAGATGACGGAATAAGTGCGGATGTCGATCTCCTCGCGCTCAGCGATGGTCCGAACACCAGCCACAGGGCGAACCTGGAAGCCAATAATGATGGCATCCGACGCAGCGGCAAGCATGACATCACTTTCCGTGATCGCCCCGACGCCGCCATGCACGATGTTGACGGCAACTTCGTCGTTGGAGATCTTCAGAAGCGAGTCGGACAAAGCTTCGACGGAGCCACCCACATCGCCCTTGACGACAAGGTTCAGGTTGGTGAGTTCGCCCAACGCCATGCGACGACTGAGGTCGTCCAGCGAAACGTGGCGTCGCTGGTGCATGGTCTGCTGGCGCTGGAGCTGTGACCGCTTAGCAGCCACGTCACGAGCTTCACGCTCTTCGCCCATGACGACGAGTCGGTCACCTACTTCTGGCGAACCGGAGAATCCGAGGATTACTGCGGGGCGTGCCGGACCTGCTTCTTCAAGTTTGTTATCGCGTTCATCAAACATGGCACGAACACGTCCAGACTCTGTGCCTGCGACGAAGATGTCACCAACGCGAAGCGTTCCTGTTTGGACCAGAACGGTCGCCACAACACCCCGCCCCTTGTCCAATCGCGCTTCAATCACCGTTCCGACCGCCTTGCGATCCGGGTTGGCTTTCATCTCAAGCAGTTCAGATTCGATGAGCACTTTCTCCAGCAAATCGTTAACGCCATCGCCTGTCTTAGCCGAGATCAATTCACACTGAACCTTTCCGCCGTACTGCTCAACAAGAACATTCTGGTCGGAAAGTTGCTGCATGATGCGATCGGAGTTTGCTTCCGAACGGTCCATCTTGTTGATGGCGACGACGATTGGCACTTCGGCAGCGCGGGCGTGGTTGATGGCCTCAATTGTTTGGGGCATCACCTGGTCGTCGGCCGCGACGACGATGATTACGAGGTCGGTAACCTGAGCACCACGGGCACGCATAGCCGTAAAGGCCTCGTGACCAGGCGTATCGAGGAAGGTTATCTCGCGCTCGTCCGGTAGCGAAACGACGTAGGCGCCAATATGCTGCGTGATACCGCCTGCTTCACCAGCGACAACGTTCGCCTCACGGATGTAGTCTAGCAACGAGGTTTTACCGTGGTCAACGTGGCCCATGATGGTCACGACCGGCAGGCGCGGCTGGAGATCTTCTTCGGCGTCCTCTTCGATGAGAACCAGCTCGTCTTCCTCTTCCGTCATGAATTCGACGTCGTAGCCGAACTCATCCGCCAGAAGTACGATGCCATCTGCATCGAGGCGCTGGTTGATTGAAACCATCATGCCAAGCTCGAAGCCTTTCTGGATGACTTCCGAGACCTGGATACCCATTGCCTCGGCAAGCTCGCCCGTGGAGATAAACTCCATGACGCGTAGCGTGCCGGCCATCTCCTGGATGCGTTCCAATTCTGCTTCCCGCTCAGCCGCGCGCTCATCCCGGCGCGCCCGGCGTCGTTTCTGTCGAACGCGGCCCGTGCTGGCACCAGAACCAAGCTGCTGAAGCGTTTCCGAAACGTTTGCTGAGACTTCGGCCTGATCGACCTTCTTTTTGCCTCGCTTCCCGCGCTTGCGGCGCCCGGACTCTTCGACTGAAGGATCCTCAACTTTTGCTTCAGCGCGCTCAGGGGCACCCTTGGTACGTTTTCTTCGGCGGCGTTGCCCACTTTCGATTCCCGAAATATCGACCTTGCCAATAACCTTCGTGCCCGTAAGCGAATAACGGTCCCCGCGGATGACCGTACCCGTGGCGTCTTCGTCGGGAAGAACTTCGTCGTCGTCGTGCTCTACGTCTTCGGGAGGACCGTCGGGGATCTCATCTTCGGCCTCCAGAACCTCAAGTTCTTCGGGCTCAATCTCCGCGACTGGTTCAGGATCGTTCGAGACGGGCTCTGGATCTTCTACGGCTACTTCAACCGGCTCCTCCACAACTTCTGATTCGTCGACAACAACTGGCTCCGGAACTTCTGCAACCGGCTCTTCCTCTAGAGGTTCTTCCGCAACCGGCTCTTCCTCAGGTTCAGGCTCCACAACCAATTCCGGCTCTTCCGCGACAGGTTCTTCCTCTATCACTTCCGGCTCCGCAACAACAGGTTCCGGTTCAGGCTGGGGCTCAACGACCGCCTCTTCAACAGACTCCTCGTAGTCGACTTCATCATGCTCCGCCGCGAGGTGGCCCCGAAGCTCCGCAACGCGCGCTTTGGCCTCGGCATCGTCTGAAAAAGTATCCAGCACCGTGGCATACATCTCCGGCGTCAATTTGGCGTTGACGTTCCCAGCGGCCAATTTGGCATCAAGCTCATAGCCTCGCTCTTGGAGCGTCTCCACAACGGTGTCTGCCGCGACGTTTAGTTCGCGGAGCACCTTGAAAAGCTGGAAGCTCTTCGGTTTGTTGGATTGTCTCGCCTTGGGCGTTGTTGTTGGCATAGAGGCCGTTTTGGTTACTCAAAGCCGGATGACCCGGCCAGTCTTAAGGATACGGAATGATGTCAGGTGCCTGCAGGCTCTTCCTTGGTCTCGTCGGCTTCTTCGGATTCTGGAAGACTCGCGGCTTCGACTGTTTCAACTGACTCGCCTTCGGAGGTCGTCTCTTCGTCTGAAACCATCTCTTCTTCCTCGTCACTCTCAGCAGCTGGAGCTTCATCAACCACGTCGTCGATCGCTGGCTCGTCGCCTGTAGAATCCTCCTCATCCGCAGGGGTTTCAACAGCATCAGCCACTTCTTCTGCAACCTCGAAGGCATCAACCTCTTCTTCAGCATTCTCCGAAGAAGCAGCCGCTTCTTCGAGGAGCGCTTTAGCCGCCGCTGCCTCCTCCTCCTCATTAACGAACTCTGCCTTCATCAGCATCACAATCTTCTGTGTGGTTTCCACAGGCAGATCTGTGCGCCGCGCCAATTCATCCGGAGAAAGTTCGAGCACTGCCTTGGCTGTATCACAGCCGATGTTCTTCAGCTTCTGAATCATCTCGGCCGGAATGGCGTCGGAGAATTCTTCGATCTCCACGTCTTCCTCGTCAGAGCGGATATCGCGGTAAACGTCAAGCTCGTAGCCGGTCAGTTTTGAGGCGAGGCGGATATTTTGTCCTCCGCGGCCGATAGCCATAGACACCTCATCCGCGGGCACCGTTACACGAGCACGCGGCGGGTCAAGCTCATCGTGAAGCGTTACCTGAATTGGTTTTGCTGGCGCGAGAGAGCGCTTGATGAACTCCACCTTGTCCTTCGTCCACGGAATGACGTCGATGTTTTCGTTGCCAAGCTCGCGAACGACGGCGTGGATTCGACTGCCTTTGACGCCGACACAGGCGCCGACCGGGTCTACGCGATCGTCGTGGCTAACTACGGCCACTTTGGCACGATCGCCGGGCATACGCACCACGTTCTTGATCTCGACGATTCCATCGTAGATCTCCGGCACTTCGAGCTCAAACAGGCGCTCTATAAACACTGGGGCAGTGCGGCTGATAACAACCTGCGGGCCGGCTCCTGCCTGTTCGGCGGGAATGACCTCTTCAACGACGGCGCGAATCATGTCGCCTTTGCGGTATCGGTCTTTGTAAATCTGGCCTTCCTTCTGGATGACGAGTTCGACTTTGTTGTGGATGATCAGCACCTCACGACGACGCGTCTGGTAGATCTCACCGACGACGATCTCGTTCATCAACTCGGAGTAATCGCGATAGATGTTCTCCTTCTCGATGTCGCGAATCTTCTGCCGGAACGTCTGCAAGGCCATTTGCACTGCGCGGCGACCAAAATCGTTGATCTGGATCGTCTCGGCCACTTCGTCTTCAACCTCGTAATCCTCGTCTATCTCGATCGCGTCGGAAAGTTCAATCTGGGTCACCGGGTCTTCCAAGTCATAATCTTCCACGACCTCACGGATGTGAATGATCTGGTAGTCCCCATTGTCTGGGTTAAAGATGACTTCAAAGGCTTCCGGGTCATCCGCGCCGTAGCGCTTCTTGATCAACGTGCGGAACACGTCCTCGACGATGACCTGAAGCGTATCTCGGTCGATGTCTTTCTCGCGCGCAATCTCTGCGAACGCGGATACGAGCACGGTACTTTGCATGAGGGTCGGGGAGGGTTCGGGGCGCGGCTACCAGGGTAGCTCAACACGCGCCTCCTGGATTGCAGTGAAGGGAAGTTCGAGGGGCGATGCCTTGCCTTTTAAGGTCAGGGTAATGGTGTCGTCACCTACAGCGGTCAAGGTGCCAACAACTGTGACTTCTTCAGCGCCATCCGTATGCACTATTCGTAGACTACGCCCAACATGGCGCGGGTATTGGCACGGACTTGCAAGCGGTCGATTCGCTCCCGGCGAAGAAACCTGGAGGTTGTATTTACCCTTGATCAGGTCTTCAGTGTCTAACAAGAAACTGAGCCGACGACTGGTTTGGGCGATGTCGTCGAGCCCAGCGCCGATAGCGCTGTCCACATATACTTCCACAACGCGACTGCCCGTCCGACCACGAACGTCTACGTCAACGACGAAGAGTTCGGTGCCATCCACAGCGTCCTCAGCGAGGGTTTGGATGCGTGCAGCCAATGGGTTGATTGTGGGTAGTGGGTTCATACGGAAAACGCCCGTTCCAGGAACAGGCGTCGTCTGCGCAGAAGCTCAGAAACAACAAAAGGCGGAAAACCCGCCTCAGACTGTCGCCCCAGCGAGTGGAGCGCCACAATATACGGCGATTAGAGCGCATCAGGCAACGATTTGAGGCCCTGCGGAAGCCGCTCTACAAACGTCAAATCGGCTCAGAAAGCGATAGAAGCAGCCTTCACCGAGAATGCTTGCGGCTCGATCATGCAATGCCGTGATCCCGAGCCTTGGCCGACGCAGCCTCGTTATGCGCTTCGCACATACTCAAAAACCGTGTCGTGAACCTGCAGAGGATCCGGCTCCGGATAGTCGGCCATGTAATGGAGGCCTCGGCTTTCCGTCCGTCTTTTTGCGCTTTCGACAATGAGGTGGGCAACCGCGATGAGATTTCGCAACTCGCACACGGCCGACGACACGCGCGTCCGCTCGTAGAAGTCTTCCGTTTCCTGGTAAAGAAGCGTTACACGCCTGGATGCCCTTTCCAGACGAAGCGTGGATCGCACGATGCCAACATAGTCGCTCATTAATCGCCTGACTTCCTGCTTGTTGTGTTGCACGAGCACCCACTCTTTTGTGTTGTGCGTACCGCTCTCATCCCACGCTGGGACGCTTTCTTTCCATTCACCGAGACTTGCATGCTCCACAGCGGGCTCGATCGCACGATGCGCAAAAACAAGTGCCTCCAACAATGAGTTCGATGCCAGCCGATTTGCGCCGTGAAGCCCCGAACAGGTTACCTCACCACACGCAAACAGACCTGCGATGCTTGTTCTCGCGTACTCATCCACCCTCACACCACCACACGTATAGTGCGCCGCCGGGACGACTGGAATAGGTCCTGATGTCATGTCTATACCGTGTTCGAGCAACGTTTCCTGGATGTTTGGAAAGTGCCGCAGGATTTCATCAGTTGGTTTGTGTGAGATGTCCAGCCAAACGTGAGGCTCACCCCGACGCTTCATCTGGTCGTCGATGGCACGGGCCACGATATCACGCGGTGCTAATTCTTCGCGGTCATCGTAGTCGGGCATAAAGCGCTCACCGCCAAGATTCGTGAGCAGCCCCCCGTCGCCGCGAACGGCCTCCGTTATCAAGAACGAACGCCCGCCAAAGTCCACACCAGGCAGATACAAACTTGTCGGGTGGAACTGAATGAACTCCATATTTGCGATGGCGGCTTTTGCGCGGTAAGCCATTGCAATACCGTCACCTGTGGCTACTGATGGATTCGTCGTGTGCGCGTAAACCTGCCCGGCGCCGCCAGCAGCTAGCAGCGTTGTTTTGGCGAGGATTGTGTCAACGCGTTGCGCCTCTTCGTCCAGCACATACGCTCCATAACAATGCAAGTCAGGCCAGACGGCGGATACTTTCTCCCCCAGGTGGTGCTCCGTGATAAGCTCGAGGACGAAGTGATACTCGAAGAGCCGGATGTTCTGATCGCTTCGGACAGCGGCAAGTAGCGCCCGTTCCACCTCCCTTCCCGTCATGTCGGCCGCATGGACAATGCGATTCGCTGAGTGACCGCCCTCCCGACCAAGATGTAAATCTCCATCTTCTTCGCGGTCGAACCGCGCGCCGAGTTCCATCAGCTCGCGCACGCGCTGAGGACCTTCCGTAACAACGATCCGGACGATCTCCTCTTCGCAAAGACCAGCGCCAGCAATTAGGGTGTCCTTGATGTGCGCCTCCACATCGTCGGTGGGATCCATGACGGCGGCAATTCCGCCCTGCGCGTAGTTCGTGTTCGATTCCGCGGAGGCCTTTTTCGTTACGATTGCGACTTTCCCATGCTGGGCCACCTTCAATGCGAAGGTCAGCCCAGCCACGCCGGAACCAATAACGAGATAGTCGAAGCGCTCGGTCATGCGCTAGCCCTCTGAGCTGCTTGTCTCCTGCAACAGATATGCCTTGATGAACGGTTCAAGGTCGCCGTCCATCACACCCTGAACGTCTGTGATTTTTGTGTCGGTGCGGAGATCGTTGACCATCGTGTAAGGTTGGAAGACGTACGAACGGATTTGGCTACCCCACTCGATCTTCTTCTTGCTTCCCTCTAATTCATCCTTCGCTGCCTCCCGTATTTGCTGTTCCATTCCATAGATACGACTCTTCAGCATCGCCATCGATCGCTCACGATTCTGGAGCTGGCTGCGCTCTTCTGTGCTCTCTGCAGCCACCTTCACTTTCTCCCCATTCGAAAGCTCCCCCGTCCACACGTACCGTACTCCCGTTTCCACTTTGTTGACATTCTGTCCCCCTTTTCCGCCTGAGTGGAAGCGTTGCAACTCCAGTTCTCCACTGGATAGATCGACTTCAATATTGTCGTCAATTTCAGGGTAGACGAACACACTGGCGAACGATGTATGACGCCGTCCAGATGAATCGAACGGCGAAATGCGAACGAGTCGGTGGACGCCGCTCTCGGCCTTGAGATAACCATAAGCCAGGTTGCCTTCGATGCGAAGCGTTGCGCTCTTGATGCCGGCACCCTCCCCTTCCTGCCGTTCAAGTAACGACACGCTCCAACCCTGTTGCTCACCGTAGCGCGTGTACATGCGGAGTAGCATCTCGGCCCAATCCTGAGCCTCCGTGCCTCCAGCACCCGGGTTGATGTTCACGATAGCATCGCGGTGATCGTCTTCGCCGGAGAGCATTCCACGCAGTTCGAGGGCGCCTACTTCGCGCTCCAGGAGTCTTCCCTCCTTCTCAATCTCGCCCACCAGATCGGCGTCATCTTCCTCAACCTGCAGTTCCTGCAGCGTCAGAATGTCATCGCGGCGGCGCGCCAGCGACTCGTAGGCTTCCACCCAGCCCGTCTGAAGAGAAACTTCCTTCTCGATTTCCTGCGCGGCTTCTGGGTCATCCCAAAACGACGGGTCTAGTCGAAGCTTCTGCAAATCGGCGAGCCGCGACTTTCGTCCTTCTATGTCTAGATAAGTTTCGAGCGCTTCGACACGCTGAAGGAGTTCGTCCATGCTGTGAGGCCAGAAAAGCTGGCGTGGAAGATAGCGACCTGAACCGGTGTCTCAGACCAACGACTCGTCGTACGCCACGGCACTCTCCAATACGGCGAGAAGCTTGTGTTTTGGAGTGTTCTCGAACGAGGGCACCTTAATGTGCCGCATGTCTTTCCCTATTCCCTCAATTAAGCCATCCGCGTTATCGAGATGGGCACCGTTGCAAACGCCAAATACCGCGTAGTTCTTGTGGCAAGCCAGGTAGATGACGTTCTGATTGCCTACATACCACGGCGCCGACCACTTGACCGCCTCTTCCAAGTGAGGCGCGTTTGCCCGAACAAGCGCTCGAAGTTCAGTGAGGATAGCAGATTGCTGACTGGGTAGGCGTTTCAGCCATTGCCCGACGGGTTCTTCTTTTCGAATTTTGAAATCTGAGCTCATGTCCTTCTACTGCCCTATATGCGTTCCACCAGCGCGTCCGCGAATCTGCCTTAGCGCTGTCCGAATCGCATCTTTTACATCATCGCTCTCCTCGTGTTCAAGCTGCTCTTCAAGAGCCTCAATGTCCACATCTACGCCGAGAGTGCCCAATCCTCGTGCAGCGCGCAAGCGAACAGCCTCGAGTCTATCACCCAGATATCCGCGTAGAGCTTCTCTGGACAAACCCCGAAGCGCGACGTGACTCAATGCCAACGGTGCGATCGCTGCTACCGCCGATACGCGTACGTCATCAGGGTTGTTGGCTCCGGCGCGGGCAAGAACATATCCCCCACCTTCTTCCACATCCAGTGTCGCCAGTGCCTGTATGAGCGCCATCTCAACCGTTCCCATCCACGACGTAAGCTCAAATAGCTCGTTTTCCTCGTACGCCAATAACGCTTTCTCGGGGAATCGCTGGGTAAACAAGTCGATTGACGTCGCAACAACACCGTAGGAAGAATCGGCGAGCGCGCCTCTTAGCACCGCCTCGAGCAATCCGACGTTTTCGGTGCCGCCAAGCACGTTTAGCGCCGCCTGACGCACCCCCACGTCTTCATCGCGGGCCGTTCGCCCAAGCGCTTCCGCAACTCCCGGAGAGCGCAAATAGGTTTCGAGCGATTCAACGGCCAGGCGTCGTACCAGCGGGTGGTCATCCGCCAGCGCCCGGACCAGTGCCTCGCGTGCAATGGGGCTATCCGAACGATCTGCAAGGGCTTCGACGGCATCGTACCGCCCCGCCATCTCGTCGTCTCCTGAGGCCATCGCCGTCAGCTCGGCAACCGGTATCTTCAGCGAGATATCGCCCAGCAGCCAGTTGCCTTCGTCAAAACGCACGAATGTGGGTTGCTCGGGCACGGTAAACCTGAATGTGGTGTCAGGGGATGCAACCTGCAATCTGTGCAACTCACGCGGCGCTGTTGGGAAGTTCAGCTCCACATTGACATCAAACGCAAAAATGGGCTCCTGCGTCCTACTCTGTGCTTGAGCTACCTGTATCGTATACAGATTGGAGCCGCCGAAGTAGGCCTGCTCCACATCCAGCGTTGGATGTCCAGGGTTGTAGAACCACTGGCTGAAGAAGCGTCGGAGGCCTCGTCCTGAAACCGATTCCATCGCGAGTCGAAGGTCATCTACTTCGACGGGCTCGCCGGCGTTGTCAGTCAGGAACTTGTGAATGCCGCGACGCCACGTTTCATCGCCAAGCTCGAAACGCAACTGGTTCAGAACCTGGCCACCTTTCTGGTACGTGTGGCGGTCGAACATCTGTCCCTCTTGCCTGAAGCCGTACCACACGATGGGTCGCCTAAGACTTTTGGCCTGTTCGAAATAGGCATGGCGATCTTCGATGCCGTGGGCCTGCGCAGCATCTCGTCCAAACGCGTTTTCGAGATAAATTTCCTCCATATAGGAGGCAAAACTTTCGTTGATCGCGAGATTCGCCCAGTCCTTGGCCGTCGCGAGGTCACCAAACCATTGATGCGCCAGTTCGTGGGCGATGAGATCACGCGCGTTGTAATCCAGGTAACCGCGTTCGTGCGTTTGCACGCGCTCTGTCAGGATCGTGAGCGTCGTGTTTTCCATCCCCCCTGCCGTGAAATCGCGTACTACGGCCTGCTTGTAGTTCGGCCACGGATAGCGAACGCCCGTCTCCTCCTCGTAAATACGAATCATATCCGGCGTCTCTCCGAAGATGCGAAGTGCATCATCAGCGTAGTCGTGCTCCACTATATAGGTAAGCGGCACGGTCGTACTGTCTGCCCCCTCGTATTCATCCTCGACTGCGGCGAATTCGCCAACGACAAAAGCAGCCAGGTAGGACGATGTTGGATACTCATCCAGCACCCAACGGTCGCGCCTCATACCTGGGCCAGAGGGCGCAGACTCTACCATGGTTCCATTGCCAAACGTCATCATGCTTTCGGGCACGGTCAAGGCGATGTCGAACGTTTGTTTGTCATCGGGGTAATCCCACGTAGGAAACCAGCGGCGGTTGTTTTCGGTCTGGCCCTGCGTCCAAATCTGCGTATGGCGAAAAGGATCGTCCTCGACAGGGTCGATGAAGTAGAGTCCATATCCCGAAAACGACAGGCCGCTCTGCCCGCTCGTTTCCATGGGATGAGCCGTGTAATCAATTTGAATGCGAAGCGCCTCATCGAAGGCAAGAGGGCGAGACGGGGTGATCGTCAGCCTGCGTCCATCGTACGCGTAAGTGACTGGAAGTACACCTCTGCCTGTTTCTAGCAACGATTCAACATCGTGGATATCCATCCCCACGGCGTGCAGGTAGAATGATTCCAATCCGTCGCTTAAGCTGATTGCTCGAACCTCCGCCGAACCGTTGACTGCCTTTGCTTCGAAGTCGAACGACAGATCCAGGACGGTAGAAAACATATCCACCGAGCGCGTTGGAGCCACATCCGGCGTGGGTCGCGCCGGCTGAATGTAGGTCACGCGAGCGCGCTGTACCTCGATCTCCAGCGAGTCGCTCTGCACGTCCCGCGGTCGGTCTACCTCCGTGACTTCGTAAACGCGACGTGTCTGGGAACAGGCCGAGAGAAGAATCAGAAGTAAAAGCGCGGCGGGCGCAA
>JAHEJB010000002.1:0-15595 GCA_024639085.1 Rubricoccaceae bacterium | reverse complement strand
GTATGCCCGGCGTTGTAAGCCTCTCCGTACACAAGTCGGTCGTAGATCTCGTCGGAGAGCACGAATAGGTCGTGTTTGATGACCACTTCGGCGATCTCCTCGAGCGTCTCCCGACGTAAGACGGCGCCCGTCGGATTATTGGGATAGCCAAGGAAGAGCAGCTTCGTTTTGTCGGTGATGCGTGCTTCGATGTCCTCCGCGGTCACTTGGAAATCGTTTTCCGCGCGAGTTGGAACCCAGACGACTTTTCCTCCGGCGAACTCCGCTGACGGCCCGTAGCTCACGAAGCACGGCTCTGGGATAAGCACTTCATCGCCGGGATCAACAACGGCGAGCATTGATATCATCATCGCCTCGCTCGCGCCTATCGTCACAATGATCTCGTTGGCGGCATTGTACTCGACGCCGTACAAACGATTCATCTCACCTGAAATAGCCTCGCGAAGTTCAATCAGGCCCAGATTCGCCGTGTAGCCCGTCTTGCCTGCCTCCAAAGAGGCCTCGGCTGCGTCAATGATCGGCCGTGGCGAGACGAAGTCCGGTTCGCCGATCCCGAGCGAGATTACGTCCTCCATCGTAGCGGCGATCTCGAAGAAGCGACGGATGCCCGACGGAGGGACAGAGCGGATGCGATGCGAAAGACGCTCCGCGAGGCGCTCAGCGGTGGATGTGGCGGTCTCCATGAAGGATAAGTTCGGAATGGGGAAGGCTGAATGCAGGGCGAACCAGCGCGGTAAGTTAGCAGTATCAACCTTTCCCAAACGCTGAAATCCGCAATCGGAATCCCAGATGACTGAAGTCCTCAACGGCACTGCAACCGAGATCCAAACCTTCCAGAATTATATCAATGGTGAGTGGCGAGACTCCGAATCCGGCAACACCTTCGAAAGTCGCAATCCAGCCCGCACGTCCGATGTGATCGGAAACTTCCCGGCGTCTAGCGCCGAAGATGTCGCCGCAGCCGTTGCAGCTGCAAAAGAGGCATTCAAGTCATGGCGGCTCATGCCTGCGCCAAAGCGGGGTGAGATCCTCAAACGTGTAGGCGACCTACTGACCGAGCGCAAGGACGAAATCTCGCGCGCGATGACACGCGAAATGGGCAAGCCGTTCTTCGAAACGAAGGGCGATGTACAGGAAGCCATTGACACGGCGTATTACGCGATGACCATGGGCCGTCAGCTCTTCGGCCACACTGTGCCTAGCGAGATGAACGATAAGTTCAACATGACCATCCGACGTCCAATCGGCGTTTGCGGACTGATTTCAGCGTGGAACTTCCCAGTCGCCGTACCGACTTGGAAGATGTTTCCGGCCATTCTGAGCGGCAACACAGTGGTCTTCAAACCTTCGGAAGATGCCCCTCATAGCGGAATGCTTCTCGTCAAGGTGATAGAGGACGCGGGTGTGCCTCCGGGCGTGGTCAACCTCGTTCAAGGTGCGGGTCCCACGGGCCAGGCTATCGTCAACCACCCAGATGTCGCCGCCATTTCGTTCACAGGCTCTTCGGAAACGGGCTCAAAGATCGCCTCTACGGCAGCTGCACGTCACGCGCGGATCTCGCTGGAAATGGGCGGGAAGAATCCGGCCATCGTAATGGAAGACGCAGATCTCGACCTCGCCATGGAGGGCATGATCTGGGGAGCGTACGGAACAACCGGACAACGCTGCACGGCTACAAGCCGTCTGATCGTTCACGAGGACGTGCATGACGAAATGGTGGAGCGCATCATCGCCAAAGCGTCAACGCTCAAACTCGGCTACGGCAACGACGACGACACGGAGATGGGGCCGCTCATTAATCAGAAGGCGCTCGATAAGGTCACCTCATATATGATGGTCGCTCGCGAAGACGGCGCAACCATCGCTATGGGCGGTGAGCGCGCTACGGGCGAAGGCTTGGATGAAGGGTTCTTCTTTCAGCCAACGCTCTTCACCAACGTGACGCGCGACATGCGCGTCGCTCGTGAGGAAATCTTCGGCCCAGTGCTCTCCGTTATCAAGGTGAAGAGTTTCGACGAGGCCATCTCGGTTGCGAACGATATCGAGTACGGCCTTTCCTCCGCTGTCTACACGAAGGACGTAACGCGAGCATTCAAAGCCATGCGCGATGTGGATGCTGGCATCACCTACATAAACGGTCCGACGATTGGCGCTGAAGCCCATATGAGCTTCGGTGGTGTGAAAGCCACAGGAAACGGCCACCGTGAAGGAGGTTGGGAGGTCTACGACTTCTACACGGAGACAAAGACCGTCTATGTCGATTTCTCGGGTGGACTACAACGCGCGCAGATCGATAACTACGACGACTAAACAATTCATGTAGTAGGGCCACAGGATGCCTTCGTGCTACAGCGTCCCCGTCCCAAACGCCCTTGGCACAGGCAAATCGATCATCGTACGGAGGCCGGGCTTTGCGTCCATCACAAGCGGAGCCATGTTAACGAGCAGCGCGCATGTGGCCGTATCGCCAAAGATGCCGCCGCGAACAACGAGATCGATCGGCGGATCGCCATCAACGACAACCGAGTCGCGGGCATCCACTGCGCCCACATACATCTTCAGATCGAGCGTGATGGCTGTCTTCCCTCCAAAAACGCCCTTGGCACGTTGATGTATTCCAGCGACCTCGCCTTCTCTGACAGTAAGAAAAGGCGTCGTCACGTCTCGATCTGATAGCACAGGGTTCAATTGTTCGAAGACAGAGTCGGGCGTCCATCCTAGCCCGAAGGCCAGCATTCGCAAAGATTCGACAAGCCCAATGTGTCCAAACGTCCCCGTCGTGGCCCTCCTTCTGAACGCATCTTCAGTCATTCCCGCGCCAACTTTTCGTTGAAGTGGCTCCCGGCGTTGCCCGGCGTCCACAACACGTTCAACGTGGATTGCTTGCACATGCGCACAGGGCACAGTAGCAGCGAGCGCCAGCGTATCCATGGCAAAACCAGGGTTGACACCGGTTCCAAGAAGCACGCAGCCTGCCTCTTTCGCTGTTTTGTCCAGGCGTAATGCAAGATCCGTGTGCCGGTCAAAAGGAAAGGAAAGTTCCTCGGCTGAAGAAATCACGTGTGCACCAGCACGAAGACATACCTCAAGCTGGTCGGCGACATCCGGAAGAAAGGAGCCTGTCGTATGCAGGACTACATCAGCGTTTGCGTCCGCGAGAACACGTTCTGCGTCTGCCGATACAACAACGTCGGTAGGTTCGTCCAAGTCAATAAGCTCGGCCAAATCGTGACCAGCCTTGGCCGGATCGATATCAATGGCACCGACAAAATTTACAAGCGGCGCTTTCGTAAGAGAAAGACGCACCGTGCCCAAGCCGATCGGGCCAAGTCCGAATTGAACGACGCGTATGGGCAATGGGAACGGCATATGGATGATTTTGAGCCGAGAAAAACAACGTTAATCGCGGGCTGGAATCAGGCTGAGTTGACAGTCGATTGGCGATTATCAAACTTCGACCCATAGTAGATGAACGAGAACCGTCTTGCAACAAAGCCGGTGCCTCTACTTGGTTCAATAGAAGTGATTATTCCGTCGCACAGCGAGGAAGGTTGCTGAAATAGACTAAGCCGATGGCGGCTATTGGCTGCATTCAGGGCCCCTGTTTCTTCGAGAATCGAGCCCCCCTTTGCCTAACACGATATCCTTGGTCGACTTCTAGGATTGAAAATGTTGGCGCAAGAGTCAAAAGGGCCATCAGTCACTGTGAATAGCGGTCGCGATTTTATCCCAAGTCTCTCACGGGAGCCAAATTGGGTTGACAAACACGCCCTGCGTTGCGTATTTACAGTATCCGGGATGCCCTCGCGCGAGGCATCTTCTTTTTCCTCTCACTACAACTTCCCCCATCACATGACTTATCTCGCTACGACTTCACGGCTTGCCGTGTTTGCAATGCTTCTGACAGTGCCCGCACTGGCTTTTGCACAAACACCTGGTGAGCACGACTCAGGTCCATTGCAGACCGCAGCTTACGACGAAGGCTCCTGGGGACGCGACGCAGGATTCGGTGGAACCGGCTTCATCTGGGCTGGAGAACAAGGACTGTTCGCTGGCAACCTTCTTATCGGCCAGAGTGCGACGCAGATCTCAGGTCAGGCCTACGCCAATCCTCAGGAGTTCACAACAGTATCCGCCATTGTTTCTACGACGCCCTCAGATCCTGATTTTGATCAGGGCTTCATGTCTGAGTACGACGACTCAGGCCTCGGCGACCCTCTCGGGGTAAGTGTAGTCCAAAACTCATGGACTAGCACAATTGCTGGTTTCCAGACGTTTGTCTACTACAACTACGCTATCACAAACAACTCTGGTGGCGATCTCACGGGAATCTATGTTGGCAATTTCTCGGACTGGGACGTTATGTCCGCAGTTGATAATCAGGCATGCTATGATCCGGCAGGCCAGGTCTTGTATGTGTGGTCAGAAGCTGGTGGCAACTACTTCGGAACAGCCGTTGTAAACAATACGGTTTCCGGATGGGATGCTGACGGTTCAGCTGGCAACCCGGATGACGCCGGTGTGTGGGCAGCTATGACCAATGGCGGTGGTGTTTGCTCAACAACAGCAGGAGACCGCCGTGTCACTATCGGTCAAGGCCCATATGACATTGCTAACGGCGAAACGATCACGGCCGAATTTTGCATGGTAGGCGGAACCGACGCTGCTGACATCAATGCGAATGCCGAAGCTTGTGCTGCTGCCGTTATGCCTGTTGCAATCGAGCCAGGTCCAGACGGCGTTCCTGGAACACACAACCTGAGCGCGGTTTATCCAAACCCGTTCAACCCACAGGCACGCTTCACGCTTGAAGTTGCTGAGCAGCAGAACGTTCGCCTTGCTGTTTACGACGCGCTTGGCCGCGAAGTTGCTACGCTCTACAATGGTACGCTCTCAGCTGGTCCAGCTCACGAGTTCGCGATTGACGGCGCTGGTTTGCCTTCAGGTGTTTACGTGGTCCGTGCAACAGGTGAGCAGTTCACCGACGTACGCCGCGTAACGCTTACGAAGTAACTCACACGGGTTCCTTCGGGCTTACAAGCCTACAAAGGCCCGTCCCGCATTGCGGGGCGGGCCTTTTTGCTTTGTTAGATAACCGCAAAGACTCCCAAGGAAGGCACGCTGCATCAAAACCGCTGCCTCCTCGTAATCAGGATCACTCACACTTTGCAACCTTACCCTGATGGACGACCGCATGAATCAACACTTCAACATCGTCGCCTACTTGAACTTTGCCTACGGTGCACTGATCGCAGCAGCCGCGCTTGTTGTGGGGAGCATCCTTTCCATGATAGGCGGACTTTCCGGTGGAGAAATGTCACCAGAGGAAGCGCGAATAGTGAGCTCGATAGGCGGTTTTGTCGCGTTCGGACTCCTCGCTCTTAGCCTACCCTACTTCCTTGCAGGCTACGGCATCCTGAAACGATTTAACTGGGGCAGGATTCTTGGGATCATCCTTGGTGCCTTTGCTCTATTCAGCATCCCTGTGGGAACGGCTCTGGGCATTTATGCGATCTGGGCGCTTACTCGTCCAGAAGCACAGGAAGACTTCTTTTAGGCCTGCGATGATTTCGCTTCTTTAGGATCCATATCCGAATCCAACGAAAGCGACGCAGAATTGACGCAATAGCGTAATCCCGTCTTGTCGCGAGGACCGTCTGCGAACACATGGCCAAGGTGGCTGTCGCAGTTCGCACACGTGATTTCCACACGAGGCATCCCAAGGGAATGGTCTTCGTGCAGGGCGATGTTGCCTTCATCAGCGGCGTCGTAGAAGCTCGGCCAGCCAGAGCCTGAGTCGTACTTCTCGTCTGATGTGAACAGTGGTGTGCCACAGGCGGCGCAACGATACACACCTTCGTCTTTCACGTCATAGTACGTTCCTGTGAAAGCCCGCTCGGTGCCCTTTTCGCGGAGGATCCTGTACTGTTCAGGGGTCAATTCCTTCCGCCACTCCTCGTTTGTCTTCTTGGTGGAATCCATTAGGTCCTGGGTCTATTAATTGGTTCGGTAGATGATACGCTCCGGGGTTCCCGCCAAGAAAAAGGCGGCCCCGATCTAACGAAGCCGCCCCGTGAACATTCACCAATTGCTCAGTGCGCTAGGCGTCCTTCGCGTCGGCGTCCTCTTCTGACTCTTCAACTGCTTCCTCAGTGTCCGCAGACGGTTCTTCCACGACTTCCTCGGTCTCGGCAGCCGGTTCTTCAGCAACATCCTCTTCTACTTCTACCGCTGCCTCAGGAGCCTCTTCTGCCTCAGCCTCAGGAGCCTCCGGTTTCTCTGACTTAGGCTTGGCCTTTTTTGCCTTAGCCTTGGGCTCTTCAACCGCGGCTGCATCGTCGGCTGAAGCCTCATCTTCTTCCATCTGCGACTTCAGTGCGGCCAGACCAGACAACTCGCCAAGGGTTGCCGGACCAGATGATTGACGTCCAAACTTGTCCACTGCTCTACGCTCCTCAGCGTGTTCTTTCGCCTTCACCTTCCGTTCGGCAGAACGTACTGCCCGTTCTTCGGCGTCCGCCTGTGCCGTCTCGCTGAGCACGATCACGCGCTCGTCCTTGTCGATTCGGAGTACGCTGAGTTCCAGCTCCTCTCCGACCTGATAGGCATCTGAAGGGCTTCCAGGTCGGCCAAGGTGACTCGCTGGTGCGAATCCTTCTGCATCGCCGTCAGCTAATTCGACAACAACGCCACCGTCGTTGATCTCAGAGATCTTAGCTGTGGTGGCCGAGCCTTCCGGATAAGCACTCTCGTACTCGGCCCACGGGTCAGTGGAGACCTGCTTGTGACCAAGGGAGATGCGGCGTTGCGCGACATCAATGTCGAGCACAACGACATCAAGTTCCTGGCCTTTCTTGACCATCTCACTCGGATGTTTGATGCGCTTGGTCCAACTCATGTCCGAAACGTGAACTAAACCGTCGATGCCAGCTTCGATCTCTACAAAGGCACCGAACGTTGTGAGGTTGCGAACAACACCCTTCGTTACCGTACCAATCGGGAAGCGATCTAGGATGCCTTCCCACGGATCTGGCTCAAGCTGCTTCATGCCGAGGGAGATCTTCTTGGCCTCCTCGTCGATCTTGAGCAGCTTCACATTGACCATCTGGCCAAGCTGAACCTTTTGGGTTGGGTGTTTCACGTGCTCCGTCCAGCTCATTTCAGAGATGTGGACGAGGCCTTCGATTCCCTTTTCAAGCTCAACGAATGCGCCGTAGTCTGTGATAGAAACCACGCGGCCTTCGACTTCCTGGCCTTCAGCATAGTTGTCCTTGATGTTGTCCCAAGGATGACCCTGCAGTTGCTTGTAGCCCAAGGAAATGCGTTGGCGCTCCTTGTCGTAGTCGAGGACGACCACGTTGAGCTTCTCGTCCAACTCGACGACTTCGCTTGGGTGACCAACACGGCCCCAGGAAAGGTCTGTGATGTGGAGCAGGCCGTCCACGCCGCCAAGATCGATGAAAACACCGAAGTTGACGATGTTCTTGACCTGGCCTTCGAGGACCTGACCGACTTCGAGCGTTTCCAGAATCTGCTGACGCTGAGCAAGAAGGTCCTTCTCGATAAGCGCCTTGTGGCTGATGACCACGTTCCCGTTCGTCGGGTTGGTCTTGACCACTTTGAATTCCATGGTCTTGCCGAGGTACGCGTCGAAGTCGCGCACAGGGCGCACGTCGATCTGCGAACCAGGCAGGAATGCTTCCGCGCCAAGCAGGTTTACGATCATGCCGCCCTTAATGCGACGGATGATTTCACCTTCTACGACGGTGCCATTTTCGTGGGCATCCTCAATTGTCCGCCAGCGGATAAAGTCGACGGCTTTGAGCTTGCTCAGCGTAAGCTGGCCACGGCGATCTTCGAGGCGTTCGAGATAAACCTCGACTTCGTCGCCGATCTCAAGCTCTTCTTCAAACTCGTTCTTGGCAACAACACCGTCGCTCTTAAACCCGATGTCAAGGACGACCTCTTTTTCCGTCTTCGATACAACGCGACCGGTGACAATCTCACCTTCCGTCACGGCAGTCATCGACGACTCGTAGAGCTCCAGAAGTTCTTCGTCACTGGCTTCGGGGACAGCAGCCTGCCCGGCCATTTCCTTCTCAATCTGCTCTAGTTCTGCGAGTGTAACAACGCGGCCAACAATCTCGCCCGTGTAACCCAGCCGACCTTCCTGACGGACTGAAGTCACATCTTCCACAGACGTGAGCCTCGACTCCCTTGAATCCGTCGCAAGTTCTTCTGCAACTGGAGATTCTTCAACAGGTGCCTCAGCAGGTGCCTGTTCGGCAGCAACAGGCTCTTCTACTTCCTCGGCCAAAAGGGGCGTTTCCGCATCAGCTGGAGCTTCGTCGGCAACCTCTTCAGGGGCTGGCGCTTCTTCTACCTCAACAGCTTCTGCTTCAGGAGTGGCTTCTTCTACCTCAGCGACTTCTGCCTCAGGAGCAGCCTCTTTCACAACTTCTTCAGTTGCTGGTGCTTCCGCTTCAAGCGTTTCAGCTTCAACTGCGGCTGTCGTTTCTGTCTCTGCCGCATCTACTGCTTCGGGCGTTTCGGTGTTCTTGGTTTCGTCTGACATATGGAATGAATGATGGACCGCTCGTCCCCGGAGGGATTGAGAGTCGGCTGTCACATCGCGAGTTTAATGGGTGGAAGTCCCAACAAGCGGTCTCTCAGGTCGCGTGTAGAGTCGAAAAAGTTATTCGGTATTGTTTCGGCGATCATCAATGATGCTTAACACACGCTCTACTTGCTCGTCAACCGAAATGGATGTGGTATCGAGCAGCACAGCGTCTTCCGCCGGCAAAAGCGGCGAGAGCGCACGTTCCGCATCGCGTTGATCACGCTCCGCCAGTTCGTCGGAGATCACATCCAAAGAAGGAGTATCTCCGTTCATTCCGGCTTTGAGCTCGTCGTAACGGCGCCGCGCGCGCGCAGCAAGTTCAGCGATCATGAAGATCTTGACATCGGCGTCGGGGAAAACCACCGTGCCGATATCGCGCCCCTCCAACACTACGCCACGACCAGCATCAACTTCGCGGTGCGCAATGCGCCGCTGGGTCTCAACCAGTCGCCTGCGAACATCGCCAAGAACGGCCACTTTGCTGGCGGCCTTTCCGGCCTCCGGCGTGCGGATTTGGGCTGTCACGTCCTCCCCATTGAGGAGTACGCGAAGCCCGGTCGCGGTAGGGTCGAGATCGACGCTAACGCCTGGCATGAGCTTGGCGGCGCATTCGCTCGAAAAAGGTTGCTCGGCTTCGACAAAGGCAAGTCCGACTGCTCGGTACATTGCCCCCGTATCGAGGTAGAGCCACCCCATTCTTTCGGCGACGCGCCGCGCCGTTGTGCTTTTGCCGGATCCTGCCGGACCGTCAATGGCTACGATCACGCAGACATGGTGCTTAAGGAGCCTGCCAAAATACCAGCAATACCACGCCCTTACAAAGATTTGGGCCGTGAATGTTCTGCTTACAACGCGTTCTATTCCTCAGCGGCCGACCGTATGTGATATCGTTATGTAGCCTGGGTACGAGATGGGCCCAAGTGCCGTATTGACTGTAGGGCGAGCTCGCAGCGAGATCCGGGCTGGATTTCCGCCCGCACCGGCCAGGTTGAGCCCAAGGTCAATGATATCCCTCGCGTTTGAGCCAAAGAACCTCACGAGATCCAGCTCCATGCTGATTGGGATGTCTGCAGTTTGACCAGGATTAATTAGGCGATCGTCATTGAAAATGCCGCTTACCGTCTCTGTGTCGTCGATTAGAAGCGTCCAATCAAGCTGAAGAAGACGGGCCGCAGTGCTGTTGTTCGATGGATTGGAAGCATCCAGATGCACGGTAAAGCCCAGCGGCAGTTCTCCACGCGCAACAGTTGCAATTAATCGTGCCGCATCCAACGGATTTAGATCATTGTAGGAGCGGACACGATTCAGATCGACACCGGCCAAAAGGCCATCTGCGAGCCGGTTTACCCTGAAATCAACTTGATTCAGCGCGGTAATTTGCTGGATCGCCGAGCAACCGGGAAGAAGGAGAAACAGGCCAAGGACGGCAGGAAGAAGGCGAGCAAAACGAGACATGACAATCAATAACAGTGAGATATGGGCCGAGTACCGGTCTAGGTCCTGGCTCGTAACATACGTGACGCAATCAATTCCTCACGCTTCCTCTATTCGCTACCAACGTGCTTCCACACCCTATCTCGGTTATCGCTCACGACATTCGATCGGCCCACAATGTTGGGTCAATATTCCGGACGGCGGATTCGGCTGGTTTGAAGCACGTCTATATCACAGGATTTACTGCTACTCCCGAGCACAGAGGTGTTCGAAAAACGGCGTTGGGGGCAGAAACATCCGTGCCTTGGAGCTATCACACAGATCCTCTGGTTCTCCTAGACGTCCTGAAAAAGGAGGGGATGACGATTGCAGCCCTCGAACGAACCGTCGGTGCTGTCAGCGTTGGGGATGCGAAGGCAGGACATTTTCCGATGGCACTCATTTTAGGAAACGAGGTCACGGGCGTACCGCCCGAACTAATTGAAGCCTCTGATATGGCGCTTGCTTTGCCTCAATTCGGCCTCAAAGACTCGCTTAATGTCTCGGTCGCGTTTGGAATCGCGGCCTACGGCCTCGTGGGGTTACTGCATTCGTTCAACGGAGCGAAGCCGTAAATCTTGGCGTCGGCGTCAGAGTCGAGGCTCTGCACCGCCGCTCTGTCGCACCGTTTCTCCAACGCCCATAGCAGCGGCGATGATTACCAGGTGCATTACGATGTATTGCCCTTCCATCGTGAATCCAAAAGGGAAGGTCGTGAAGCACACGTTATGTAGAAGGAACAACGGCAAGATGGTGCCGGGCATCTGAAGCGCCAGGAGAAGCAAGGCCGCTCGGCTCGCAGAGCGAATGTGGCACAGACGGAAGGCACCCAAGGAGATTACCCGGCGTACTCACCCCAAACCGATCGCAGCCGATGGGCGATTTCCCCAACGGTTGCATGATTCTCGATGGCCTGCAAGATGTACGGCATCAGATTCTCATCGTTGCGGGCGACTGATTCGATGGCATTCATTGCGGATGACCAGGCCACCTCGTCACGACCACTGCGAAGGTCGGCAAGTCGTTCGGACTGTTGTTGGCGGATTGCATCCGAGACTTTCATTGTTTCGATCGGAGCGTCAGGTACTTCGGATTCAAAGCGATTGACGCCAACTATAACTCTCTCCCCTGCTTCCACAGACAATTGCGCGCGATACGCCGACTGGCCGATAGCATCTTGGTAAAACCCTTCTTCAATGGCTGCGACAGCACCACCCATCTCGTCGATTGTTGCAATAAGTCTTTCTGCCGCTTCCTCGATTTCTGCTGTAAGTCGCTCTACGTAAAAGCTTCCTGCAAGCGGGTCTACGGTGTCAATTACACCGGATTCGTGGGCAATAATCTGTTGCGTTCGGAGAGCCAGTGTTGCGGCTTCAGCGGTTGGAAGGGCCAAAGCTTCATCGTAGCCATTTGTGTGCAAACTCTGGGTTCCACCAAGCACTGCAGAGAGCGCTTGTAGCGTAACGCGTGCCACGTTGTTCATGGGCTGCTGCGCGGCTAGTGTGGAGCCGCCAGTCTGTGTGTGGAAGCGGAGCATCATCGCCTTCGGATTGGTTGCGCCGAATCGCTCCTTCATCGTCTTCGCCCAAATGCTCCGAGCCGCGCGAAACTTCGCGACCTCCTCGAACAAGTTGTTGTGCGCGTTGAAGAAGAACGATAGTCGCTTCCCAAAGACATCCACATCCAACCCCGCATTGAGCGCCGCCTGCACGTAGGCGATTCCGTTCGCAAGCGTGAAGGCCAATTCCTCCGCCGCCGTCGCTCCGGCCTCGCGGATGTGGTATCCAGAAATCGAAATTGTATTCCACTTGGGTAGTTCGGAAGAGCACCAGGCAAATACATCCGTGATGAATCGCATGGATGGCCTCGGCGGATAGATGTACGTTCCCCGCGCCGCGTATTCTTTGAGGATGTCGTTCTGGATCGTACCTCCGAGCTTGTGCAGGTCGGCACCCTGCTCTTTTGCCACCGCCACGTACAACGCCAAAAGGATGGGCGCCGTCGCGTTGATGGTCATGGATGTAGTGATGGGGGCCAATTCGATGCCTTCAAACAAACGCCGCATGTCTTCCAGCGAACAAATGGAGACGCCCACTTTACCCACTTCCCCATCCGCCATTGGATCGTCAGCATCGTACCCGATCTGAGTCGGCAGATCGAACGCAACCGAGAGCCCACGGGCGCCCTGCTTCAGCAAATGGTGATAGCGCGCATTCGACTCCTCCGCTGTTGAAAAACCCGCGTACTGACGCATTGTCCAGAGGCGATCTCTGTACATGCCTGGATACGCTCCACGTGTAAACGGATACGTTCCAGGTTCGCCCAAGCGATCCTCTAGATCCTCAGGAAGGTCTTCCTGGCCATACACTGTCTGGACTTCTATTCCACTGGATGTAGTATGGACGTTTTCTTTCGTGGACATGCGAATTCAACTAGTCGGAATGATGCGCTGAAGCTACGAGCCATCCAAGAAGTCCTGCTCTACCTCTCAACCTTCTCGTACGCCACTGTGAAATAATCTTCGTTCCTATCAGAATGAAGCTGGAGGACCTCTGCTCGCGCCATGAGCACCAGCGTATGCGACGCTCGTTTTTCAGGGATGCCGACAAGTCGGGCATACTCGCGAACTGTGATGCGCTCGTAGTGCTCGAGGTACGCCATCAGTTTTTGCTCGGCCTCTCCGAACGTGAAGCGTGTGTCGCGCGGACTCTGTTCTGCCTTCATAAGCCGGACGGCCTCGCGACTCGCCTCCAAACTCTCGGCCCCTACGCGGACATAGGCTTTCTTTCCGTTCGTTTCTGATCCGTTAATAGCATCGGTGATCAGAAAGTGAGGTTTTGCTGCGCTACGTGGTACATCTACGACCAGCACCTCTCGCCGGCGGGAAATTCGGACTCCTTCAATGTTCAGCGATACGGGCGGTTCGCAGTGCGATTCAAGGGCTTTCTGGAGCGCAAAAAGCTCTTCATGAGCATCCTTCACACCAACGATGGATCCGTCATCGCCCACACCTACGAGCACACGACCGCCTCGCGTATTTGCCAGCGCGATTACTTCCTTGGCAATTCGGTCGGCCCGAGGCACGCGGAACTTAAACTCAAGGTAGGCCCCTTCGCCTAGCGCTACGAGTCGCTTGAGATCGTCAACGTTCATCTAGCCAGGGGATGCGTCGGGAAGGATACAGTGGTTCGGAACGCTACGCTCGCGCGGAAGAGTTCACGTCTTCCGATTTGGGATCGCGAGCGAGCAACTCGCGCACAGCCTGGTGCACATCCAGTCCCTCGAAGAGGACAGCGTACACGGCTTCCGTGATTGGCATTTCTACGTCGTACTTCTGTGCGAGGGTTCGCACGGATGTGGTAGTTCGTACGCCCTCCACCACCATCGTCATCGCGGCTTCGGCCTCTTCTCTACTTCTGCCCTCGCCGATCATCTCCCCAAAGCGACGGTTGCGGCTATGTTTTGAGAAGCAGGTCACGATGAGATCGCCCATGCCCGCGAGTCCCGAAAATGTTTGGGGGTCAGCGCCCATGGCACATCCTAGACGTTTTATTTCGGCCAAACCACGCGTTACAAGACCGGCTTTGGCGTTGTCGCCGAGCCCCATTCCATCGCCGATGCCTGCAGCGATTGCCATCACGTTTTTTACAGATCCCCCAATTTCTACGCCGCGCAAATCCGTGTTCACATAGACGCGGAGCGTTCGGGTAATAAAAGCTTCCTGTACACGCTTCGCAGCCTCCAAATCAGGGAATGCAACGACGACCGAGGTTGGTTTGGCTGCAGCAACTTCTTCGGCGTGGCTCGGCCCGTAAAGCACGCCAATCCGGCGTCGATCTTCGGCAGGAAGCACATCGTGAAGCACTTCGGTAGTCGTCATCAATGTCTCGTTTTCTATTCCCTTTGCCACAGAGACAACCGTAATGCCATCCGAGACCTCATCGGCCAATTGTCCCGCCACGCTGCGAACGAACTGGCTCGGCACTGCTATCACCCAGAGCCACGCGTCCTCTATCACTTCATTGATGTTACTGGTTACGTGAACGATTTCCGGCAACGAGACATCTGCCAAATAACGGTCATTTCGGCGGGTCGTATGGATTTCATGGGCCTGTTCTTCTCGCCTAGACCAGAGACTTACATCGTGTCCACCGTGAGCAGAGAGGCTAAAGGCCAGGGCCGTACCCCAACTCCCCGCACCGAGTACTGCAATTCGCTTGTTCGACGACTGGCCGTTTGGAGGAACTAACTGATCATCCATGTCGGAAACTACGGACAGAGATGGAGCGAATCCGCCTAGACCTTCTCTACCCGGCCGATCTGAAAAGCTGGCGCTCCGAGCGCACCAAGGACCGTAAGTGTCCGGGCACGGTTTTCTTCCGAAAGCACGATCACCAGCCCGATTCCGAGGTTGAATGTCCGACGCATATCGTCCTCCGGAACCTCGCCAACTGATTGAATGAGCTTGAACAAGGCGGGCCGACTCCACGAATCCCAATCGAACACGGCTTGTAGCCCTTCTGGAATGATCCTGCTCGTGTTGCCCTCAAGGCCTCCGCCTGTGATGTGGGCAAAACCACGCACATCGCCTTCGGCTAGAAGGGCCTGAATCGGATCGAGGTAGGAACGATGGACGCGAAGAAGCGCCTCGCCAATCGATGCACCACCGAGTTCGTCCGGCGTATCGCCTGCAACGTAACGGTCGAATAGCACCTTCCGGGCCAACGAATAACCGTTCGTGTGGAGGCCTGTGGACGGCAAGCCGAGTAGCACATCGCCTTCACGGATGTTCTCGCCCGTAACCATGTCGCGCTTCTCTACAACGCCGACGATGCAGCCAGCGAGGTCGTAGTCGCCAGGTCGGTAGATGTCTGGCATCTCGGCCGTTTCGCCTCCGATGAGCGCACAGCCGTTTGCCTTGCAGCCTCTAGCAAAACCGCGAATCACTTGCTCGGCGATGTCCGGTTTGAGAACGCCTGTCGAGTAGTAGTCCAGAAAGAACAGAGGGCGCGCACCACACACAGCGATGTCGTTTACACAGTGGTTTACGAGGTCCTCTCCCACCGTGTCGTGCTTGTCAACTCGAATGGCAACTTTCAGCTTCGTTCCGACGCCGTCTACTGACGAGACCAGCACGGGCTCGTCATACGCAGAGTTATCGAGGGCAAACAATCCTCCGAACGACCCGATGTCGGCGAGGACGCCGGGCGTGAATGTCTCCCGAACAACGCCTTTTATTCGACTGACTGTCTCTTCGCCTGCGTCAATATCGACGCCTGCATCGCGATAGGTGGTGGCCATGGGGACGTGCTTTATGGGCCGCAAAATACGGCGCTGTCGCTTCCCAACTGGCACTCATTCATTCTTTCGCCACGGCGGGTCGCTCTTGTTCAGGAAGGCTGCAATTCCGGCCTTGCAATCCTCCGTACCGCGTGCTCTTGCATTGAGATTGGCGGCATAGTCAAGGGCTTCTGAAAGTCCCAAGCCCGGTAATTCCGCAAG
>JAHEJB010000170.1 GCA_024639085.1 Rubricoccaceae bacterium | reverse complement strand
ATCTAGCCGCAGTCGAGCATCGGGATGGGACGGAGCCAAGCACATAATCAACTCAAGGCACGTAACTAGCCCCAAGCAGATCCTTCGACGCGCTCGCGAGCTCGCTTGCTCAGGATGACATCGAAGGAAGCTGGTCGTTCAGATAGGCAGCCAGGTCAATCCAACCCGCATTCTCCTTCTCAATCAAGGCAATCTTCTTTGCTCGCGTTCAACGTTTGATTTGCTTTCCCCGAGCAATAGCGAGCTTCATCGAACTGAATTCCTCCAAATAGACCAGTTTATTCAATGAATACGTCTTTGTGAACCCACTCCCCTCGCCTGACTTGTGTTGGAGCACGCGTTTTTCCAACTGGCTCGTAACACCTGTGTAGAGGGTCCGGGAGTGTTTAGTCATGATGTAGACGTGCCCGCCTTTCATTCTACCCCTTCGGCCGTAGCGGGCGCATCATCACTTCTGATATGAGGTAGTTGTCTGGGCCTTCCAGGACGTGAATGACCGTCGCGGCCACATCTTCCGGCTGCATTGGGTTGACGGTGCCGCTACGTCCCGCTGAGGAGGCAAAGTGCGTTTCAACGGATCCCGGGTAGATGCAGGACACTTTGATGCCGTCCTCGCGGAGTTCCTTCATGAGCGCCTCTGTGTAACCCCGGAGTGCAAATTTGGTCGCGTTGTAGGCGCTTAGGCCCGGATTCCCGATTAACCCGGCAACCGAGCCGATGTTGACAATGTGTCCCCCAAAACCGGTCTGTTCATTCTGCTTCTGCATGACTGGCACAACCTCTCTCGCACAGTAGTGGGCGCCCTTCAGATTTACGTCTATCTGGAGATTCCAGTCATCCAGCGACAGATCCGATACCCCACCAAAACGGCCTAACCCCGCATTGTTGATCAGAATGTCGAGAGAATCTGCTGATTCCCGAACGGTCGAGAACGCTTGTCTGACAGAGTCAGGATCCGTTACATCACAAACAACAGGATGAAATTGCTCACCAAGATTTTTTCGAACGCGGTTCAGGTCTCCCTCATTGCGCGCGAGCCCGAAGACCGTCACCCCTTTCTCGACGAGCTGACGTGAGAAGTGCTCGCCGAGTCCCCGGCTGGCTCCCGTTACGACGGCGACTTTGTGTTGTAGGTCCATGGACTATCCTTGCCTCTTGCTTTTTGAGATATGAAACGGATTCCGCAAACAATACAAAGAAGTTTTGCAGGGTGGTTAGTACTGTCCCGCGAAGAATCGCAGCCAATCCAACTTTCCCCCACGCCATTCTATGCCCGGCCGCGAGCAATCCCAAGACCTTCGATTAATTCTGACGCATCGTCAAGGCGCGTGGTCGCAACTTCGAAAAAAGTACCGAGCCACGTCTGGAGGTCTGCGACACGTTTTTCGAAGTCTGCAACGGACCCCGTCGTCGAGTGGGGGTTTCGTTCGCGATCCATCGCCACAATGTGCTGGAATTCAGACAAGGCGACGGTGAGTTCAGCGACTGAGATGTTCTTTTCCGCCATCGCCGAGGTCAACCTAGGATCCGTTAGCACGCTCAAATAGAACTGACGAACACGCATAGCCCAAATTCGAAATACATCTGACGCTTGAGCTACCGCGTCGAATCTGTTCAGGATTTCCTCCTGATCGCAGAATACTTGGTGTGCCACGCTCAGATGGGGCATGTATGATGCGACGTGAAAGGCTTCGCGGGCAAGGTCCACTTCGGCAGCGTTTTTCGTCAGGCGAGCGCCCTTGCTGGATTGCCGCAAAAAGGCGTCTGTGAGTTCGAACAGCTTTTTTCGTGCACCCAAGAGCGTTTTGCGGTCATATGGGGGCGTAAGGCTCTCGATGACGGCGGAGTTGGCTAGCGCGACATCTGTGGCACGCTGCCCAAGCTCTATGAGCTCCGGGACGCTGAGATCTGAGAAAGAAATAAAGGCTGCCATATAGCGTACGACGTCGTCGGTGCTCGACCTTACTACTCTAGACGTCTCAACATGGCAGACATAACCCCTTAGGAACATTTCCTTTTGCTTCCCTCGTCTTGGTTGTTGGCGCTCAATCAAATTGATAGCAACACGAATATCCCTACACTCGATTTGGAGATCATCACTATCCTCCTCCTCTCCTATGGAATTGCAGTATGCCAGACACAAACCCTCAGTGGTGGGATTTTTCCCTCGATCCTGACATCCGCACAAACGCCGACGCGGCCCAATTGAAGGACAAGTCAGGCACTCCTCTCGTCAATCCTCCAGACGAAAACGGACGCCTCTCGATCGAATACGGGAGCTATCTCGGCCTGGACCGTCTGCTGGATGCGCAAACCCCCGCCTCGGTCATCCCAGACGAGCGAATTTTCATCGTCATCCACCAGCTCTTTGAGTTGGTCTTCAAGCAGATGACGTTCGACCTGGGCGTTGTCGCGCAAACGCTGCATCAAATTCTCGGGCTGGACGACGCATCTTTCGACGCGATTTGCCACGAAGAATTGCCGACGGAATCTGGACCTTCTCCATTCTGGCGCCCCAGCATGACGGCTGTGGCGCGACTGAGGCATTCGGCCCGCTCGGTTCTGCCTGCTGCGATGGCCTACGTCGGTCGGGGTGAAGATGACGACGTATTGTTTTCGAGCCTCGAATATGCGCTTTTCCGCGATTTCCTCGTTCCGGCCAGTGGTTTTCAGTCTGCGCAACTTCGGTTGATTCAACGTGCATTCGGCAAGTCACCATTGATGAATGTCCGAGTCTTCCCTGGAAACACGTTCGGCGAACACTACAAAGGCTGTCCCGTCGAACACCTTGCCGTCGGTGACCCGCTTGTACTTCAGAGTGGGCATACTTCGGCGTTCCCGGATGAGAACAGCCCTGCGCGATTGGTTGCCGATTTGGATGACATCGCCCACGCCGTTCTCTCGCGATTCGGCGCTCCACTAGATGACCTCATGGACGCCGTTGGAGTGCCGACGATTCGGCAAGAAGACGTAGACCGCGCGGCAGCACGCGTCCACACAACCATGGGCGACCGCACAGACGCTGAAGAAGCCACAGAGCGTTTCGCCGAAGATCTTAAACAGGCTGTGACGGAAGAGAACAATCGAAGGCTGTCGTTTGGCGATGCGCGGAAGGCTGCGCATGCACTACACAATCACAAAAGCTGCCTCACATTTGTCCTGGACCGCATTTCTGCAACGGATGCTGCCCTCCATGCGACCAACCCCGATAGTTTCTTTACGGTCCACAGAAAGACCGTGCGGCGGCACGTATCCGATGATTCGGGGACGGGCGGCGGCGGCCTGCCCTATCTCGTCACGAATCAGCGCTTCCTTCTTCCACTCTTTCCAGCACTCGTAGCGTACTCGGATCTGCGTATCTCAGGGACCGACGACCACCGTGAAAGGTGGTAATCGGCCACTAGAAGAGCGACTCTTCAGCTCTTGAGCGTGCTCCCATTGTCGAGAGCCGGCTTGATCAATCGCTTATGCGAATGCCGCTAATGTCGAAAATGCGGCTGCAATCTGGGTCTACATCCTGTTGATCCTTGGTTCGCGGTCCAAAGTCTACCACCGAGCCACCACTAAAAGTCGTCTGATCGGTGTTATACCGGAATCCTACAGACCACCTTTCTACGGCATATTGCGTACCCTGAATTAGCACGGGCGTTGTTTCACCCTCATAATCGTCGGTGTTTGTTTCATAAAACCCACTGATGGCAACTGGAGCATCTGCAAATCGATAGCGTAACACGATGCGATCGTTTTGCTCTTCCGCGGTTGCCGTTGCAGGCACCGTGAATGTCGGGATCACCTCGTCACAGGTAGACAAGACTTCGTCTAGGTCGTACGTGACATCATAGACACCGACGAGGTTGCGGATCTGATCCTGAAGGGAAATTCCCCCACTCTGGGAATCGCCCGAAACGGAATCTCCGAACAGGGAGCAGCCGGTCGCCGGCAGCAATAGCGTGCTCATCAGGATGAGCGGGATTACTTTCAATTTCGCAATCGAAGTTGTCAAATAGCTGAACGAGCGCATAGGCCGGACCTCCTTGGAAAAAGACAAACGTGCTGAGATGGCCGATTCGCCATAACCTCAATGTAGCATATGTTTGCCAAAGACTATTTGTGGGTTAGTCTTCGCCCGATAGGCTGCGTATACCGAGCTCCAGGGCTCATTTACAGTCGCGTCCCCCGGCTACATGACGCAGCGGTAGTAGCAATCAGGCTTCTCTTTGACGCAACAAATCTATGGTCTCTACAGCATGCCGAAGATGAGGAATTACTATACTTCCACCGACAATGAGCGCCACGTTCATTGCGTCGTCTAGCTCGGCGTCTGAGTACCCTGCTTCCACGCATTGCCCGAGATGGTAGTCGATGCAATCGTTGCAGCGAAGAACCATGGAGGCCACGAGCCCTAGTAGTTCCTTCGTCTTTCCATCTAATGCGCCATCGCGATAGGCAGCAGAGTCGAGGTTGAAAAAGCGCTTAGTGCCGAGATGATCTTTCTCCTCCAGGATGCGGTGATTCATCCGCTCGCGGTAGTCAGTAAAGGCGTCAAGACGATTGGTAGGAGCCGACATTGGATTCGATTTCGTTAGATAGCGTCTGCGAAAAACAAAGCTACC
>JAHEJB010000169.1 GCA_024639085.1 Rubricoccaceae bacterium | reverse complement strand
CGCCCGAAGCCGAGGCTGCATTCCAGGCGGCTGTGGATATCTGGGAGCAGCATATTACCTCGCCCACACCCATCCGAATCAACGCGAGTTGGATTCCATTGTCGGGCAATGTGCTTGGTTCCGCAGGGCCTTTTCTCGTGCGCAACTTCGATGCAGCGCCCATTCCAAACACATGGTATCCGGCAGCACTGGCAAACGCGCTCGATGCGTCAGACCTTGACCCTTCGACACCGGAGATAGAAGCTACCTTCAATAGCGATTTTTCAGGATGGTACTTCGGTACAGACGGGATGCCGCCGTCCGACCAGTTCGACTTGACAACGATTGTACTTCACGAAATCGGCCACGGACTGGGATTCATCGGTGCGTTCACGGTAGAGAATGGTCTAGGCACCGTAGGTGTCGACTCTAACCCGGGAATTCCGTTTGTGTACGATCGCTATGCGGAAGACGGTGAGGGGCAGTCGTTGCTCGATACCGCCACGTATCCTCAGAATTCGACAGTTCTTGCGAACGTACTCCAAACAGCAACGTATCTGGGCGGAGGCACGGTTGAAGCCACGCATGGCGGTCCTGCACCGCTTTATAGTCCGTCTGCGTGGAATGGCGGATCGTCCTACTCCCACTTCGACGAGGACGAATTTCCGCGGGACGATGTTGATGGTCTGATGACTCCATTTCTTCGGCAAACGGAAGTCATCAGAAGCCCCGGCCCTTTAGCCTGTGCCGTATTGCAGGATATCGGGTGGACATTGGCGCCCGCCTGTGCAACGCTGGTAGAAGAAGGGCAAGCCCCCGTGGTCATCCCGGGTGGATTCGCCGTGACACCCTCAGGGCCAAATCCATTCACGGGCGAAACCGAGCTACGCATCTCCGTCGAGCAAGCACAGGCAGTTGAGTTTCGACTTCTCGACCGCATGGGACGTGTCGTAATTCGGCAGGATCGCTACGTTCAAAGCGGAGCCACGGCAACATTTCAGGTTCCAGCAAACGACCTTGCCGCTGGCGTCTATTTCGTCTACATCGCCGGTGAGAGCTTCACGACCACGCGAGCACTTACGAAAGTGCGTTGATCATGCTCGGTGCTTTTAGAACACGGAGATGTGAGGGCGACGATGGACCACACCAAACTTGAGTACCCGCTCCCCAACGCCGGGTACAGCTACATGGATGAGGTATATACCGCTGGCGATGGGGAGGTCGTAGTCTGTGGTTAGATCCCAATCGAGCAAGCGGTTCGAATCATCTCTTGTAATGGTCTTGACGAGCGTACCGGAAACGGTGGGGACGCGGATAGACACAGTTTCTGGGAGATTCGTGAATCGCGCGACGCGGTTGAGGTTGCCCGTTTCGTAGGCCGAGGTGCCCATGGATCGGGAACTCTATAGCGCAATTCAAAAACATATTCCACTTCGTTATGCGTGCTTTCCCTGCTGTTCTCATCCGGTAATGATCTGTCCAGCTAAGGCCCAATCGAGCCAGATGGTGGAGGAAGAACTCGCAGCGGTGAAAGACGATGCTCCCGGGCTTGCGCATGCGGTGGCGTATTGAACGGCAACCTTGCGGTAATTTGGCTGTGTCAACCCTAGTGGCTCACTCAATGCCAAAACTCACAAGCACGCGATGGATGGCTCCGACTCGATTCCGTTCGATCTGCCCCTGCCGGACTGATTCCTCTAGCCAGCGAAGTGAATCCCAAGCAGATTGAGTAGGATTTTGCTTTCTCATCTCATCGGCAAGCCGCGCTGCCTTTTCCGACAAGCGAGCTATCTCGGCGTCCGATAGGGGTCTTGGGTTCATGCACGGACGTTAGACGTACAAGGTGTCAGGGCGTGGCAGACACCGAAGTATTTCCCAGTTGTCATTCGCTGAGGCGCTTCCTCGAAAGCTGACCTCTGTTGCTTGATTCCCAAGATTGCACAAAAGCCGTGAGGTCGCTTCACTTCTACTTTTGGTCAATGCAAACAACACTGTCATATTGGGTTGGATCGTTCTTATTTCACTGATAGGCTATTTAATCGTACGGGAATATGGCCAACAGTTGAAGACAGCAGCGATGTCGCCAGATGAACGCGCTGCCTACAGAAGGCAAACTCAAGAGGCAGCGGCCCGGAAAGAACATGGGCCTTTGAATCCATCACTGATTTGTCCACATTGCCACCAGCAAGGCATCGTTCGTACCGAGCCAACTAATAAAAAGAAGGGTATCAGTGGGGGAAAGGCGACCGCAGCGGTGCTTACTGGAGGTGTTTCAATGTTGGCGACCGGCCTTTCCGCAAGGAATCCGTCACGCGTGCTCAATGCATGCATTGCGATAATGGATGGGACTTTTAATCGGCAACGATTAAGCGCGCTGCAATACTTTTCCGACAAATAACCTTACCCTAATCCTTACCCAGCAGAATGACGCGACCTGCTAAATCATTACAAGAATAGACATAATAGGCCATTGCTAGTACGCCCGACAGGATTATTCCGGTCCGCAAGCTTGCGGACCTCCATCAGTCGCTCGTTGCACTCGCTCGTGTCGAACCTTTAGACGGTTCCATTCAAGCAGTGAACTGAAAACGGATCGACAGGGCTTTGCCCCACCGATCCGTTTTTCTGTACGCCCGACAGGATTCGAACCTGTGACCTCTGGTACCGGAAACCAACGCTCTATCCAGCTGAGCTACGGGCGCATGGTCTCAAAGATAGAAAGGTCTTCGCAATCGAACAACGAATCCGCGTTTCGGGCTAGGCGGATTCCGTGTGAACGGGGAGCAGCAAAGGCGTGCGTACGTTAGCGCACACATTAATCCATCGCTTTTCACCTGTGCCGGTCCGCATTGCCTCCATAGAACCAGGTTCACTCGCCGAAGAACTCGGCTGGCAGCCCGGCGATCAGATCGTCGCCGTAAATGGTGATGCAGTGGAGGACGAGTTGGATTTCCGCTTTAAAACAGCCGAGGAGGCGCTGGAGCTTCGTGTGCGACGGAACGGCGACTTGGATGTTCAGTATGTAACGAAAGAGATTGACGACGGCTTTGGAGCCGAACTGGAGGAGTTTCGAATCAAAACGTGTGGGGACGACTGCGTCTTCTGCTTCGTCGACCAGAACCCGGTTGGGCTGCGGGATACGCTCTACTTTCGCGACGGCGACTTCCGGATGTCGTTTCTCTATGGCAACTACATCACGGTCACGAACTTGCGAGAGCGCAATCTAAAGCGCATTGTTGAGCAGAAGCTGAGCCCGATGTATGTCTCGGTCCATTGCACGGACGATGCAATCCGCCGAGAGATGATGGGCCACCGCACGCAGGACGACCGCCTCAATGAGAAGCTCTGGTTCTTCCACGACAACGGCATAGAGATGCACGCGCAGATCGTAATGGTGCCGAACTTCAACGATGCGGGTGCGCTCGTTAAGACGGTTTTGGACCTCTATGAGCTGCACGAACAGCTTTTCTCAGTCTCTATTGTGCCCGTGGGACTCACGCGCCACCGTCGAGACTTGACTACGCTTCGTACAGTTTCATCCGCCGAAGCACGCCAACTTGTAAGGATGGTGCAGCGATGGCAGCCGTTCTTCCGCGAGCGCATTGGGCGCGGTTTCCTTTACCTCTCCGACGAAGTCTATCTCCTTGCCGGGTTAGACTTCCCCAATGAAGACGACTACGACGGCTACCCGTTGATGGAAAATGGAGTCGGGATGAGTCGCGACTTTCTCAATGAGATCGACTATCAATCCGAGCAGTTTCCATCTAGTCTACCGAAGCCGCGAAAAGTGACGATGGCTACTGGTACTCTGGCCGCGCCAATGCTCGAAGAACGGATTGCGCCCTTTCTAAGAGGTGTTAAAAACCTGCACGTGGAGGTCGTTTCATGCGACAACACGCTGTTTGGAGACTCGGTAACCGTTTCGGGTCTTCTGAATTTCAAGAGCTTTGCCCACGCGCTCGGACCGCGCGTTGGTCAGCTGGGAGATCTCGTCCTTCTCCCACCGGACATCGTGAACTTCGAGGGGTTATTCCTCGACAACCGAGAGGGTATGACCACGCCCGATGAACTCAGCGCGGCCATTGGCGGTGTTCCAGTCGAAGTGTTCAGCGGGGATTGGGTGGAAACGCTGAAGCGACTAGCAGGCTAGAACCTAAACGCGTCCATGCCTGCGTAGATGGCGGTATCGCCCAATTGCTCTTCTATACGAAGGAGTTGGTTGTACTTCGCGGTCCGGTCGGAGCGTGAGGCTGAACCCGTTTTGATTTGACCACATCCGGTCGCGACGGCCAGATCCGCAATCGTCGTGTCTTCCGTTTCGCCAGAACGATGAGAGAGGACGGAAGCATAGGCATAGTGGTTAGCTAGCTCGACGGCCTCAAGTGTTTCTGTAAGTGTACCGATCTGATTCAGCTTGACCAATAATGCGTTTGCAACGTCCATATCAATACCGCGCTGCAGGCGGGTTGTGCTTGTTACGAAGAGGTCGTCGCCAACCAGTTGAACGTGGTCACCTATGCGCTCAGTAAGTGTCGCCCATCCGTCCCAGTCGTTTTCATCCATCGCGTCTTCGATCGAGATAATGGGATACTCTTCAGCCCAACCCTCCCAGAATTCGACCATTTCCTCGCTTGTCAGTCTTCGGTTCGGATCCGACTTGTAGAAGACATAGCGTC
>JAHEJB010000001.1 GCA_024639085.1 Rubricoccaceae bacterium | reverse complement strand
TCTCCCGTGAACTATACCCCGAGTTCAATCATGACGATGCCACGGTAGCAGAATCTGCCGAGGTTGCACCAGCGCGAGCGAAAAAGTCCAACGGCCGCCCACACTGGAAGAAGAAAGGCGGCGGCTACAAGGGCAACAAGAAGTGGAACAAGCGCCCAAGCGGTCGGCGGAAGTAAGCTGCTCGCTTAGCACTCTGGCTCTCAGAATTGAAGCGCCCGGCTCTCGCGTGAGAGCCGGGCGCTTTTATTGAAACCTAGCCGCACCGATCTCGCGCTGAAGGGTCGATTATTTAGGAGAGAGGCCTCTCATGTAGATATATGATCAAGGATGTAGTGTGATCACACCGCTCAAAAGTCCAACGACGCCGCCACGGCAACCCCTATTGCGATCCACACTGCCGATAATCCGATGAGAGCACCAGCTGCACCTCCGGACCCGGACTTGTAGATGCCCGCCAGCTCTCCGCCAATTACATCCATCTCTTGCCACCGAAGCACGTTTACAGCCGCCAAGCTTCCCCGCTCCGATACTTCCACTGGACTCAATTGCGAAATGGGTGTATCGCGGAGTTCCTGGTACCGCAGATGCTCCGCGCGAAGAACTGCAAGGCGTGCGAGATTCTCGTCCTGCCGTTCCAGCAACTCTGCGTTCAACGTCGAACAGGCGGATAAGGACAGGGTGCAGCACAATAGGAGTATGCCTATTCCATCAAAGACTCGGTTCCGCGTGAAACTCTTCTCGGGCAAGTAGGACATTATCGATTCCGTGGCTTTGCGGATTAGCTGGCAAGTGGATCCGCGATCTGCGGCTTCATGACTCTAGTTGTTGGCTCCAGAGGACGTTCTGTATACCGTTCGGCTTCCACGGGCAAATCCTCCAATTCCTCCGACTATGCCTCCCATGGGGCCAAAAACGAGTGGGCCTCCAAGAAGTGCGCTTGCTCTTTGGTCTGAGGTATCGCTCGTCGCATAGAAAATGCCGGTTCCGATGACAGCTGCAAGTGCACATCCGACGCCAAATCCTAACAGAGCACCATGCCCGCTACGGATGAATCGCACGGCAACAACGTCGTCCGTTGGTGCGGATCGCAGATTGGTCGATTCCGGGTCAATCCAAGAGGTTAGGTCGGGAGCGATATGGATCCCTTCAACTTTCTGTTGAAATCCGTCTCGCAGAACAAGTGTGGCTGTTCGGCCGGCCGTTCTAAGGTTGATTTCGTCTCGCGAATCTTGACTCGAAAGCGTTAGCACTCGCGTTTGCGTACAACCTGAAAATGCGAGAAACAGGGCGAGCGCTAGTGCGCTAGCTGCGGTGCGGGAGAGAACGAAATGCATGACTTGCCTCATGGTGGGCATTATTTGAAATAGCCAGACGCACTCGGTTGACCTGGCGGAAACTGGATCTGTAGCCCATAGCTCATTGAACCCGGTACTAGAAGTGACATACCATACCCCAGATCGCTTGGCCTATTGTCGTGCCGCGGCTCCACCACGTAAACGCTCCGGCTTCCTCGCGCGGCTCCTGCGAGCCCACCTATAACTGAGCTAGGCACACCTACCACGATGATTCCGAGCGCCACATTCGTGCCGGTGCCGCAGAAAAAGGAGCAATTGGCAGATTCCGTTGCGGTTGTGATCAATCCCAAGACCGTGCCACCAACAACCCCGACTATTAGCCCGATTCCGAGCCCTTCGAGCGCGCCACTGCCTTGACTCTGGAATTGAACCGATTTGATATTTGCAGTCTGTACGGAGCCCATCTCTCCACTCCATGGATCCATCCACGTCACAACGTCTGGTGCGAAGTGAAGTGAACGTGCCGACACAGTCCCGCCTGAGTTGAGGGTGACTAGTGCCGTAGACTGTTCACCGCGCTGGTTGATCTCCGAATAGGAGTTCGGCGAGTCCACGCTGAGGACCCGCATGTGGTTGCAGCCAGCAAAGATGGCGAGAACGGAAGCTGCGAGCAAGTTCATGGCAGCTTGAGAAAGAAAACGGTTCATCACATCACCTCCAGACGAATACTCGAATTTGCTTGAGATCGATCCGCTGCTAAATATACAAATATTTGTAATAACGCTAGTTAACTGATGCTGTTCTAGCAACACGTTCTCACCATCAAGAGTGGGAGACTGTGACCGGGCAGTCAATCCTCGCGGCTTGGCGGATGTAGGTTGTTATTGGCATTGATGGCCGCAGAACTCCCCAATCACCTAACCCACAGTTCCATGGTCCCCCTTCGCTTCTCTCTCCTTCTCGTCGTTGTTGCGTTCGCTGCTACAGGATGCTACCACGCAACCGTGCTCACAACGGGTCTCCCGCCTGGACCTGTTGTTGTTGATCAACCCTTCGCCTCTAGTTGGGTGTACGGCCTTGTGCCTCCCAAGACGGTTGACGCAGCTGCTGCCTGCCCAGATGGCGTGGCGATTGTTGAGACCGAACTCACGTTCCTCAACCAGCTTGTAGGCGCACTTACGATGGGGATCTATACGCCCATGCGCATCAAGGTGACCTGTGCCTCGGTCACGTCTGGCTCAGCCGAAATCCCGGAAGCGGATGTTGTTGTTGAGGAGCACTCCAGCGTCATAGAAGCCTTCGAGGTCGCTGCGGAAGAGGCGGTTGCCTCCGGCGAGCCTGTATTCGTCCGGCTTCACGCTTGGTAGGCGGCAGAAATTTATACGACTCACTCGCGCGGCGTATCACTCCACATGCGGTGCGAAATCCTCCAGGAGCCGTCCGGGAGGCGCCTCAGCAGGCACACATACGTGCCTCCGCTAGAATATTCTGCGCCGTCGTATTCAAATTGGAGGGTGAACGTCCCCCGAACGAAGCCAAAGTCGCCATGCCCACCAACTTCATCCTCTGTTGAGGTGAACTCTGTCACGACGGTTGGAGGGGAGTCTTCGGGAAACCAGAATGCTCGAATCGCTTCTTTGCCCTGCATGGAGGACATCCCCGACGGAACAATCACCGCGTCCTCAGTCAGAGTCGCCATCACTAACTCGGGGTCGTTCGAAAGCCAGGCGGTTCCGTAGGCTTGCGAAGCCGCGTTTATCGCCTCCATATCCGAAGCCGACAACGACAGGTCAGTCGTTTCGGAACACGCCGCAATGCCGATCAACAGCGGAATCACCATGACCACCGCAGCCATGACGTGAAGGCTTTTCGCGACCCTATGTCTGAATCTTTCGATGATCATTCTCATCTTACCTGACGTGCCGGTCGAAGATCCACCCTGATATCAGCGTCAGGCCACGTCTGTTGTTACGTTTGCGGGTACGACTCCTTCAACCCCGTGATCTCCGCCCGGCTCAAACTGCTCTTCCTGCTGCTGGTTCTCACGCAGATGGCGCACTCGACGGAAGAGTACCTCGGGCATTTGTGGGAGGTGCTTGCGCCAGCGCGATTCCTGACGTCGCTCGTCTATCCTTCGGACCCCCGCGTTGGGTTTCTGATCATCAACATTGGCCTTGCCGTAGTTGGACTGGCGGGCTACCTCTTCGTGGTGCGGCGCGAACGGCCCAGTGCGATGGCGTGGATCTGGGCGTGGATCGTTTTGGAGGGCACCAATGGGGTGTTCCATTTGGGCTGGGCGCTGGCGAATGGCGCGTACCGGCCGGGCGTGGGCACTGCGCTTCTCTTCCTGATTCTTGTTCCGCTGCTCGTCCGGGAGGTTCGTAGCACCCACGATCAGCTGGGATGACACGCATCTGCACGCGCGGTGCACAAGCCGGCTGGCGAGCAAGGTTCAGGATTGGACTTGGTCGTGCTTGACGGCGTGCAGCGGTAACTGCTTCCCCGGCTTCAATTTGAGCGAAGCAGTTCAGACTTAGAGAGTGTATGATCGCGCGATCTGTTCATCTCAGGTACTTCGCTCGATCTTATTTCGTAAAAGCCTAATTGCGAAAGCGAAAGCTTCAGACGCGTGAGCAACAATCTCTTCCCTGACTCTGTCTGTGTCGGCAGCCATACCGTGGTGGAGAACATGAGTACCCGAGACAACATGCTCATGTGGTTCTGTCTGCAGTCGAATGGAAATCTCACCGCTGTTCTCGCCCTCAAGCTTTGCGTAGAGTCCTAGGAAAACGTACGGCTCGCTACTGTTGCTCTGGGCGACTTTCCACAGCATTTTTGCTTCACGACCTGGACGGATCATTTTGGCCTGAGCGTGAACGGGCTTAATACCATTATGATTGCAGAGGGCTGCTATGTTGGTTGCGAGCAAATTCACTAATTCAATCAATGACTGCTCAACCCCATCAATCGCGGCATCTATCCTTTGGCGGGCTTCAACAAGCAAATCCAACTCCTCTTCGAACGCAGGTTGTTGTTCCCGCTGGGAAGCTCCATAGCTCATTGCCTCATCAATCTCCTCTGCCAGGTTGCTCACATCTTGGAAACGATGGGAAACCGGCGCGGCAAACCCTACATCAAAGATCGAACGGATGCGTCTCCAGCGCACATCCTCCAAGATGTGCTTTGGAAATGCTAGTTCGGCCCTCCTATGGGGAGGCTTTCCGTTTGAGTCATGGAGGTGGTTAGGCGCTCTACCTGTCAGCAAAAAAAAGAGGATCCCGACTACAAACGTGATGTCAGTCCGCGGGTCACGCCTATCCTCGCCTGCACCCAGATCAGGAATTCGAAAGAACCTGTTTCCTAGTTCTTGCCTGGTCCCAGTTTTATACTGGTTTGGCAGGCTGGGAGCGTGCACCAATCCAAAATCTACCAAGTAGATCTTCTCGGTTCCAGACTCACAAATCATATTGTCTGGCTTTATGTCTCTGTGAATGATATCCATCTTGTGACATTCACCGACGATCCTCGTCAACTCGCGCACTATTCGAGCTGCCTCTTCCATTGGGACCGGGCGTCCACCAACTTTTGCTTGAAGAGTCGGTCCGTCGATCCATTCCGAGACGAAAAACAATGGAGTGTCTATCTCCTCGACACTGTCCATGTTGTGGTCGAGAATGGCAGGCACGCCAGCCACCTGAAGATGGGCGAGCACTTCGACTTCCCGCGCCATGCGATGTCGCCGCTCGCTTTGGCCCGAATGATCGGAGTGAAGTTCTTTGAGCGCACCGGGTGTTTTGTCCGATCTTCTGCGGGCTTTTTTGACGCTACCTTGCCCTCCTTTCAAAGGTCGGGAGGAGCTGTCGATCTCCCAGTGCTGCTCCCATGGCAGTATGTCTATTACAATGTTGTCCATCAGTATTGGCCCCCGTTTCTCTTCCGAGGACCAAGCATTTCCAGCTATGTCTATTCAGGAATCCCTCACCCACACCCGCTCGTATTCCCGCAGTTCGGGCAGGAGTAGCAGGCGCCGGCGCGCACCATGATGGAGCCGCAGTTAGGGCAGCCGGGGGCGTCTTCCTGATTCTTGAAGGCGCCCGGTGCACTTCCTGAGCTTCCACCTTCGGCCATGAAGGCTTCTACGGTGTGGCCCACAAGCGGCTCGTCCGGCTTGGAGTCCACGAACAGCGAGGCTTGCTCCACATCGGCCGCCGGCCCATGGGCTTTGGCTTCCGAGGTCACCACAGCCGTCGGGTTGGCCATGTCTTCCGGCTCCTCCGTCGGGTCGTCCTGCTCCTGGCCGAGGTACTTCAGCGAGAGGTAGCGGAAGATGTAGTCCGTAATGGACTTTGCAATCGGAATCTGGCGGTTGTTCGTGAAACCGGAGGGCTCGAAGCGCACGTGGCTGAACTTCTGGACGAGGTCTTCCAGCGGCACGCCGTACTGCAGCGCGAGCGAAACGGCCGTAGCGAACGAGTCCATGAGACCCGCAATGGTGGAGCCCTGCTTGGCCATCGTGATAAAGATCTCGCCGGGCATGCCCGTGGCGGCGTACACACCGATGTGCAGGTAGCCCTCGTGGCCCGCAATCGAGAACTTGTGCGTCAGACTCTGGCGCTCGTCGGCGAGGCGGCGACGCTGCGGTTTGTACACCACCTTCTCCACGATTTCCGGTTCGGGCAGCAACGCGCCATCGCCAGAGGCAACGCCGGTGGACTTGCCCTTTGTGTTGCCACCCTTCTGGGTCGAAAGCGGCTGGCTGCGCTTCGAGTTCTCGCGGTAGATCGCAATGGCCTTCAGGCCCAGTTTCCAGCCCTGCAGGTACGCGTCGTAAATCTCCTCTACCGTGCTGTGCTCGGGCAGGTTGACGGTCTTCGAGATCGCGCCGGAGATGAATGGCTGCGTGGCCGCCATCATGCGGATGTGGCCCATATGGTGGATCGAGCGCTCGCCGTTGTGCGGCTTGAACGCGCAATCAAAGACGGGCAAATGCTCGTCGCGAATGTGCGGCGCACCCTCGATCGTGTCGTTTTCGTCGATGTAGGCGAGGATTTCGGCCTGCTCGGCGGTCGTATAGCCGAGTTTCTCGAGCGCACTGCCCACCGTCTGGTTGACGATCTTCATCAGACCGTCGCCCTTGCCCGCAAGGAGCTTGTATTTCACAAGTGCGATGTCGGGCTCCACGCCTGTCGTGTCGCAATCCATCATGAACCCGATGGTGCCGGTGGGCGCAAGAACCGTCGCTTGCGCGTTGCGGTAGCCGTGTTTTTCGCCAAGCTCCACCATCCGGTTGGCCGATTCCTGCGCTGCCGTGTGCAAATACTCGGGGCACGACTCGTGGATGTCCTGGACGGCGTCGCGGTGCATCCGCATCACGTCCAGCATGGTGTCGGCGTTCTCCTCATAACCATCGAACGGACCGATGGCCGCGTTGGCGGCGATCTCCGCAGACCGAGCGTAGGCTTCGCAGTGTTCGATGGCCATGAGGGCGCCGGCAACCGCGCGACCCTCGTCGGAGTCGTACGGCAGGCCCATCGACATCAGGAGCGCGCCAAGGTTGGCAAACCCGAGTCCGAGTGGGCGGAAAGCGTGGCTGTTCTTTGCAATGGATGCGCTGGGGTAGCCGGCATTGTCGACGAGGATTTCCTGCGCCGTGATGTAGATGCGGGCCGCGGCGCGGTAGCGTTCCACGTCTACCGATCCGTCTTTCACTTGGAACTTGCGGAGGTTGAGGCTCGCGAGGTTGCACGCCGAGTCGTCGAGGAACATGTACTCCGAGCATGGATTGCTGGAGTTGATCGGCCCCGTATTCTTGCACGTGTGCCAGCGCTGAATCGTGTCCTCATACTGTAAGCCCGGGTCTCCACAGACGTGTGTGCCCTCGGAGATTGTTGTCAATAGCTCCGTCGCATCAACAGTATCGACGGTCTCGCCGTTGGTGACGGCCTTGAGTTCGTACGCAGTTTCGGCTTCCGCAGCCGTCATCAATGCGTCATCCACGCGAACTGACTGATTCACATTCTGGAAGGCGACGCTGCCGTATGCCGGACCGTTAAAGGAACCGTCGTAGCCCTCTTCAATCAGCGCCCATGCCTTGCGCTCTTCTTCCTGCTTGGCGCGAACGAACTGGAGGATGTCCGGGTGCCAGCTCTTGAGCGTCTGCATGATGGCAGCCCGCCGCGTCTTGCCACCACTCTTGATCGTTCCGCCCGTGGCATCCTGCACCTTCATGAAGGAGACGGGACCCGAGGGAACGCCGCCGCCTGAGAGTTTTTCTTTTGAGGAACGAAGCGCGGACCAGTCGGCGCCCACACCGGATCCAAACTTGAAGAGCCGGGCGCTCTCCCCCATCAGTTGCCAAATGTCGTCGATGGAGTCCTCGACAGAAATAATGAAGCACGCGCTGGCCTGCGGACGCTCGTACGGATCGACCGGCTCGACTTCACCGGTCTCGGGATTCCAACCCGAGATGGTCTTGCCGCCCGAATCCTTGACGCCGTATTGGTGGTGCAAGCCAACGTTGAACCAAACGGGGCTGTTGAACGCACCGTATTGGTTGGCGCACAGCCAGGTCAGTTCGTCATAAAACCGCTCGCCATCTTCCTTGGTTGCGAAGTAGTTCTGCTCGAATCCCCAGTCGGAGATCGTGCGCGTCACGCGGTGGACGAGTTGTTTTAACGAATACTCCCGCTTTCCATCAGCCGGGCTGCCGTTGCCAGAAGCGATGTCGCCATAGAAGTACTTCGACGTAACAACGTTGATCGCGAGTGGGCTCCAGCTCGTTGGAAACTCGACGTCCTTCTGCTCGAAAATCGTCTCGCCTTCGTGGTTCCTGATGGCCGCTTCGCGGGTCTCCCACTCAAGGCTGTCGAAGGGATGTTCGCCCTTTTTCGAGAACACGCGCTCAATCGTAAGACCGTTATTGGGTTCGCTCATCGAGCCGTTTGAGCCAAAAAGGGGCGTAGCCTTGTCCATTGCCATATTTCCAGAGGTGGTGTGGGTGATGTCGTCCGGGGAAGGAGCGATCTGCGCAAAATCCCTCCGAACCCACGTCTATAATCCTCTGCCGCGATTAGTAGCTGGGGCGCGTCGGGGGACAATAATAAAGGGAAGATTTCCTTCGAGCGCAAGTGGAATTTTCCACACGATATCCCCGTTTTCACACACTTTGTGGATAGACGCAAATGAGGCCCTTCCGCCCCATCAGACACGGCAACCCCAACGCGAGGCCTCGATCAGACAGCCGTTATTCAGGTCGGCAATACTTCGCGCTCGTAGAGGCTGGAGCTTGTCTTCAAGCCCCAATCAAACTCGCAGCCAACGAAAACGGCTAGCCCACTACAGAAGGCCCGAAAATGTATAGCCGTTATTGAAGAGGAATTCCGCCTTCGCCCAGGCTAGAAATCGTCGTCGAGATCACCCTCATCGAAGTCGTCATCATCATCGTCGTCTTCGTCGTCATCCTCCAAGTCATCCAGATCGATGTCGTCGTCAAAATCCTCATCTTCGTCATCCAGGATGTCGTCATCAAAGTCGTCATCTTCGTCGAAGTCGTTGTACAGATTAAAGTCGTTCATGGAGACGGAGGTTTAGCGAGCGGAGATCCGAGTGATGCGTGAGTCTCGGCCAAACGGCGCGACTCTAAAATTTGGGCACACGCGGTTCCTCCATGCAAGAACTTTTTTACTTTTTGTCGGGGTAGAATTTCTCTGGAAAGCGATTATGGAAAGGTGTTCTCAATGGGATCCCAACCATCGCAATCGTAGTTTCCGCGCCCTGATTCTCAAGAAAGAAGATTCCTATGTTCGACAACGAGCGCAGTGCATATCCCCACCCAGACGAGTTCAAGGTGATGCGCCCAGAGTACCTCGACCCTGAAGAGGACGAAGACGATGTTATTGCGATTATCAACATCACTCCGTTTCGTGTAACGGGCAATAGTGCCACCCGCGCGGGCGCACGCCGCGCCGCGCTGTACGAAGCGGCCAAGACCTATCGCAACTACCACCCTTCATACCGTGTCGAGAGCCCCTTCCCGAAGGAGTTCGTAGATCCGAGCGGAGTTACATGGAAGCGCATCCCCGAGCATAATCGCGACAAATACGGCGACTATGAATTCAAGGACGAAGACGGCGACGACTACGCCGACATCGACCAGATGTTGTTGTGGGATGTCCGCCCTGCTCCGGCCTCTGACGAAGAGGAGTGAGCATTCAACCCGTCTGCCGTAACATGGACGCCGCATCCGAATGTATCGGGTGCGGCGTTTTTCGTTTATGACCGCGGATAACTCACCGCCGACTGCCATGATGCGCTTTCGATCGCTCCTTCCCCTTCTCGTTCTTCTAGTTGTTGCGCCTGCTCAGGCTCAGATTAGCGCCGGACCAATGCTCGGTCCAATAACCCAACGCGAAGCCACCGTGTGGGTACAAACAGTCACAGACGCTGAGGTAGGACTGCGGTACGCCGCAACATCGACAGCATCGAGCGATGGAGTAATCAGAGCGCGCTGGATCGAGACGGAAATAATTGTCGCCAACTCGGAGAACGACCACATCGCAACTTTCCGTCTTACGAACCTGGAGCCGGGATGGACCTATGCATATCACGTCCTTGTCGACAGTGAGGAACAATCGTTTGGTTACCCGTTGTCGTTCACGACGCAACCCCTATGGCAATGGAGGACTGATCCGCCCACATTCACAGCCGTATTGGGCTCGTGCAACTATGTGGCGGATGAACCTTACGACCGTCCTGGCGACCCGTACGGCGGCGATTACGAGATTCTCGAGACCATGGCAGGAATGGGCCACGACCTCAACCTGTGGCTAGGCGACAATGTGTATTACCGCGAGGTGGACTGGTGGAGTCCGGAGGGACTTGCCTACCGCAATCGCCACGACCGCGCATTGCCAGAGATTCAACAATTGCTGAGCACGGCTCCCAACTACGCCATTTGGGACGACCACGACTACGGTCCGAATAACTCGGATCGCTCCTACATCCTGAAAGGTGCGGCACTGGACGCCTTCCAACGGTACTGGCCCAATCCCACGTACGGGCTTCCCAACACGCCTGGGATTTTCTACAACTTCCAGTACGCGGACGTTGAGTTCTTCATGCTCGACAACCGCTACTACCGTACTCCGAACAACGCGCCGCAAGACCCCAACGACGACACGGTTTTAGGAGAAGCCCAGCTTCAGTGGCTTCTTGATGCGCTACAAGCCAGCTATGCGCCGTTCAAAGTGGTGGCAATGGGCGGGCAATTTCTCAACCCCAATGCGGTCTACGAGACGTATGCCAACCTCGCCCCCGCGGAGAGACAATACGTGCTCGATGAAATCGAGCGACGCGACATCTGGGGCGTGATGTTCCTTTCCGGCGATCGTCACCACACGGAGCTCAACCGAATGGAACGAGATGGCACATATCCGCTCTACGAGTTCACCTCTTCGCCGCTTACCGCCGGCGCGTCCAGAACTCCGCAGGATTCGACGAACGCTCTCCGCGTTGAAGGAACGTTTGTAACCGACCAACGCAACTTCGGGACCATGACCGTGGAAGGAGAACGAACGGACCGGATGATGACCCTGAAAACCTACTCGACCGACGGCGAACTGCTGTGGGAGCATCAGATCCGAGCGAATGATCTGAGGCCACCGAGGGAGGAGGACTAGGCCCTCACTTTGTAATCCCGAGGAGAACATCGACGAGGGATCTCCCAACTCTATCACAACTGAACTGCGAAGGAGAACCTTGCTCCATCCGGTCCTCAGGATGACAAATAAAGGAGAGGTCCAGCTAGGCTCCCGCCTTATCTAACACGACCGCTGGTTGTAGCGCGCGAATGAAAACCGTGTCGCCCGGCTCGTAGGGCTCGCGGTTGTGTGTGTGAACCAGGCAATCCACGGGGCCGACCTGCACACGGTAGGTGATGTCGTGCCCTTTGAACGAGCGGCTCATCACGGTTGCTTCCATGGAATCGGCGTGATCGGCGGTTGGACCGATGGAGAAGTGCTCGGGCCGGACAGCTACTAAAACCATTCCTTCTGCTTCACGATGAAGCTGCAGTTTGCCGAGAACGGAGTCGGCAGTTTTACCGTGGGCTTGAGTGAGCACGAGGTTCGTCTGCCCCATGAACTGGGCCACGAAAAGCGTGCGCGGCGTCATATAGATCTCTTCGGGCGTTCCTACTTGGTCGATGCGACCGCTTTGCATCACCGCTACCCTGTCAGCAAACAGAAGCGCCTCCTCCTGATCGTGCGTTACGAGAACGGCGGTCACTCCCTCCTCTTTCAGGATGCGGCGGATGTTGTCGCGCATCTCATTCCGGAAGTAGGCGTCGAGGTTCGAGAAGGGTTCGTCCAGCAAGAGCAGGCGCGGTCGCGGCGCCAGCGCCCTGGCTAGTGCGACCCGTTGCTGTTGTCCGCCTGAGAGAGCATGGGGGAGTCGTTCCTCAAACCCTTCCATCCCGACCAGTTTGAGCACCTCGTCAACCCGCTCTTTCTTCGTCGCTGGTTTCTCTTTCCGCAGTCCAAACGCCACATTTTGCGATACCGTCAAATGGGGAAACAGCGCGTAGTCCTGAAATACAAAACCGATTCCACGTTTCTCGGGCGGAATGAACGTTCCATCTCCAGCAAGCACTCTGGCGTCAAGCGAAATCGTTCCCCGGTCAGGCCGAAGGAAACCTCCGATAAGCCTCAACGCCGTCGTTTTGCCACATCCGCTCGGTCCAAGCAGCGCAAACAACTCACCTCGCTCCACATCAAACGAAAGCCCATTCACGACGGGCATGGCACCATCCGAGAAGGTCTTGGAAAGGCAGGATATGGTGAGGAGTGCGGGTATGAGAGGTTGGGCGTTCGAGTGCGTGATTACGAGATAGTCATCTGATTCTGCTCGCGCGAGGATCGCGTAATAGCAACCAGACAATCGCGCTTGACGTCAGAATGAGCACAAGCGCGTAGGGTGCCGCAATACTAAACAGGGATTCGCCCGCAGCGCTCCATACGCCCATGGCAAGCGTGCGGAAACCAAGCGGAGAAAGCAGAAAGGTGATAGGGAGTTCCTTCAACACCGATAGAAACACGAGGGTCATGCTTGCGCCAATGCCACCTCGGAGCAGCGGAAACGTACCCTCGAAGAATGCACGGACCGGAGAACGCCCGAGGTTGCGCGCGGCTTCCTGAATGCGAGCAGGAGCCTGGTAAAGTGCGCTTCGAATCGGACCGATGGCCTCTGCCAAAAAATGAAGCGCGTAGGCAACGATCAGAAGACCCAAAGTCTGATATAGAAACGGAGCAGATCGTAACGTGAAAAAGATTAGGGCGAGCGCAAAGGCCAGCGGTGGTGTGGCATATCCCAGGTACGCGATGCGTTCGGCTACTCGCGACGGCCTGGTGGGCTTGCGGACACTCAAATAAGCGACCGGGAGTGCAAGCGCCGTGGCCAGAAAGGCTGCCGGCAGAGCTGCACTGCATGAATCCAACAGTGCATTCACCAGATTACCCCATCGGCCCTGCCCACCTCCCCGACCAAGCCAGTAGATCACTGTGCTTAATGGCAGCACTATGCCCGCCATTCCAACCAATCCAACAAAGCCGTAGGCTGGAAGGGCATAGCGCCCAAGCGTGCTGATTGGCGCGTGACGGTTTGCTCCTGTCCCTGCCCTCTCGAAATGTCGACCACGAAGAAGGCGCATTTCCAGCAAAAGTATCATAACCGTCATTGACAAGAGCATGAGCGCTAGCCACGCCGCATACACGCGGTCGAACGCCGCCGCGTATTGAAGGTAGATGGCGTAGGAAAATGTCTCGAAGCGCATCAACGAGACAACCCCAAAATCTCCAAGCACGTGCAGCACGATGAGCAGCGCGCCCGCAAAGAACGCAGGGCGAAGCTGTGGAAGTACGACTCGGCGGGCGACCTCCCGATTCGAATAGCCGAGCGACCGAGCCGCGTCCTCGAGCGATGGGTCAAGGCCCAACAGCGCTGCTCGAAGATTCAGAAAAAGATAGGGGAACGTGTACAGACCAAGCGCCAACCACGCTCCAGTGAAACCACTTGACCGAGGCAGATGCAGGCCCGAAAGCAACCCAGAAGGTCCCGTAGAGGCCATCAAAGCGTACGCCATCACGTACCCCGGAACAGCAAGCGGTAGAACGCCAACCAGCGTTACTAGAGGTCGCCCCTTAATGTTTGTCCGCGTGGCCAGCCAAGCCAAGGGAAATGCAATTACCGAGGTAAGCAGCAGCACTCCGGCAGCCAAGCCAAGCGTGTTCCCGAGTAGCTTGAGATTGCGAATACGAAAAACAAGCTCAGCCAGCTCGGAGGCATTCCCTTGAAATGCCCTTAAGACGAGGTAGCCTAGTGGCAGTAGAACGCCGAGTGCCACGAACGCCACAGGTCCCCAGAGGTACCAACGGAAGTCATGGAGACGTCGAGCGACCGGCATGAACTGATGGGCTACAGCAAGCCCTGTTCGCGCAGAAGGTCCAGCGTGCGTTCCAGATTGCGAAGACGCTCAAAATCAAACTCGGGACCCAGGGCTGCCGCCTCGTCGAACGGCAGGAGGTAATCCGGCACTGCTGCCGACCGAACCACGGGGTATTCACGAACGGTTTCGGCGGCGAACGCCTGGGCATCCTGCGTGAGCAAGTAGGAAATGAACGCAAGAGCCTTGTCGGGCTGCGAACTTGTATTCAACAACCCTGCGCCCGTCACAAGAGCGAGGTTGCCCGTATCGCCCGCGGCGAAGTGATGCGAAGCAACGGGCGGATCGCTACCAAGATTTTCGTCGCTCCCATAGAGAACGCGCAGGATGTAGTAGTGGTTGGTCAAGCCGACGGTGATCTCGCCCGCCATCATGGCCTCTAGCATTGGCGTATTCGAGGGGTACGCCTTAGGCTCCAAAGCCTTCACCCCTTCAATCCATTCTCGTGTGGCCTCTTCGCCTTGGATTTCAACCATAGCCGTAATGAAGTCCTGAAACGACGAGTACGTTGGTGTCCACCCAATCTGCCCACGGAAGGCCTCGTTGTTAGGGATTTCCATCACCGACGTGGGAAGGAACTCCGGCGTAACCCGGCTCGGATCGTATGCCATCACCCTGAAGCGGACAGTAATTGGAGCCCAAAGCCCGCTTGATGGTGCATAGCTGTCCGGCTTGGACAGGATGCTGTCCGGAAGTGACGTGAGCAATCCGGCTTCACCGGCTGCGCTGAGAGCGCCTGCTGTGTTGCCCCAGAAGAGGTCGGCAGGGCTGGCATCACCTTCCTCTTGAAGTGCAGCGAGGAGTTCTGCATCACTACCGTAACGAACCTCTACGGCGATCCCTGTTGCCGCAGTGAACTGCTCAACCAGTGGATCGACGAGCACGCTCTTGCGACCGGAATAGACGACAAGAGGCTCTCCATCCGCTTCAGGTCCGTCAGTTTCAGACGTACAAGCTGCCAACGCAAGAATGAAACTGAGGGCGAGAGCGGTTAACAGGCTACGCATTTCGCGGATTGACTGGCTGTTTAGATTCAATCCAGATAGTACGCAACCTGCCATTGACACGCGGTGAATTTGTGGGCGAGCCTTATTGAGCGCGTACCAGTCGCGTGATTGCCGATTGCCCGTTCGAAGTCAGCCGAGCGACGTAAAGTCCGGGCGCAAGCGACGCCCCGTCAATCAGGATTCGATGCGTCCCTGCCGTTCGATAGGTGCTGGCGACTACTGCGGCCCGACGCCCTAAAACATCGAACAGGGCGATCTCAACAGGCCCCGGGCGATCTACTGTGTAGGAAAGGGTCGCGTTGCCCCTAAAGGGGTTCGGATAGGCCGCCTCGATGGCAAAAGACACCGCTGGCACTTCATCGGCAACCGCGGTGCCCATCCCCTGGAAGTCGAAGCGGGCGTACACGGGAAGGTGATCCGACGTAGTGCTCGTGTATCCTGGTAGCGCCGTAACCAACTCGATGAAATGGTCGGCAGAATCGTCTTCATAATCGTCTTCGAGCGTTCCGGTTGCAATGATGTGGTCAATCACAGATCCGCTCGTGCACATGGAGCTAGAGCAAAACGTATTGCGATCATTGCTGTCGCCCGGTAGGTCTAGCGGTTCGGTAGCGAAGAGGTAGTCGTCGTCGTTCAGAAAATTGCTGTACGGAGACGGACGGCCACTTGAAATGGACACCAGCAGTTCATCATTTAGATCGCCCATGACAATCACGTCGACCCCAATGCTCTGCAGGTTGTCGATATAGTTCTTTAGAATCTCCGAAGCTGCAACGCGGCGTTCGTAGTCCTCAAACGCGCCACCCGCTTTCATGTGCAGATTGATGAATCGGACTTCGGCGGTCGTATCCGGCAATATCACGTCCGCACGCATTTGGAGGGGGGGCCGATAGGCGAACTCAAACGATGACCCGGTCAGAATCTGGCTAATCTGAAGGTCGTTGATGACGTCGCTCCGAAAAACATATCCGTAGCCAATGTTTCCGAAATCGTCATCTACCCAGGCACCACTAAAGGCCGAGCCGAGCGAGTCGAGCAGCGCATCAAAATCCACTTCATCATTCAGTTCCTGCAGTCCCCACAGATCAATGTCTGACTGGCGGATTACAGCCAGCACGTTCTCCAGTTGAAGCTGATTGTTTGTCGGTCCTCCGTCAGCACCAAAGTCCTCGATATTCCACGTCGCTACGTCTAGTGTAGCCGAGGTGCCGATAACCGGGATAGTCTGGGCATACACAGATGACGTGAGCAGCACCGCGGTTAGAAGAAATGGACGAATCATGGGAGAGGAGAAAGGAATAAGAACCATCAAGCTAGGCTGCACATCTGTCGGACGCTGTAAACAACGGATTAGTTTTGAGGGAGTACACAGAAGATGACGGATATCCAACTCCCCTACGAACCAGTTCTACGAGACATCGGCGCGGTTGCCGATCGACTCGGGATAGAGACGTACGTCGTGGGAGGAGCAGTACGGGACGCCCTATTGAACCGCACTACGACGGACCTGGATTTCGTTTCCGTTGGCGACGGCAGTGGCATTCAACTCGCTGAAGCTGTCGCCAAGAAACTCGGCGGAACGACCGCCCATGTCTATAGAAATTTTGGAACCGCTGGAGTCCGTCTTTCGCACGAGGGCGAAACGCTCGTGCTAGAGTTTGTTGGAGCGAGAAGGGAAAGCTACAGCCGCGATTCGCGGAAGCCCGTCGTAGAAAACGGTTCGCTGGAAGACGATCAGAAGCGCCGCGACTTCACGGTGAATGCTCTCGCCCTCGCGCTCAATGAACATCGGTTCGGAGTGCTTGTAGACCCGTTCGGTGGCCTGAATGATCTTGCAATGGGGCTTCTCAAAACCCCGCTCGATCCAGCCGAAACGTTCGACGACGATCCGTTGCGGATGCTGCGTGCCGGGCGGTTTGCGACGCAGCTTGGGTTTGAGATCAGTCGGGAGACCTTTGAAGCCATGAAAAGCATGGCTGAGCGAATTGAGATCGTGAGCCAGGAGCGCATTACGGACGAACTGCAGAAAATTGTCGCTGCACCCGAACCATCCATTGGCATAAAAATCCTCTATGCGGCCGGGCTGCTCGACCTGATCTTTCCTGAGCTGACAGCGCTCGCCGGCGTCGAAATCGTTGACGGGCAGAAACACAAAGACAATTTCTTCCATACGCTGCAAGTGCTCGACAATCTGTGCATAGCGCAACGAGAAGTCGGAATGGCAGGTGAGGTTGCCGAGGACAAAGCTCTTTGGCTTCGATGGGCTGCGTTGCTGCACGACATCGCCAAGCCGGACACGAAGCACTTTTCGCGCGCACACGGCTGGACCTTTCATGGCCACGAAGACCTCGGTCCGCGGAAGCACATTCCGAGTATTTTTCGTCGGATGAAACTGCCACTGGGCGAGCCGCTTGAATACGTGCAAAACATGGTACGCTACCACCACCGTCCCGTCGCATTGGTTGATGACAATGTGACGGACTCCGCCGTTCGGCGCCTGCTATTCGATGCAGGCGAAGACGTGGACGACCTGATGATGCTCGTCCGCGCAGACATCACCAGCAAGAACCCTCAACGGGTCCAACGCTACCTCTCCAACTTCGATTACGTGGAGGAGAAGATGCGCGAAGTGGAGGAAAAGGATCAGCTCCGTGCCTTCCAACCGCCCGTAGACGGCAACGAAATCATGGGGGTCCTCGGCGTCGGAGAAGGCGTGGCCGTCGGCATTCTGAAGACGTGGATCCGTGAAGCCATCCTGGATGGCGACATCCCCAACGAACACGATGCCGCGTACGCGTACATGATGGACCACAAGGACGAAGCCATGCGTCGCGGAAACCTTTTTCAGGAGATTCTGAAAACCCTCCAAGGCCCCGAACGAGCCGCGATGGGAGCTATCAAAGAAGCTGTTTTCATGGATGACATTCCGGACGACAGCGTGGAAGCCGTTGCCTACCTCGATCGAGTAAAGGAAGAAGCTTTGCGCGCCGAGCAAACTCCAAACCGGGGCTAGTCAAAGCAAACCACAATCTCATTGCCTGGCTCGTATCGGAAGTCCTCCATGTCGCCTATCTCAACAAGGATCGCTTGGCGCTGGGCTTCCGTCTGGGCTTCTTGGAGACGTACGGCCAGTTCCGGGTTATCCTGCATCAGGTCGATTAGTGGTCCAAATGTGATGTCGGCCAGTGTGACTTTCGTGTCCTCTGCATAAGCAGCGTTGGTTTCAGAGATCGCAGAGGGGAATTCTATCGTCACGGCAAATCGCGCATCGGCAAGAAAGGCGCGCATCATTCCGCCGGTTTCCTCCATTTGCTGCCGCATCTCTTCGGTTTTGGCTGCCAGGGTATCTGGGTGCATGTCTTCGCCCGACCCCTCATCGTGTGGAATGTGGATGTGTAGCACTCCGGGCTCGTAGCTAAACGTGACGCCATCCAACCCGAGTCCATTCATTCCCTCCGAGGGATCCTCAGAAGAAGGTTCGTCATCGTCATTGAGCTGCAATGCATCGCTGCTGTCATTCAAACGAACCTTGCTGATATCCGAAAACGAATACACAGCGATGTAGCCCTCAAAGGAACCATCCGAGACCGCTTCGACACCTTCGAACACAACGCCCTCTCCCAAGCTATCTGCGCGAGAATTCAGCTTGTCCTCGTCGATGAGGCTAAACGCTTCCGTCGTATCCATGCTCGCCATCATGTTCACTGCAAACGAAGCCAACTGAATCGTTTCCTCAATAGTCCCACTGCCGTCTTCGTTGAGAAAGATGGTCGTGTGTATCTGAAAGCAACCTGCGAACAGAGGAACAAGGAGAAGGAATGCAGGGGCGAGTATGCGAAGGCGCATTGTTCGGATTGGTTGGCGAGAGACGAAAGCTACACCAAGAGTTTGGCGGGGATGCGCGCCGTGACGTAGCCTCCCTCCGCAACTCACTCTTTCCATATCCATGCGTGTTGGCCTTCTCACAGGCGGCGGCGATTGCCCGGGGCTGAACGCGGTGATCCGCGCCGTAACAAAAAGTCTTCTGCTTCGATGCGGTGCAGACGTAGTAGGATTTGAGGATGGATTCCTTGGGCTGATCGAAGGCCGTTATCGGACGCTTGACTATAAATCGGTATCGGGAATACTAACCGACGGCGGTACGATCCTCGGCACCTCCAACAAAGCCAATCCCTTTCGGTACTTCGCTCAGGACAACGCGGATGTTTCGGACGATGTGGTAGCCCGCTACCACGACATGGGTCTTGACGCCCTCGTGGTAATTGGCGGCGATGGCACAATGACCATCTCCCACGGCTTACAGGAGAAAGGGTTGGCGATTGTGGGCGTCCCCAAAACCATCGACAACGATCTGGTTGGCACGGACAGGACATTTGGTTTCGACACGGCAGTTACCGTGGCTGCCAACGCCCTTGACCGACTACACAGCACGGCCCAGAGCCACCACCGCGTAATGATCCTCGAAACAATGGGACGCTACGCGGGGTGGATCGCGCTGCACGCAGGCGTGGCTTCGGGCTCAGACATCATTTTGCTTCCCGAATTCCCTTACGAGATCGACGTAGTTGCTGGGGCTTGTTTGAAGCGCGAACGTGGGGGCCAGCGGTTCACCATCATCGCCATTGCCGAAGGAGCCAAACCCAAGGGCGGAGAGCTAGCCATTCAGCGGATCATCGAGGATTCACCTGATCCCATCCGACTCGGCGGCGCGGCCAATGTGCTCGCAAAAATGCTTGAGGAACGACTGGAAAGCGAGGTCCGCACGACCATCCTCGGCCACGTTCAACGCGGCGGTACGCCGACGCCGTTCGACCGCATCCTCTCCACGCACTTCGGCTCGCACGCCGCCTATGTTGTTGAGGAAGGCCGATCGGGCCTCATGGTGGCGCTCAGTGATGGCAAGATGACGGAAATCCCTTTGGCAGACGTTGCCGGCAAGATTCGAAACGTCCAACCTGATGGCCCGCACGTCCGAGCTGCGCTTAGTGTGGGGACGTCGTTTGGGGTGAGGGTGTTGTAGCCCATTCCCCCAGGGACCTTCGCGGGCTAGAGTGTAAACCTGCCCGAGCTCTCCCGGTAGAGCACATCCTCAACCAACAGGTACTCGAACTGCTCGCGGAAGGCCTCGAGCGTGACATTGGCAGTAGCAGCAAACGTCGCCAACTCGTGCGAGTCATCGAAGTCGTCTTTGTCGAGGCGGAGCATGTACGCCCGAGCGATTCTGTAGTACTCACTCGAGATGTCCACTCTCCGCACGCGTGTGCGCTGTGTTTCCGTGTCGAGAATATCGCGGAAGAACAGAGGGACGAAATGGCCAATCTGCATCGAGACCATGGCAGCGTTACCTCCATCAATGAGGTATTGCGCGGCGCAGAAACCAAGGTCACGTGTGTACTCCATGTCGAATGGAATGGGGTCGGCGCAACGAAGTTCGTAGCCGATGTTCTTGGCAATGATCGTTGTTTTCAACGCGAACTCCTTCAACCGTTCCTGCACCCGATACTTTACGATCTCGCCAAAGGAGACTTCGGCCAGCCTGATATTGCCGTGGGCGTCGCGCTCCACCGAGTCAAGGATCTCAAGGTCCTTTGGATCGAGGCGAGCGAGGAGCCCCTCGGCGAGAACGGCGACACCATCTCGTCGACCTGTGGCGAGCCGCTTGATAATGGCGCCGACGAGGATGTCCACGATGTGGCTCAGTGAGATGACCTCTTCGGGGAACTCTTCGGGGATGAGCGTGAGCGTTGCTCCTGCCGTCTTTCCGATGCCAAGGGCGAGGTGGCCTGCCGAACGCCCCATTGTCACGACGAAGTACCACCGGCTTGTCGTCTGCGCGTCCACCATGAGGTTCTCGACAAGCTCGACCCCGACGTGCTTCGCCGTATTGTACCCGAACGTTGGAATCCCGTGCGGGAGGGCGAGGTCGTTGTCGATTGTCTTTGGGACGTGGACGACGCGGATGCGCCCGTTGGCCCGCTCTTCTACGCGCATGGCGCTGTAGGCTGTGTCATCGCCGCCGATAGTGATCAGCTTGTCGACGTTGAGGCGCAGCAGGCTCGTCACAGCGTTCTCAAGATGTTCAGCCTGTTTGGTGGGGTTGTCGCGGGCAATGCCGATGAAAGATCCGCCGCGAAAGTGAATGCGGCTGACCTTCTCGACAGTCAACGGTTCAACATGGCTGATGTCGCCATTCATAATCCACTTGAAACCATCGCGGATCCCTACCACGTCAATTCCGGCGTCGATGGCACGCATGGTGGCTGCGCCGATAACACTGTTAATGCCAGGTGCGGGGCCTCCACTGACGAGAACAGCAAGCTTCTTTGGCGCTTTGGACATCGATCAAGACTCGGCAATTACTTCGTTACAGAATAGCGCGATTAGGATTGGCAGACAACGAGCGTTCCACCCAATCCGCACGTGCGCAAGGCAAGCGTCCGTGAACAATGTTCGGGGTTTGGGAATTGGGCGTGTGGCAACGAATTAGCCCAGAACCGCAGACGCTATCTTTCCACATGCAACCATCGCTTGACATCCAACAGCCCGCGACAGACGAAAGTCGCCCGAAGACATATGTGGCGATTGCAGGCAACATTGGGGCGGGGAAAAGCTCACTGACGACCGTTTTGGCAGAGTATTTCGGCTGGTCGCCGTTCTTCGAGCGCGTGGACGACAACCCATACCTTGAGGATTTTTACGGGGACATGAAGCGGTGGTCGTTCAACCTTCAGGTGTTCTTCCTATCGAGCCGCTTCAACCATCAGCGAGAGATTGAGGAAGCTCCACATTCCGTCGTTCAGGACCGCTCAATTTACGAGGACGTGGAAATTTTCGCCCGCAACCTCCACGACATGAAGCTCATGGGGCCGCGCGACTACGAGAACTACGTCGAATTGTTCGCCATCATGACGAGCTACCTCAAGCCGCCGGACTTGCTCGTCTACCTCCGTGCCTCTGTCCCCACACTCGTTCGGCAGATTCAGGCGCGTGGCCGCGATTTCGAGTCGGGCATCCGAATCGACTATCTGGAGCGCCTCAACGAACTCTACGAAGACTGGATCGAACGCTACGAGCATCCCAAGCTCATCATAGAAACCGACAAGCTCGATTTTGTGAATGCGCCCGAAGATCGGTTTGAAATCGTGAGCAGCGTCGAGAACTCACTATTCGGCCTCTTCCCGGTCACGCGCTAACCCGGTCGCGAAAGATGAGGAGGCAACCGTCAACTGGAAAGGCGCTTGCTGTGTTGCTCGTTTGCGGATTGTGTGCGTCAGTTGATGCCCAGGATTCGTTGCGCGTTCGAGGTGATTCGCTCGTTGTTCCTTATGTAGAACCGACAGGTTTGTCGGTTGGCTCCGTGCCCGTCACAATCCCAGAAGTAGATGTCCTGAACATTGCCGGGGAAATCCCCGGAGCCCTTCTTTACGAATTCGGAGACACAGGTTGGGCGGATGGCGTCAGTCTTGACGGACAGTCTCCGCAGCGGATGTCGCTATCACTTGACGGCCTCCCGTTCTCAGATCTGTTCACGGAGCGGCCACATCTCGAATTGCTTCCTGCGGCTGTGCTGGATCGATTTCGGTTGGAATCAACGCATTTTGGAAGACTCCGCGCATTTAACGCACAAGTCCGTCCGCTCGCGGGAAGTACGCCCATCACAGAACTGAAATTTCTGACGGGTCAGGAAGGCATGCAGTATGTGTCTGCCTCTCATGCCCAGACACGAACACCGCCTGGGCTGTTAGGCGGTGATGGCGGTCGTCTTGGTTTCCTGGGCCACGTGTCCGGAACGCAGTCGGATGGGCAGTTTGCGGGCGGCGCATTGCGAAGCTGGCAGGCGCTGGGAAGGCTTTCTCTTTCGCGGCTCGGCTTCGCGGCTACGCTTACGGAGTTCCACACCAAGCACACGGTTGGTGCCCGTTCCGGGGTCGCTCCGGACTTTCCTGCCGCCTACAATCCCGCCACGGCCACGGTGCTGGATGCCGCAGCATCTCGCGAGACGAGCCGAAATGACCTCGCTTTGTCCATCCGTCTACCGTTGGGTCCAGATGCGCTGACCATGGCAACGTATTGGACGCGCCAGCACGAGCGGTTCTCGCCAACAGGACTCGACACGTCGTTCGTTAGAGGCAATCGGTTTGGAGGCCAACTCGTCCTGCCGTTTCGAACAGGCGATCATCATTTGTCGCTGCACGCTGACGGATGGTGGGACGACGCGGCGGGTGGGCAATCCAATCCGTTTGTCGGGATTGACGCCCGTACGCAGATTCACGGTACGCTGTCCGATTCAGTATCTGTTTCAGGATGGGGACTCAAGGCCGAAGCAGGTGTGCATTCGGTTGCTAGTGAAGTATTCCCGTCGGGACAGTTTCGCGTTGAACGGAGCGGTGCTTTTGTTGGATTGAGCTACGCAGGCCACGTTCCGGGCCGAATTGAGATGACGGGTTACGGTGATCAGCTTACAGGATTGGCGGCCCAGTCGTCTGAACAAACAGCATCAGGCGAGGCAGGGTTTGAACTGCATGCGGGTTCATTCCAGGTAGCGCTTCGTGGATTCGCCAGCCTCACATCCAACCCGCGATCTTTGGTTGATGATGGCGCTGGCAGCGCAGCCTTTCAGGATCTTTCAGGCAGCCTTCGACGGGCTGGCGGTTCGCTTTATATCGGATGGCGCGCGAATGTAGAACGTGGTTTCTACGCGAATGCGACGGTCAATGGCTCGACCGTTCTTAATCCGGACGACTCCGACCTACACCTCCGCGAAGCCGATGCCCTTCCTGCTGTCTGGGCCAATGGTCGTCTCGGCGTTCGCGCGGATGCACTCTTCAGCAACAACCTCGATATCGATCTGGCCGCGCAGGGACGCGCATGGAGTGCCTTTCGCAGTCGCAGCTACATCCCGCAGGCAGCTTTGTTTGCGCTCCCCGCCGCTTCCTCTCCTGAGGTCCCGACAAGTGGAATGCTGGACCTCGTTGTAGAAGCCCGCCTCCAGCAACGGGCCACCCTGTTCTTCCTCTACGAAAACGTCCTCTCCACTCGCACCTACGACGGAGCCTTCATCGTTCCGATTTACCCTCTACCTGCCCACCGCGTCCGATTCGGGCTGTTCTGGACGTTGTTTGGGTGAGCGATCTTCAATAATGCAACGCGATTGCGTTCTATGTTCGGCTAGACGCACCCCTATCTATTTTGTACTCCAGAACAGAGCTCTCCTGCATCATTGGGTGACTTTGTTAAACAGATTCGACGCGTTCGAAACGAGACACTCCCGAAGAAGACTCGCCTACTAGCGTTCATTGTCACGCACAATGCTTTCGCTCGGCGCACGAATCAAGACGCGGGCGGTGTATTCGAGAGGCTCGGTAAAGGACTTGGTTTCGATCGAACGGAACGACCAACTATCCGGCAAAGACTCAATGCGATTGTCCAGCTGAACGTGAACGAAACATACACGTTGAGAATGAACGGGGGTTAGCGAAGCGAAGGGTCCGAGAAAAGGCGCGGGGGCAACGGGCGGTATCAAAGACAGATCAAACACGGTGGCTGGATCGCTCTAACTACGCTCCAATCCCGACTAACGTCAGGACTGATTGGGCTCTGATACCAATGGCCCCGAAAGACCAAAATGAATAACGGGTGACGCTTTGAGCTCACTGACCCTACCGCTCCACATACCTGCTCGCCAGCGACTGCTGCACACGCTGAACGGCCTTGAGCGTGTCTTTGAGTAGGTTCTGCTGGCTCTTGTGGAGCTTGCCGGGGTCCATCCAGTCGGTTGGGGTTTCGCCTACTTCGGCCGCCTGCATCTGGAGGCGAAGGTGGAGGTCCGCGAGTGTGACGAAGGCAGTGAGCAAGGTCCGGGCCTCAGCGGCGGAGTGACTCTCGGACGACTCCACCGCCCTCAGCCGCTCAAATGTGCTGGCCGATTTCGTGAAGCCGATTTCCAATGCCAAAGCCCGCGCGAACTCTACAACGGGGCGAATTCCCTTGGCCCGCATGTCAAAGCCTTCTTCGTCGTTCTCGTTGCGGTCCAGCTGGAAGCGATTGAATACGGAGATCGGCACGTTGACTTCTACGCCCTGGCTAACCATTATGGACAGCAGGCGCGGGTTTGGCGTGTGCTCATCAATGGTTGCCCGAACGGCATCGCCAAGCGATTCGTCGCCATAAATAACGCGAACATCGAATGTCGAGACTGCGCGGGCCGTAATGGGAGCATCTATGCCTTCTGCCCAGTGCGCGAACATTTCCTGCCACTTCGAAACCGGCTGACAGAATGCCTCCTTGCGAGCAACAATGCCCGTATCTGAGGGGAAATAGCCGCACTCTTCGTGGGCCTCACACGCTCGCTCGGCCAGAAGCAAAAACCATTTTGCAGCCTTTTCGGCTTCGGCTGGAACCGCCGAATCAGCATAAACGAGGCCGTTATGTTGGCGTCCCCGAATTGTAGACTCCTTTCGCCCCGCCGTTCCAAACGACATCCATCCCCAACTCATACCCATGACCAGCGCGGGGTTGTTTTTGCGGACCTCTTCTTCCACAAGCTGTAGAAGCCGCCGCTTTATCTGGTCGTCCAGTTCGGAGACAACGCCAAGGAGATCTTCGCTCTGCACACCTTGTTGATATAGCCGCAGCAACCGCCTGTTGGACTCCCTCCGAAGTGAGGCCAACGCCGATATAGAGCGGGCCCGTTCGATCAACTCGATCGTGGCCACCGGGTCGAGGCCGCGGTAATGGCTCACATCTTCTGCCGAGAGTATGCCAAACTCTGTTTCGGTCCCATCTTGCGGCGTCTCAATCACAACAATCCGCCGGATTCGGTGCTGCATCATGGCCTGAACAGCGTCAAAGAGTCGTTCACCGCCATCCAGCACCACCGCCGGACGGTCCACTAATTGCATCGCATGAGTCTCGGCAGACATTCCCTCTGCTACTACTTTTTCCACGATGTCGCCTTCTGTGATGACGCCGAGTGCGACATCATTCTCCACCACAACCACTGTGTCGGCATCGGCGTCGCTCATTGCCTGGGCAACCTCCTGAATGGTCGTGCGCGGGCTGACAATCACGGCGTCCCTACTAAGTCGCACGAGGGCCGTATCAAACAGGAGAAAGGCGCCAGATGCGTCAAGTGCCGTGTCAATCGTTCGGACGTATCGCTTGATTTCCTCGTCGAAGTACGCTGCGAAATCCTCGTTGGCATCCAGCAACTCCCGCAGCTTATCTGAGGGAACGAGGTGGCACGTCGTGTCCTCCACTGCGCGCGCCTCGTAAGGCAGAATGCCTCCCTGAATGATCCCGTACGAACCAAACTGCGAAGACGCCCCGCTCATATCGATGAACCGTTTTTCCTCCACATTCATCAGCCGCACAAGGCCTTCCTCTACAACGAAAAGCGACTTGTGGACGTCAAGGCCCTGCTCCAGGATGACTTCTCCGGACTCGTAGTTGACTGCCGTCAACGAGCTAATCAGCGACGTACGGTCGTCGTCGCCAAGAAGGTTGAACGGTGGCGTACGCTCAAGAAGCGCAGAAAGTCGGCCGCGAGTTGATGAACTGCTCATAATGTGAGAAAAGACACGGGGACCGAAAAATACTCGCTTCTGGTGTCGGCCAGAAGAAACGAGATATCGCGGAGAGCCGCAAACTTTAGGGAATGAGGATCTCGGTGTGGGCAGGAAGAGAATCAAGGAAACGGACGCTGCCTTTGTCCACAACACCGCAGTGGAGAACATGCCCATTTGTTACAAGGAACACGCGCGACATTATGACCGCATTGTACCGCGCAACCTGATCGAACACGGCTTCGGTAATCGGGACGTTCGGCGCCTTGCACTCGGCTAGGAGGAGCGGAGAATGCTTGCTGTCAAATACGGCGACGTCCGCGCGCCATGTACGTCCGTTGTAATCAAACCCTTTCTCGACAGCGGTCAATCCTCGCGGGTAGCCGTAATCCTTGAGCGCACAGAGAAGGTGCTGCCGAACCCACTCTTCAGGCGTAAGACGAACCCACTTCTGACGAACCTCGTCCAGGATGAATGATTTCCCGTCGCGCTGCTGTGTCGTGAAGGAGTAGGCGGGAAATGCCCGGAGCTCTTCCATCAAGCTCCTGTCCCGGCTTTTTCCGCCTTCTTGACCATCGCCCGGTACGCGCCCACCCACCAGTCGCTATCGCGCATCAGTTTGGCGATCGTTACGGACTGGAAGTGCGGCACGAGTGCAATCAACGCGGGCGGAAGCTCACGCCAGGCGTCGTTTAGCATGTGGGACTCAAGTTCATCTGCGGCTTTGCGTGTCCATCGCCAGTCGTCTCTAAGCTTCTCCGACTTCTTCCAGTAGTTCCGGTCGTCCCAGGCCTGCGCACTTGTTTCGATGGTTTCCTCAATGCCGCGAAGGCTGTGAACTAGGAATGCGGCCATGTCCCTGGCTTCCTCATCGAACTGCCCTGATGCCAGACTCGGGTTCTGGGCGAGTAGCCTCAGAACTTCAGCGCAACTGCGCATGTGGGCGTTGCGGCGTTTTGCTGGCGTGTCGCCGACGTTGATGATGCGACTCATCGGGTTCCATCGAACATAGGTCCGCAAAGCTAAGCGTTCCTCTGGCGCGAGAAAAGTGACCGATGCGCGTACTATCTGTGTGAAGCGGGCTGCTTTCGATTACTTTCCAGCGGGTTACGGCATGAAGATGGATTGCCGTGCTCCACGTCCCCCAACCAGATTCGTAGCACCGTGTCTCTCCCAGATGAACAATCCCAGGCCGTTTCGCGGCGCAGCATGCTGCGCACGTTGGGCCTAGGCGCACTCGCGGCTCCCGTAGCGCTAGCGGCGAACGCTCAACGCGTGCCGGAGAGCAACTTCCCTCCGGCTGGTCCGGCAACTGGCGCTCGCCCCTTACTTCGGCCACCCAGACTACGCCCTGGCTCTCAAATTGGTCTGGTTGCTCCAGCTGGACGGATGGATCGACGGAGCCAGTTGGAAGAGACGGAAGAGCAACTGGACCGAATGGGTTTCAGGACGAAGGCGGGACGGCACGTGATGTCGCGCCACGGATACCTGGCAGGCACCGACGCACAACGTGCCGACGACATCATGGAGATGTTCATGGATCCTGATGTGGATGCCATTCTTGCGCTACGCGGAGGTTGGGGATGTGCTCGAATTCTACCGTTGCTCGACTACGATGTGATCCGGGCAAATCCAAAAGCATTGATTGGCTACTCGGACATCACGGCGCTCCTGCTCGCCATCTACGCCAAAAGCGGGCTAGTGACATTCCACGGACCCGTTGGACGCAGCACGTGGAACGTCCGTACGGTTGAGGCCTTCCGGGATGTATTGATGCGTGGCCAACGCCTGCACCTCGATCCCGCTGAACTCGGAGAGACTCGCGGTCGCCGCGACCCGATCCGGCCTATTCGAGGAGGAATTGCCGAGGGACCGCTGGTTGGTGGGAACCTTTCCGTGGTGTCCGCGCTGATCGGAACGCCCTACATGCCCGACTTTGCGAACCACGTCGTGTTCTTCGAGGAAGTCCGCGAACAGTTGTACCGCGTGGATCGACTTCTGACGCAGTTCGTTCTGGCCGGATCGTTTAACGATGCCGCTGCCATCGTATTTGGCCAGTGCTCGCACTGCATAGATGATTCGGGGGACGGTGGACTCACATGGCTGCTGCGAGATCACCTGCTCTCTCTTCGCAAACCCGCATGGACGGGCGCTCCCATTGGCCACGTTTCCCCGGTTTACACGCTGCCGATTGGCATTCCTGTAATTACGGACTCGACGATGGGGATGCTAAGAATGCTCGAACCAGCGGTGATCTAGTTGCCGAAATCGGCAATCCACTCAGGCGCATCAGGCTCCCACTGAACTTCCAGGCCTTTGCCTCGAGCCCAGCGGTGGAGCCACGAAATTCCCCATTCGCCGACGTATGGATCGGGTTGGGCGTAGCCGGGATCCCGCAGCGCTTCTTCGAGCGTAATGAACCGGTAGCCTCGTCGCACGAAGAGTGCAGCGATGTCACCAAACGTGGCCGCATTTATTTCGTTGGCATGGAGAAGGAGCACCTGAGCGATTTCATAACCCACAACTTCGACCGACCAGGTCTCGAAGTGTGCGACGACGGAATCGAGCCACTCTACATAGGTTGTCTCGATTCGGCGTAAAGTTTCCGGCGATGCATCCCCTGCAAGTGCTCGCGCATAAGCGCGGGCAAATAACCATTCGTCGTTGTCGATCGTGACAGGAGCGATTGTGTATCCGCGCTCGCGAAGAAATGCCTCTACCGCTGATTTCTTCTCAGCGGAATCTCCAGTATGCAGAAACGGATGGCGGAAGTAGCGCAGAGAGCCCATCCCCCGTTCCTGAATCAGACGGCGCGTGATCTTTTCTCCGTCAACAATGTCCTTCAGGTAGTCTGCGACGGTTAGATCATTGATGTCGGGATGTGTTGCAGTGTGATTGCCGAGTTCCATCCCCGCGTCCATCCAGAGGTTTAACACGTCTTCAACTAGTTGAGGGCACCCCCTCCCTTCGTTAACAAAACCGATAGAAGGAACTTCGTTGGCAACCAGTTGCGCCAGTAGGCGATTGTTCACGTCCAGGACGGCATCCCCGCGGCATGCGAGTCCACCCATGCCCGGCAAATCGTCGAAGGTGATGGCGACGGATCTATTCTGAGCCGTTGCGACGCCGCACAGCAAAAGTAGAAGTGCAACCAATCGTGCACGATTTAGCAAGATGGCTGCAGATCCCCGACACCTGTTAATCATCGTCACTTACGTTTTGCGCGTCCGAGGAATCGGCCGGTCCACGCCTTGCCTTCCTCAAATTTGAGCAGATGGCCGAGCGCGAGATAAACGACGCCGAAGAGCCCCACAACCAACACAGCCTCAACGAAGACAGGAAGACCTGAACCCCGAAGCAGCATCTGGAAACCAAACGCCAGAACCGCCGCACCTAACGCAAGACCGACCATTTGAAAGGCGCGAGATGCTGGAAGGTGGAAGTCTGTTACGCGATTTCGCAGCGCGTATCGAAGCGCAAACAATTCAACCCAGGCTCCACATGATGCGCCCAGCGCGAGACCGACAGCCGCAAGCGTGAGCGGATGGGCTGCGGGCGGGAGATTCAGCGTGTCCACAAGCCCGAACCCGTCCAGCCAGAACATGAGTGCCGCCCCGATGCCCCCTGACACAACCACGCGCAGGACGGCAATCTTAGCGGGCGTCTTTGTGTCGTTTAGTGCATAAAAGCTGTTCTGGAGAAGCCTTGAAACAGACGTTGCGCCAAGGCCCAGTGTGTATCCGACAAGGATCAGGTAGACGAGCCACGTATCGCCTTTGTCGAACGCACCACCGCCGAACAACGCGCCGACGATCAGCAGACCGAATGCGAGATAGCCGACTACGGTCGGAATAATGAGGTATAGCATTTGCCGCGTTGAGCGCTCGACCCGATCGAGAAACGCTGTCAGCTTCTCGGCGCTGAGGCGAGAGAGTTCTGGGAGTTCGCTCGCCGCCACGCTCATCCCGAATAGTGAGATAGGTAGCATGTACAGCACGAGCGCCGGACGAAGAGCTCCGAGCGTTCCTGCCGTTGCGAGGCCGGCCAGGATGACATCCACATAGCTGGAGAGTTGTGCCACGCCCCGCCCCGCAACGACCGGTCCGAATGCACTAATTGCATCCTGAACGCCTTCTACAGATCTCGAAATCGAAATCCTGAAGCCTCGCAGCAATCGAAAGACTAGCGGCAGCTGAATCACAAACTGTAGAAACCCACCAACCAGTGCTCCCAGAACGGCCGCGATCAGCAGCTTGTTCAGGATTGGGACGGGAACGATCTGCAGCGCGCCGGCGGCGAACGGATCGTCGAAGAACATCGTCGCAGCGATGAACAGCGCCGCGATGACGGCAGCATTCATCAACGTCGGCGCGAAATAGGGCAGAAAAAACCTTCGGTGGCTGTTGAGAACGCCCAACGCCCACGCCGAAAGTGCCAGGAACGCCGCCATCGGCAAGGTTATTCGGAAGGCGTAAACTGCCAGGTCGAATCGGTTGATTGGGAGGCTTCCCGCTTCTACGAGCGCCGCATCACCCAAAAATCCTGGGGCAATTAAGGTGACGATGTACTTCGCCGCCAGCACACCCACAATCGTCAGAATCGTCACCGTAACGAGGAGTAGACCGAAGACGGCTCCGGCAAATCGCCCGGCGTCTTTCTCACGTCCTTCCTCTAGCATTCGGCTGTAGATCGGGATAAATGACGCGGAAAGCGTCCCTTCGCCCAGCAGGTTGTTGAGCAGGTTGGCCCCCTTCATCACAAGCTGGTACACGTCCAGATGTGCGCCGATGCCAAAGAAGTAGGCCACCACTTTCTCGCGAACCAGGCCCAGAAGCCGGCTGGACAGGATGCCTAAAGAAATCAGCAACGCAGCACTTCCCGCACTTCGCTTAGGAGCCGGATCAACGGCTGCGACTTCCAGTTGCTCTTCTGGATCGGCTGGATCAGCCATTCGAATCGACCTCAAGAAACGACCGAACGGCAAGATAGTAGCCCGAGGGACCCAGCCCTGTTATCACACCTCTGCACACGGGCGACAGAATCAGATTCTGCCGGAAGTCTTCCCGTGCGTGCACGTTGGAAATGTGAACCTCTACAACTGGCGTGGTGATCGCTGCAATGGCATCCCGCAAAGCCACACTCGAGTGGCTATAGCCGCCTGGGTTGAAAACGATCCCGTCCAACCCGTCGGTGTCAGCCTCTTGAATGGCGTCGACAAGAACACCTTCTTTGTTGTCCTGAACGAATTGGAAGTCTACGTCAGGAAACGTTGACCGTATCCCCTCCTCAATTGAATCGAGCGAGGTTGAGCCATAAATCTCGGTCTCTCGCGAGCCAAGAAGATTCAAATTGGGACCGTTTAGAATGAGGAGGCGCAAGGTATGGTCTATCAACTGAGGCGCCCGAAAATAGTCGTCATTCGCCCTCTACGTAGAGCGTCAGTCCGTCGTACGCTAGTTGAATGCCCTCCGGAAGTTGCGCATTCATTTCGGCGTGAAGCACCGTGTGCGTCATGTGGATAAAATAAGTTTCCCTCGCGGCAACTCGCTGTGCAACGGCCGTTGCTTCAGCGAACGTGAAGTGCGTCTGATGCGGCGTTTCTCTGAGTCCATCCAGAATCAGCACTTCGACGTCTGCCAGTAGAGCGAAGCTCTCCTCCGTCACAGCATTCACGTCCGTCAGATAGGCGAAGCGGCCGATCCGAAAGCCCAGAACATCCATGTCGCCGTGCCGTGCCGGCACGGGGATCACAGTGACAGAACCATTGTGTCCATAGCGACTTCCAACCGAGAATGGCCCATCGATCTCGTGCAAGGACAGTTTGACGATGCCCGGATAGGTGCCGTCTTTAAATATGTAGCCATGTGTGCCTCGCAGCGAATCAGCAGTCTCCTCGTTGGCATAACACGGAATGGAAGTCCGTGGACTGAAACAGTAAGGTCGGAGATCATCCACGCCAACTATATGGTCAAAGTGGTGGTGTGTATAAAGGACGCCGTCCACCTTCTCTACGCCGTATCTCAGGGCCTGCTGACGAAGATCGGGACCCGTATCAATGACTAGATGGATCGGACCCTCGTCCGTTTCCGCGACGATGTAGGCCGAACATCGAAGGCGATTGTCACGGGGATCCTCTGACGTACAAACGGTACACGAACAGCCGATGACGGGAACGCCAGTTGATGTCCCCGTTCCCAACAGCGTGGCCCGAAGCGACGACACAGTTACTCCTCTATGAATTCTGGCGCTTCGAGCGAATCTGCCGTGTGCGCTGCCCACGAGTCCTCGAGTGCGGCACGAACAACGGGGCGGATGTACAACTGGTCGTGCGGCAACGTATGGAGGCTTTCGGCCAGAATGGCCATCTGGGCCTCTGCGGGATGCATTTTGTTGAGAACCATCACGTTTTCACCATCAACAGTGCAGCGACCACCTCGAAACGGTCCACGTTCGCGTCGAACAGGCACACCAAGACTGCGGTGTGCTTCTTCGAGCGCTTTAACCAGCGCAGGAACCTTCATGGCAATTGGGCTATCCGGGGGAGACCCCGGATGTTACGCCCAAAGCTCGCGGATCGCCAGCCTTACGTCTAGGCCTTCGGCTCGTACCGTGCCGTAAGCGACTTGCCTGATTTACGATCGCGCACGTCGAAGTCCAACGGATGGATGGTGTTGTCATCCACTACGTCAAGCTTCAATCCACGCAGGCTCCATTTCCATGAACGGACCTGGTTCAGGATGCCGCGCCTCAAATAGGTCAGGAAGAGTGGATGCACGCGGACGTTGATCGGACGATCTGCGTAGCGCTCAGGAACGCTCTCTTTGTAGCTCCTGAGCCAGCTGTCCAGTCGGATAACAAGGTCTTCCGACGTTACCGGCTCATCAAGACGCTGTGGACCAAAGTCGCGCTCGGGTTGCTTGATTTCGGACGCACCGGCCGCAGCCATAGCGGATTTGGGATCACCGGGCTCTCCCTCTTCCGCATTTGCCGTAATGCTCGGGCGAAGACGCTGGCGAGTAATCTGGATAAGCCCGAAGTCGCTCATCGGAAGGAGCTTGGTCACCGCCCGGTCCTTGTTGAACTCGTTCTTCAACGCCTGGTACACCTTCCGGCGATCAGTCTCCCGCCACATGTCGATGAAGTCGATGACGATAATGCCGCCCAAGTCACGGAGACGCAGCTGGCGAGCAATTTCGTGGGCTGCCTCAAGGTTCACGCTCAGGAGGTTCTCTGCCTGCGTCTTGCCTTTGCCCGCGCGGCCAGAGTTCACGTCAACGACGTGCATGGCCTCTGTATGCTCTATGAAGAGGTAGCCCCCGGACGGAAGGGGGACGCGGCTGGAAAACACCTGCTCAACCGCCCGCTCGATTCCTACGGTACGGAATAGTGGGGCGTTGGATCGATGCAGCTTCACGCGATCGACCATGTGTGGAGCGACCGCACCGACGTAGGCTTTGATATTGCGGTGTAGCTTCGGGTCATCAACCAGGATTTGGTCGAAATCCTCCGTAAACAGGTCCCGGATGATGGACGAGATCATGTTTACGTCCTCATACAGAAGCTCAGGCGGATTTGGCTTTGCGTCGAGCTGGTCTGAGATTTTGCGCCATTTGTCTACGAGAAGGCGCATGTCCGTATCGAGCGTCTTGGCATCGCGGCCCTCTGCTACTGTGCGCACAATCACGCCAAATCCATCTGGCCGAAGGCTGGTAGCCAATGTGCGCAGGCGACGGCGTTCGCGTCCGGATTCGATTTTCTTTGAGACCGCTACGTAGTCGGCTGCCGGAACCAGCACGAGGAAACGGCCAGCAAAAGAGATGTCCGTCGAAACGCGGCTTCCCTTGCTGGAAATCGGCTCCTTCGTCACTTTTACGAGCAGGCGTTGATCGCGCTTCAGCAGTTCTTCCGGGCGTACCGAAGGCGGCTCAGGGTCTTTCCGACTCTCCTGCTGACCGGAACGCTTTGATTGATCTTGATCTCGATTTGAGCCTCGGCTGGAGCCACTGCGCTGCTGGCCGCGGTTGCCGCGAGATGATTGGCGTTCGCGCCGCGGTTCATCAGTTTCCTGGCTGCGCGTTTGGTTGGACGTCTCTCGTTCCTTCTTCTCATCCTTCTGATCAGACGCGTCGTCGGAGCGCCGGGACGAGTTTCTTCCGCGAGACGAACGTCGTGCCGATGACTCCTTCTCCGCTCGTTTCTCTTTGGCCTTCGGGCCTGAAGTCTTAGGAGCTACATCTTCGTCTGATGCTTCATCATCAATAGCGTCTTCGTTACTGCGCCCACGGTGGCGCCCCCCACGACGCCCTCTGCGGCGCGGTTTGCGGTCCGATAAATCGTCGTCAATCTCTTCCGTTTCTTCTTCTCCTTCCTCTTTTACAACAACGGACGATGTTGCCGCGGTGGTCAAGTCAATAAGTGGGACAGGACTGGGTGGATCCTTGTGTTCAGGGGGCGCATTTACCGCCTCTTCCTCCGTTTCTCCAACTCCTCCGATAGGAGAAGATTGATCATCTACTACCTCTTCCCGTGCCGACTTTGCTTTCGCAGGCTTGTCTACGCGTCCTGTCTTCAGCGTGAGGTCAATCACAAACGGCGACGCACCGACTGTTTCTTCATGCTCTTCCTGCTCTTCCTCCTCTTCACGGCGAGAGCGCCCGCCTCGTCGATTTCTGCTACGGCTGCGGCTTCTCGACCGGCTGGAGCGACGGCTGCGAGACGATTCGGATTGCTCGGAATCATCCGAAGTTTCTAGTTCCAGAGTTTCTTCAACGTCTGGTTCATTCTCATCATCAGCAACGCGTTTCTGCGGAGCGTGAGAAAGAACGCGCTTCTTGTAGCCTGGAACGCTCTCGCCTGAAATGGCAAGCAGTTCGCCGAGGTTATCTGTCAGATCTGAAAAGTGTAGAAACGCGTCCTGCTTCTGGCCGATGTCAACGAAAGCGGCCCGAATTGCGGGCATCACTTTGCGGATTCGTCCCAGATAGATATTGCCGAGGGTTCGGACGTTGTCAGGATGTTCTACGTAGAGCTCTACAAGCTCGCCATCCTCCACGATGGCTATACGCGAACGGTCTTTGCTCGCGTTGACGATGATCTCTTTCTTCATGAGTGGTTGTAAGGCGCGATTGCGCAGATACTCTGGTGGCGCGGAAAACAGATAGGCAGCCAGATACCAGAGCGTCGCGTCGCTGAAAAGCGGCGGGCGCAGAAAAGCACGTTTGCTGGGGCAGTACAGCCACTGGCAGAAGAGCCGGAGGCGGGGTCAGCCAGCCGACAAACGCGCGAAATAAAAAGGGAATGAGTTGCATCGGGGTTGATGCGTGCCCGGCCATGAGGCGAAATGTCTTCGCCAGAAAGAGGGGGCGATGTGTAATTGGCGCCAAAGAGCGCTAAAACGGTTCCGTGAGACGATTTGACTCAGCGGTGGGGGTGCCCACAATACGCGGACAAAATTGGTCAGAGAGGCAGAAAATGCCTCCGAGAAGCTACGAAACCGCCGTCTCCGCCGCAATGGCGTGGAGCCTCCACACACCATTGCCCCTCAGACTCCGTTCAACCTTCGCAAGTTTCGCACGAACTCCGCCTGAACACATCTTTCGTCGCTGAGTTGGATAGCTATACTTTGATCCTATAATCGAGCGAACTTCGCCAAACACCCATCCCCACTACTTGCTATGTCCAATCCAGCCTCTGCGCAAACGGCCAATGGAGAGGCCCCAAAACTAGTGAAGGGCCTCGAGGGCGTACTTGCGCTTGAGACCGAGCTCTCTTTTATCGACGGGCAGGAAGGTGTTCTCCTCTACCGTGGCTACGAAATCAGCGACCTAGCCAAGAATGCATCGTTCGAAGAAGTCGCCTACCTGCTGTGGAACGGTGAGATGCCCAAACAGAGCCAGCTTGATGAACTGAATAGGCAGTTTCGCGAAGAGCGGCCTGTACATCCAGACATCATCGACCACCTGCGCCATCATACGCCGAATGACGCTGTTCCAATGTCCGCGTTGCGGACGGTTATTTCGATGCTAGGGCTGTACGACGAGGAGGCTGAGGACGACAGCCCGGAAGCCAACATGCGCAAGTCGATTCGGCTGACGGCGAAGCTGCCAACGCTTGTTGCGGCGTTTGATCGCGTTCGAAAGGGTCTCCAGCCCGTCGCTCCAAAGCAGGAGGGTTCGATTGCGTTTGATTTCCTCTACATGCTGAACGGCGAGGAGCCTGGGCCAGCGGCCGAAGAGATTATGGACGCGGCGCTCGTCCTCCACGCCGAGCATGGTTTGAATGCTTCCACGTTTACGGCTCGCGTGATTGGCTCGACGCTCTCAGACATCTATTCCTCCGTAACCGGCGCTATGGGCGCGCTGAAAGGACCACTCCACGGCGGCGCCAACATCAAGGTGATGGAAATGTTGTTAGAGCTTGACGCCAGTGGCGAAGACGCCTCCGCCTATATCGAGCGAAAGCTGGCTGCAGGGGAACGCATCATGGGGATGGGCCACCGCGTCTACAAGACGATTGATCCGCGCGCAACCATCCTTCACGGCATGCTCGAAGGCCTGTCAGATGAGAAGGGCGAGCGCAAATGGCTGGAGATGTCTGACACCATCGCCAATGCTGTTACAGAAGCGAAAGGCCTCAACGCGAACGTCGATTTCTTCTCTGCTTCGGTCTACTACCTCCTTGGAATCGAGCGGGATCTCTACACGCCCATCTTCGCAGTTAGCCGCATGACGGGCTGGACCGCACACCTGCTCGAACAGTGGGAAGAGAACCGCCTCATTCGTCCTCGTGCTGGATATATCGGGCCACGCGACAAGACCGTGAAGCCAATTGGTGAGCGGTAGGCGAATCGGAAAAACCAAGTTCTTTTCTTCGGCAGCTGTGATCTCTTCGCGGCTGCCTTTTTCGTCTTTGTGTCGACGGATCAGGTTCGTGCGTCGCTATGTCTGCTGCGTTAACTTGCTCGCCCAATTCAGCAGTCTTTGATTCAGTTTATGGCTTCGGAAGTCCTAGAGGTCCAGCCCAAACCGATGACACGGTATCGTGTCCGGACAGGGATGTTTGCGTGGATGCTCCACCGGCTGACTGGCCTCGCCCTTGTTGGCTATTTGATTCTCCATGTTTGGGGTCTCAAGTCGATGACCGATCCAGACGCCTATAATTATCTGATCACAAAGTATCACGGACCGCTCTTCAAACTGGGAGAGTTCTTATTGCTTGGCGCGGTGATCTACCACGCGCTGAACGGCCTCCGCATCGTGCTCATCGACTTTGTGGGTTGGAGCCCTAACCAGAAGAAACTTTTCTGGACCCTTGGCGCTGTAGCTGCCGTGCTCTTCGTAGTGGGCGGCTATCCAAGCATCGCTGCACTCGTCGACTTCCTGAGGTCCTGATCCCAACGTTGCATGTCTAAGAAGTACGGCCATTCAGCGAAGAGCAGCGCGTTCCAGTGGTTCACGCATCGCATTACAGGGACGTTCTTGATCTTTCTGTTGATAACCCACTTCTGGGTACAGCACTACGATCGAACCACCGCGAGCATCTCGCATTCAGTGATCACAAGTGCTGAGGCAGATGCAGGCGTTATACCTGAATACTCGGACGCGGCCAACGAGGCCGTCCAGCAGCGTCGTCTAAATCAGGGAGGCATTGGGCGTAACCCCGTTGTTCCTGCCGACGCGTCTGCAGCACAACCGACGGGCCAGGAGGCTACGCCGTACGATGTGCTCATGCTTCGCCTCGGCGACCCTGTCTATGCCGTGCTATGGAAAGGCTTCAACTTGTTGTTCCTTCTCTTTGCGCTCCACCACGGTTTCTTCGGCGTCACAAACATTTTGTCGGATTACATCCGAAACGACATGCTCAGAGTTGGCGCAGTGTCGTTGGCGTGGACATTCGCTCTGGTGCTTTTCATTGTCGGATCGTACTCGGTGATCGTGGCCGGACTCAACGTTTAGTTGATGGTTGTCCAAACACAAGCCAGCAACAACTAACTACCCTATGACCTTCTCTCACGACATCGTCATTGTTGGCGCCGGTGGCGCCGGATTGATGGCAGCGCTGTATGCCGCTGAGGAAGGAGCCGATGTTGCGGTGGTCTCCAAGTTGCATCCACTGAGGAGCCACACGGGCGCCGCGCAAGGTGGGATTGGCGCGGCCTTAGGGAATGAAGAGGAAGACAGCTGGCTTTGGCATGCCTTCGACACGGTGAAGGGGTCGGATTACCTCGGAGATCAGGACGCCATCGAGCAAATGTGCAAAGATGCTCCGCGCACGATTATTGAACTGGAGCACTATGGTGTGCCGTTCAGTCGGACGAACGAGGGCAAGATTGCTCAACGACGATTTGGAGGGCACACGCGCAATTTCGGCGAAGCGCCGGTTCGCCGGGCCTGCTACGCCGCCGATCGCACGGGCCATGTCATCTTGCATACCCTCTACGAGCAGTGTGTCAAGAAGCAGGTTCGCTTCTACGACGAGTACCAGGTCCTTGACCTTCTGATGACAGAGGGTGGCACGTGCAACGGCGTGGTGGCGTACGAAATCCTGACGGGCGACGTCCACACATTCCACGCCAAGGCAGTTTGCTTTGCAACGGGCGGCTACGGACGTGTTTTCAAAACGACCTCCAACGCCCACGCAGGCACCGGCGATGGCTTTGCGCTGGCCGTACGGGCAGGCGTACCGCTACAGGACATGGAGTTTGTCCAGTTCCACCCGACGGGACTGTACCGCCTCGGCATTCTCATAACAGAAGGCGCACGCGGCGAAGGTGGCATCCTGCGGAACTCTGAAGGCGAACGTTTCATGGAGCGTTACGCGCCAACCGTGAAAGACCTTGCGCCACGCGACATGGTCTCGCAGTGTATCTACACGGAGATCCGCGAAGGCCGCGGCATCAACGGCAAGGAATACGTCCATCTCGACATGACGCATGTGGGGAAGGAAGTGCTGGAGCACAAGTTGCCGGAAATTTCCACGTTCAGCCGTGTCTACCTGGGGATCGATCCGGTCGAACAACCAATCCCGGTTGCCCCTACGTGCCACTACGCCATGGGCGGCATTCCAACGAACGTAGATGGCCAGGTCGTTCGTAGCGGCGATCGTTCGGACATTGTGCCTGGTTTCTACGCATGCGGCGAGTGCGCATGTGTTTCCGTGCATGGTGCCAACCGCCTTGGCACAAACTCACTGCTAGACCTTGTGGTCTTTGGCCGTCGAACAGGAATGGCGATGGCTGCGGCTATCAAAGCCGATAACAAGAAAGCTGCGCTCTCTGAGAACCCGGAAAAGCGCACCCGCGATACGCTAGAGAGCATCATGGCGCGTAGCGATGGTGAAAAGGCAGTCTCCATTCGCACGGACCTCCAGGAGACGATGATGAAGAACGTCTCGGTCTACCGCAACGATGACACACTTGCGGAGTCGCTTTCCGATCTAAAAGATCTGCGACGCCGCGTTAAGTCGGTCACGGTGGAAGACAAAGGCAGGAAGTTTAACACAGACCTTATGGACGCTGTTGAGATTCTGTTCATGATGGATTACGCCGAAGCAATAGCTGCCGGAGCTAAGAACCGAACAGAGAGCCGCGGTGCCCACTCGCGGGAAGACTTCTCTTCGCGTGACGACGAAAACTGGCTCAAGCACACCCTCTTTTTCGGTAAGGGAGACGACGGATACGACATCGAATACAAGGACGTCACTATCACCCGTTTTCAACCGAAAGAACGCAAGTACTAGCCATTATGAACATCACTGTCAAGATCAAACGATTCGACCCGGAGAAGGACGATGCCGCGCGCTGGGAGAGTTACTCTGTGGAGGCCGACAAGATGGACCGCGCGCTTGACGTGTTGATGGACATCAAGTGGCACCACGATGGTTCGCTGACATTCCGCAAGAGTTGCGCGCACGGCGTATGCGGCTCGGACGCGATGAAGATCAACGGCGAGAACAAACTGGCGTGCTCGGTGCTCCTGCAGGACCTTGTCAAAGAAGGTGGGACGCTCACGTTTGAACCGTTGCCCGCCGCGAGCGTGATCAAAGACCTTGTAGTGGATCAGAGCGGGTTCTTCGAAAAGTATCGAGCCGTGATGCCGTGGCTTATCAACGATTCGCCTGCCCCCGAGAAAGAGCGGTATCAGAGCGCAGAGGATCACGAGATCATTGAGGAAGCCACGAAGTGCATTCTCTGTGGAGCATGCACACACTCATGCCCATCTACATGGGCCGATCCTGACTATCTGGGCCCGGCCGCTCTACTCAAGGCGTATCGCTACGTTTTTGATACCCGCGACGAGGAATCAGAGGAACGCCTCAAGATCGTGGATTCCCCAAACGGACTCTGGAAGTGCTACACGATCTTCAATTGCGTGCAAGCCTGTCCAAAGGAAATTGACATTACGCGTTGGCTCTCCGCTCTGAAGCGCAAGGCGGTTACGACACGGTTTTAGCTTCCCATCACCCGCGCCGTCGCAATGAACTTTGGCACATAGTTGCGAGTCTCTGCGGGGAGTTGATGGTAGATATCCCAGAACGTAGGTTGCCGGCCCAAACGTCGACGGGCTTGGCGGACAGCTGACCGGACACGACCACCCCCACTGTTGTAGGCTGCCAGGGCCAGTTGCCAGTCGCCGTTGAACATAGTGCCCAGACGCTGCAAATGATGAGCAGCAGCGCTTGTGGAACGTGACGGACTACGCAAATCATCCTCGGAGAGTCCGTACATCGCGCCTGTCTCGGGCATGAATTGCCAAAGACCGATAGCCCCAGCGCCACTCTCTGCGTTTGGATCAAGACTGCTTTCTATGACAGCGACATACTTTAATTCTGCAGGAACACCGCGGCGACGCAGCGCGCGCGCGATCATTGGGAAGAACCCGCGACTTGCACGTCGCATCCCTCCGAATCCACCATACTGCCGCATTATCCTGCGTTGATGCGCGGCCACTGCGGCTTCAGCGGATGCCGGCACGCGTAGAATCGATGGAATAAGGCTTTCTTGTTCCCGTTCGGGCTCCTGCTCGACAACTGGCTGTCGGAGATCCACACCTTGTAGCAACGTCGGATCGACCGACGCCAATTGAGCAAATTGTGCCGCACGCAAGACGCTCAGTTCTGCGCCGGAGAGAGCTATGGGAGCCACCATGTAATGGTGTTGTTCATATAACCGATGAGCATCGAGGTACATCGACCGAAATGACGCACTTTCCAACATACCTGGACTTTGCGCGAGCGTGCGGGCATCTTCAAAAGCAGCCGCAACAAGCCCAGACGCCGCCTCGTTGCCTGGCTGGCCACCGATCTCCGCCAAAGTAGAGTGCAACCGGATTAAGCGTCCCGCCCACGACAAGTCGGCTGTCGTATCAGGTGGCAGAGCGACTACTCCGTCAATGACGCGTTCCGGCGTGCTCGCGTTCGACGTGATTCCGAAAACAAGAAGTAGAGGAATGGATAGTAAAACTCGACGTACTGAATACAAATTGAACCTAGCTGGGAAGAATCCTTGGTCCCGACCAAAAAGCAGGGGAGCTATCATACGATACATCACCTTACCAAACAATAACGGTTCGAAGCAAGGGCTGTCGCGATGCCCTTCTCTTGGAACGCCTGTGGAACGACCGCTACTTTAGCGCATCATTATTACGGAGGGCCAATGGAGGCCGCGTTTAAGATTCTCTTCGTTGACGACGAGCCAGACCTGGCTCCTCTCATCCGTCAGAAATTCCGGCGGCATGTGCGGGATGGTTTGCTCATGCTCGACTTCGCTGGAGATGGCGTAGAAGCGTTGGAAAAACTGGATATCGACCCAGAGATTGAGATCATTGTTACAGACATCAACATGCCCAGAATGGATGGGCTTACACTTCTAGGGCGACTAAGAGAACGCGAGCAGCAGCAGAAGGCGATTGTCGTAACAGCCTACGGCGACATGGAGAATATTCGCACGGCTATGAACCAGGGCGCCTTCGACTTTCTAACCAAGCCCATCGATCTTTCGGACCTTGAAGTGACGCTGAATAATGCCCGCGAGGTAGTGGCAAGAGAGCGTGAGGCAGTTTTCGTCCGCGAAGCTATTGGGCGCTATCTCTCCGATGAAGTCGCGCAAGCCGTTCTAGCGGACACGGATTCTCTTGCGCTAGGCGGTGAACGCCGAGAAGTGAGCGTGCTAATGAGCGACCTTAGCGGCTTTTCTGCCCTCTCGGAGCGACTCGAGCCTGAGCGCGTTGTAGAGCTCCTCAACGTATATCTCGGTAGAATGACGGAGGTCATCGACGAATACGGCGGTACAATTGACGAGTTCATTGGCGACGCAATCCTCGTCATATTTGGCGCGCCTATTCCCCGTACGGATCACGCTGAACGCGCAGTCGCGTGCGCGGTGGCAATGCAATGCGCCATGAAGGATGTAAACACGAAGATGTCAAAAAGAGATCTACCGGATCTGGAGATGGGCATAGCTGTGAACACGGGCGAGGTAGTCGTAGGCAACATCGGATCTGAGAAACGTGCGAAATACGGCGTAGTCGGAAGCCCAGTTAACCTGACCAGTAGGATTCAGGCATTGGCCGCTTCCGGCGAAGTTGTGATTTCAACAACGACCAAGGACAAAGTCGGCGATCATGTCCGGCTCGGCACCTCCCAGGAAGTGGCGATGAAAGGCTTTGTAGAACGCATCCTTGTACATTTCGTGGTGGGGGTGGGCGGCGAATACAATCTCGACGTGCCGGTGACGACGGCCGACCCACTTACGGCGCTCACCGTTCCTTTAGCCTGCACCTACACTCCTCTAGATGGGAAGGAGATTGTAGATGGGGAACTCAAAGCCCAGATGGTCCGGCTATCGCCAAACCAGGCCGTAGTGCTTACGGCCCAGCCGGTAGCGGAACGAACAGACATCAAGCTGACCATCCCGATTGAATCGGATGGCATGCTGGAAGATGTCTACGCGAAGGTTGTGGAGGCCGAAACAACGAGTGTCGGAGGTCCGATGCTGACGATCCGATTCACGTCCGTTTCCGACGAAGCCGCTGCCGAACTTGAGCGTCTACGCATGGCAGGCACTGCCAAAGCCTCCGTCTAACCACCACGCAATGCGTACTGGCACTTCTTTCTCCATCGCTCAATTTGCGGCGCTAACTGCCCTTGCTCTCGGGCTGGCAGGTCTGCGGATGGCGGCAGCGCAGGACATCTCTTTCCAGCATCTTTCTGTAGAAGATGGACTCTCGGAGGAGAAAATCAACGCAGTCCTTCAGGATGTAAGAGGATTTATCTGGATCGGTACGTTGGACGGTCTCGACAGATTTGATGGATACGATGTCACGGAGTTTCGCCGAGTTGCGGACGACAGCACGACGATTTCTGCAAATGGAGTGATCTCGCTTCTCGAAGATATCGATGGATATATCTGGGTTGGCACATCGGACGGAGGACTGAACCGATTTGACCCGGCAACTGAGACGTTCACACACTTTCGCCACAATCCCGACGACCCTAGCAGTCTGCCAAACGATGACATTAACGCGCTTCTACAAGAAGCAAACGGGACACTTTGGGTAGGCACAGACGAGGGCCTTGGGCGCCTGGACCCTGAAAAAGGCACATTCACAATCTTCAAGCACACAAACGGAGACGCGTCGTCGTTGAGTCAGGATCGGGTACTTTCTTTGAACCTCGACGCAGAAGGGGCACTTTGGGTAGGCACAGACGGTGGCGGTCTGAACCACTTCGACACGGAATCTGAGAACTTTGTAGCCTACGAAGTGCTGGATGACCCTCCAGGAAATATCATCTCGGCTATCTCGCCAAGAGAACAAGGAGGCTTCTGGATAGGCACTTTTGGTGGAGGCGTGAGAGGTTTTGATCCTGTTTCGGCAACCTTCAATTCCATTACGCTGGAGGGTGGCGTTGGCGCGACGATCATCACATCGTTGTACGAGGAATCAGATGGAAGCCTTTGGATCGGCACAGCCGGTGCTGGTTTACACAAGCTGGATGCCGACAACCGGCAGACGAGTTTTCTGCCCGATGAGAGTAGACCCGATGCACTGAGTCACAACTTCGTGCGCACCATTTTGAGCGACCGCCAGGGGGTGCTTTGGATTGGCACATATGGGGGCCTCAATTGGTTTGATCGTGCCCGTAGCTCTTTCCGCATTTATAAGCACGAAGACAACCAAGCAGGGAGTTTAAGTAACAACACAGTCCTGTCCGTCAACCAAACATCCGATGGTTCCACCTGGGTGGGCACGGAAAAAGGGCTGAATCGGTTGGCCGACAGCAATGGCACGTTCGAGCATTTTCTTCCTAGCGGAAGTCAGGATGGTGGCAATCTTTATATCACGGTCATACAAGAGAGTCGATCCGGGCAATTCTGGCTGGGTACGCGGGAGGGGCTGAAAGAATTCGACCGAGGCAGCGGTTCGTTTCGCGGAGTCCCGCTTAGCATTCTCGTTGTCTCAGCCATCTTTGAAGACGATAACGGTCAACTCTGGATTGGCAGTCTGGAGAAAGGAATTACTCTTTTTGACCCTGTCTCGGGGTCATCACGTGACATTTCCCATGATCCATCTCGAGCATCCAGCCTAAGCCATCAAACCATTGAGTCGATTGTTGGAGGTTCCGAGGGAACCATCTGGGTTGGTTCAGCAGGCGGCCTTGATCGTCTTGTTAATGACACGGACGGGGTTTCATTCGAGCATTTCAGACACGACCCGGCAGATACGACGAGCATTTCGGACAGCTCAATCTTGTCACTGCACGCCCGAGCCAATGGGGAATTGTGGATTGGGACTGAACAAGGAGGGCTGAATAGATTCAACCCGGCCAGGCCATCTGAAGGATTTAGGGCATACTCGGAAACAAACAGCGATTTGCCAGGCAATGCTGTTCGGGCCATTGTGGAGGACGATTCCGGCTTTCTATGGCTGAACACAAGCCGTGGCTTGGCTCGGTTCGACCCAGTAACGGAAACGTTTCGCGTTTTCGATAGCGAGCGAACCCCTGGACTTCGGACTCTGACCAAGGCCTCATTTCGAGCGACTAACGGTACGCTGTTCTTTGGCGGCGCAGATGGGCTTATCGCCTTCGATCCGGCGCAAGCGGGAACGTCCAACCCGTATCCTCCACAAGTCTCGCTTACCGGTGTCCGAATTCTTGAGGAGGAAGTAGTACCTGGAGAGAATTCTGCGTTGCGCGTAGCCGCTCCAGTGGCCGAAACGATTTATCTCGACTACGACCACACCGTTGTCACGTTTGAGTTCGCGGCTCTCCACTTCAGCGATACTGATCGGAATCGATATGCGGTCATGTTGGACGGGCTAGAAGAAGAATGGCGCGACCTCGGTACCGAACACAAAGCTGTTTACACAGGCCTCGCGCCAGGCAATTACACGCTCCGTGTAAAGGCAGCTAGCGCCGATCGGGTATGGAGCGAGGAGCCGTTGGCTGTTCACGTTCGTGTGGCGCCTCCTTGGTGGCGTACGATTTGGGCCTATCTACTCTACGCTCTTCTTTTCGTTGGTATCGTCGTGGTTGCCGATAGATTCCAACGCGAACGACTTCTGTCGCAGGAACGAGTTCGCGCCGAGCGCCGTGAGGCTGAGATGCGAGCGGAAATGGCGGAGGCCGAAGCCAAAGTTTTAAAAGTGGAGAACGAACGAAAGGCGGCAGAACTTGAGCAGACGCGCGAACTTGAAAAGGCCTACACAGCATTGGAGGAAAGTCACGACCATCTTAAAACAACGCAAACCCAGCTAATTCAAGCCGAGAAACTCGCATCTCTGGGACAGCTGACGGCGGGGATTGCTCACGAGATAAAGAACCCGCTGAACTTCGTGAACAACTTCGCGCAACTGAGTGTGGATCTAGCTGATGAACTGAATGAAGAACTCAGCTCCGATTCTTCGCGCTCTGTGGCCGATGCCCTTCCGGAAGTAAACGACCTGATCGAAGACCTCAAAAAGAACGCGCGCCGCATTCACGAGCACGGACAGCGTGCAGATAGGATCGTTCATGCCATGCTTCAGCATTCACGAGGTGGGGCTAGTGAGCGCGTGGCAGTGAACATCAATGCGTTTGTCCAGGAGTACGCCAATCTGGCTTTCCACGGCCAGAGGGCCCGCGACGTCGATTTCAACATTGACTTGAAGCAGGAATTTGACGAAAACGCGGGTGAGGTTGAACTCATCCCTCAGGAAATTGGGCGCGTTCTTATCAACCTTTTCGGGAATGCCTTCTACGCCGTCCAGGAAAAAGCAAAGACGACCGAGGAAGGCTATCAACCAAACGTTTCTGTGTCTACCAAGCGGCGCACGAGCGCTGTTGAAATCCGCATTTCCGACAACGGCCCTGGCATCCCCGAAGACATGCGACGAAAGATCTTCGAGCCGTTCTTTACGACGAAGCCATCGGGCGAGGGCACGGGCCTGGGGCTGTCGCTCTCTTACGAAATCGTTACCCAGGGCCACGGCGGTGCGATGAAGCTTGAAGGCAACGAGAGTGGCGGAGCCTCCTTCGTAATTGCGCTACCCGCGTAAGGGTTGTCCGCTAGCCGTCAAGGCCAACGTCTTCGAACCCCTCGCCGCCACCTTCTGGTCCATTATTTCGTCGCTGACGGTCCTGTTGCCCGAACGCATATGTGAGTGAAACGCCGAGTTGTCTTCCACCGAAGGAGCGAGAGAACTCCTGATAGAGTCGTGGTTGGTCAAATATGGATTCGAAGCGGCCTGTATCGAATGGATCTCGAAGCTGGACGGATAAGCTGGCACGATCGTCCAAAAAACGTTGTCGGAGGCCAAGGTTCACGAAGGTCCGAGCTCCCGTGCTGCCCTGCTCAGTATTCATAGGTGCACGATATCGCACGCTTGCCTGTAAGTCCATTCCTTCTCGAACGGAGAATGTGGAGTTGAGGCGTCCGCCCCACCCAAACGAATTGTTTTCGAGATCGGAATCTACGTTCGATCCGTCGGTTACGGTTTTAAAGCCCTCGATGCTCGCGCTACCTCGGACAATACCCGTGCGAAACGACGCCACGAATTCTACTCCGTAAGAGTCGTTTTCCGCGAGATTTTCGAACGTACTCGTCGTAACTCCGTCATCTCCCAACAACTGGAATCGGCGGATGACATCGGTTGTTCGACGATAATATGGCGTGAGTTGGAGCGATCCGATTCCCACGTATTGAACGAAGCCTAGTTCGACAGCATCCACATATTCAGGCCGAAGGAAAGGATTACCCTGACGGATGTTCAGCGGGTCATCGACACTTGGAAACGGGTTGAGGTACCATGTGCGTGGGCGGTTGATGCGTCGGCTGTAACTCGCCCGGAGCGCCGTGTTCGTTGTTACCTCGTACACAAAGAACACACTCGGAAAGAGGCTCGTGTAGTTGTTGTCGAAAGCCTCGCTCGTGTTCTGAAGAGTAAATGTCGTCGTAGCCGTCTCTGCACGCAGGCCGAGCTGAACGCCCAAAGCTCCAAGTTTCGTGGCGAACTGTAGATACGCCGCGTGGATCTGCTGGTCGTAATCGAACGCGTTGTTGAGCGCATTGTCGGGGACATATGTGCCAAGCGAATCATCAAACGTCTCGGAAAAGAAATCACTCCTCAGGCGTTCGATTTCACCACGATAGCCGATCTCGATTCGGGTCTCCGTTCCGATTTCCAGAAGCGGGCGTACATAGTCAATCTGCAAAGAACCTTCGCTGCGGTCACTGCCGTCGCTCGTTTGCTGCAATTCAAGGATATCTCCGGCATCGTTGAGTAGCTGCTCTGTCAGGATGTTTTCGTCCGCGTTAGACGAGATGTCAAACCGCGCCTCGGCCGAAAGCGTGTGGCTTCCGAGTCCTGTTGGAGGGCCTCCACCACTCTGCCCTCCGCGCCCACCACGGCCGTGTCCTCCACGTCGCCCGCGAAAGCCGCCTCCATCTTCGGAAGGCGCTTCGCCCTGGCTAGGGGTCCCGAAATCCTGCCGGAATCCGAGTCTGACATCACCGTTCCAGCCGGACCCGGATGCATCGCCCAATCTTTCGTAGCTGAGTGTCGGATTGTCCGTTGCGTCCAATTCCACAAACGTGGTTGACTCGTCTTCACCTTCTCCCCGATAGCCCGCTTGGCCAGCAATAGTAAAAAGCGAATTGTCGGAAATGGCGTAGTCGGCCGTAATGCTGCCGAAATGAGACGTGTTGGTCCGTATGTCCAGAATGTCCTGATCAAGACTTGTTTCAGGGTCTAGATATCTGTTAATCCGAAAACGTCCGCCATCAGACTCTCGCACGTTCCGCCGAAATCCGTATGAGGACGTCACCGTGATTGGGCCTCGATTGTAAGCCAAAAGCCCAGAAACGCTTCCGCCCCCTTGCGAATCGCCACCTGCTGTAAGGGCGCCACCAATTCCCAATTCCACGTCCTCTTTGAGGACGAGGTTCAGAATGCCTCCCATTCCGTCCGGCTCGTAGCGGGCCGACGGATTAGGGATAACCTCGACACTCGCAATGGCGCTTGCCGGTAGACTCTGAAGGTAGGCGGCTAGAAAATCGCCGCTCACAGGTGCCGCGCGGCCATTAATGAGAATGGCGACGTTTGAGACGCCCCGTAAGCTCACGTTTCCGTCAATGTCCACATCAACGGAAGGAATGTGCTCAAGAATCGTCGTTACAGTTCCGACCTGTGCAAGCGGGTCGTCGGCCACATTGTACACGGTCCTGTCAATTTGAAATTCAACACCTTGGCGTTCGGCCGCGACCTCTACTTCTTCGAGTAGAGCGACATCCTCGTTGAGAGTAATGGTACCAACATCTGCATTTGGGGCACCTCGTACGAGCTCAACGGTTTCTATTGATTCGGAGACGTAGCCAACGAAGCTTGCAACAACACGATAACTGCCCGCACGCAGGCCAGAAATTTCGAACCGACCATCGGCACGTGTAATTGCGCCCGTAGCTAGCGTCGTTTCTCCTGAGGTAGTGCGTGGCAGCATCCAGATGGCGACCGAGGCCGAGGGAAGACCATTTCCGGTATTTCCATCAACCACGTAGCCAGAGATTGTCGGCACGCTAGATTCCTGTGCCTCTACTCTGGAACACAGCAAGCCGCCGATAAGAAGAGAAAACGCGGCGTAGCGTAGGGGGATAGCAGCCGAAGTCATTCTGGTCATTTTTTTGAATCGGAATAGAACGAATGAAGACCATACATTACTGGCCACCGCGCCCACCTGGGCGTCGCCCCTGGCGTGGTCCCCGAGAACGAGATTGCTGCCACTCCACATACTTGGTCATCTGTTCTTCGGTAAGGATTTCACGTACTCGTTGATTGGTCTCTGCACGTATCGCGTCCATAGCTGCCCGCACCGCTTCCCGGTTCGAACGTCCGAGTTGCTCAGACACTTCACGTCGACGTTCGCCTTCTTCGAGGAGAATGGGACGCAGCTGATCTGCCTGCTCATCCGTGATATCGACGTGCTCGTCAATTGCCACAAGCATCTGCTCAACGCGTTCACCTGGATCCATTTGCATCCGGCCTGCAGGCTGGGCAAAGGAACTGGAAGTTGTAAGAAAAATCATCAGCGTTCCGGCAGAGAGCGCGAACGCTGAACGCGTGGTCTTACTAGTGATGTAATTCATCGTGATCCACTTGCTGTTGAGAAAAGCGATTGAACCTATGATCGCGACGAAATCAATAGCGTACGCGCTTTAACTCACCACTTGCACAGGCGTGTCACGAATCGCACGGGTCCCTATGTAAATGTCACGTAATGTGGCCTATAGGTTGGGGGAATGCCCCACAAAACCGTCTGTTATCGTGAATTGCGGGACCGTTCTCGCTGTTACTTCCAGGCTCGTGGCATCTGGAAAGGCAATTTCTGTAACCGGCCGCGCCTGTATAAAGTCTGCGCAGATTGGTCCCGGAGCATCTGGTACGTTTGACAGAAGTTCACCGGAGCAGCCCTGCAAAGGAGCATCGCCGTTGTAATCGGTCGCGACAATGAGTTCCCCATTTACGCAGAGCACGTGTACGGATGTAGGCCCGCTAGTTCCTCGACCGGCATTTGCTATACGGTTCCCAGCCCCGCCGGAAGGCACCTCTACTGAATACTGCAACTCGCCGCCCAGGTAGTACTCAAGGATCATCCGGGAGACGTTCATTTCCGAGGCGAAGTCGAACACAATGTCGTGTTCTGCTCCATTTATCGCTTGATTCCAGACGGTCGCAAGTGCCGTCCTACCACTGGATGTTTCACCGAATACCTGCATCCCCCACCTACCGTTATCGGGAAGTTCGACGGGCATCGTGCGGATGTCCGCTACTTCAATAGGTAACTCTGGGGTGACGCGCACGCCATCGTTTCCTGAAGAACCAATGTTGCCCACAACTAGGCCATCGCTCGTCTGCTCGAGATCAGCTTGCCCAATGACGGCGTAAGTGACTCCGTTGATCGTCACCTCCGTAGGGCGTTGAGCTGGAGTTGCTGTGTCGCACGAAGCTAGAACGATGCCGATACCTACAAATAAGGTCAGGGCAAGAAAAACACGGTGGTTTGTCATAGAGGGAAGCGTAATGGCATGTGGAGTACGGCAGAGTACAGCCGTGTGTTCGATCGGTCAATACAGAAACTGTTTCGCTGCAGTAGATCGTGCTGCACGGCTCGCATTCATGCAATTCTTAATGCTGGACCGTACCTTGAAGTTATCCCTCTTTGTCGCGAATTATGGCCTTGAGGCCCTCAACTAACCGTGTCTATGAATAGCCTCTGGAAAAACGTTTTGGGCGGGACCGGAGAAGATGAGGAGGATGTTCTCCGCAATATCCCGTTGTTCGATGACCTCAGTCGCCGCGACATTGCCATACTTCGACGCATTCTCCATCGTCGCGAATATGTGGCGGGCGAGTCCATCTTCACACAGGGCGAGCCTGGCCTCGGGATGTACATCATTGCGAAAGGCGTCGTCTCAATTCAATCTGAACCCGCGGGGCGTGAACTCGTCGAGCTTAATGACGGTGATTTCTTTGGCGAAATCGCGCTGCTCAACGAAGTCATTCGCTCCGCCACGGCGCGGGCGAAATCCGACTGCATGTTACTCAGTCTATTCCAACCCGACCTGTTAGGCCTTCTGGATCGCAATCCACGCCTTGGCGTCAAGATTCTCTTGTCGCTTGCCAGGTTGGTTGGGATACGCCTTGTGGAAGTAAGCGACGAGCTGGAATCTATGCGCAAAGCGTACGAACGACTTCAAGCCCAACCCGTCGCATCTGAAGTAGAATCCCCTCCGCCGGACCATCCCATCCTAGATGACGACGCGGAATCCATGGTTTAGAGGCGCTCTTTGGCTTGCTGCTTTTGGAGCTATCGGGGTGCTGGTGGTCTATGGCCACGACCTCCTGATTCTCTTTCTTGTCGCGGCCATAATCGCCTACCTCCTAAATCCACTCGTTAACGGACTCGAGCGGAGGGGCATGAGACGAACGACAGCTGCTACCGTAATATTTTTCAGCTTGTCGTTGCTCGTGGTGGTGCTTGGATGGCTGCTGGTCCCAATCATCGCCGAACAAGCCGTTGGTTGGCAGGGGGAATTAGGGGATGGACGTCTATTCGCTCTGATAGATCGCCTGGAGGCGGACTTAGCGGAACTTCTCCCTCTCGTCGAACCCGGCTCGCTCGGCCTTTCTGAATCGGCACGTCGAGCCATTGAGACACAGGAGAGACATTTGCTGAGCAATGCAACCGGCGCCCTTTCAATGATTGGCAACCTCGTGGTTATTCCATTTGTGTTGTTCTTCCTTCTGCGTGACGGAACGAGGTTAATGAAGAAGCTGGTTTCGCTGGTACCGAATCGCTATTTCGAATTCACAATGGGCGTGATCTACAAGATTGATGCACAGCTCGGGAGTTATCTCCGGGGACAATCACTTGTCGCATTGCTCGTTGGCATCGCCACAATCATCGGACTTGGTTTAGTTGGAGTCAATTACTACGTGATGCTTGGCATTTTTACGGGTATCGCCAACTTTATCCCATACGTAGGTTTCCTTATATCCGCGGGATTGACTTTGGCCATTTCTGTCCTTTCCACGGGCGGTATGGGCCAAATCCTTGGAATCGTTATCGTCTTCGTCCTGGTGCAGACGCTCGAGAATGTGATACTCCAGCCGTGGATAACGGCCCGCAACGTGTCACTGCATCCGGTTTCCGTTCTCCTCGCCATTCTATTAGGAGGTCGGTTGGCTGGTGTGGTCGGGATGGCTCTGGCCGTTCCTACGGTAGCTGTGGCAAAGGTGATACTTGTGGAGACAGCCATCACACTTCGTCGCTTTCGCCTCTAGCTATGGCCGACGTCTCCCCAAGCGCTAGTGGCAATTTGGAATGCATAAACGTTCGCTTCTGGGGCGTTCGTGGCTCAATTCCAACGCCAACTGCCTCACATTTGGGGACGGGAGGCAACACAGCCTGCGTGGAAGTTCAGCATTCAAGTGGATCCTCGTGCATCTTGGATATGGGGACGGGAGCTCATGAGCTGGGTCACCAACTTGTTACGCAATCCAAACAAGAGCCGTTAGATCTACACGTTTTTCTATCTCATTTCCATTGGGATCACATACAAGCCATTCCTTTCTTCGCGCCGCTTTTCCATGAAAGGAATAGTGTGACCTTCTATGGGTCGGACTTGGAAGGCGCCCCCTTCGATCTGCTCAATGAACAGATGTCCGTGCCCTTTTTTCCAATCTCGTTCAATAACCTGGCGGCGAAAACAAAACAGATTGTCCTGAAGGACGACGAGCCTGTTCAGGTTGGGAAGCTCACCGTCACTCCTTTCCCCGTCCATCACACGCAATTTGTATTCGGATACAAAGTAGAGGCGGGCGGCAACTCTGTTATTTACTGTACCGACTACGAGCACGGTATTCAGAAATACGATGAGCGCCTCATCGAAAATGCATCCGACGCCGATCTACTTATTTGTGACGCACAATACACACCCGAAGAGTATTCCAAGCGCATCGGATGGGGTCACACAACGTGGGAGCGCGCGGCTCGGGTGGCCGCACAAGCCAACGTGAAACAACTAGCGCTCTTCCATCACGACCCAGGGCACGACGATATACAACTCGGCGAGATACTTAATGCGGCGCAGCAGATCTTTCCGAATACATTGCTGGCCACCGAAGATCGGACAATCGTCCTCTAGGAAACATGACCAAACAAAAAAGGGGCGCAGCATACCGCTACACCCCTTCGTACCTCTATTTGACTGAGTCAGCCTACGTTTCTGCGGGTCACTATCCGAAGGCGTTGACCGGGCCGGATAGTCGTGCTCCGAAGGCTGTTCCAGTTCATAATCTGGCGAACCGTTACACCGTAGCGCCGACCAATACCGGTTAGGTTTTCACCACGGCGAACTGTATGCCGAACAGTACGCGGACCACTGCTACGAGACGTAGCCGTACTGCGTGCCCGAGATGCATCGGCGTTGATACGCAACCTTTGGCCAACACGAATGGTAGTGCTGCGAAGGCTGTTCTCGTTCACGATCTGGTTGACCGTTACACCGTAGCGCTGAGCAATACCTGTCAGTGTTTCTCCACGTTGCACGCGGTGATTCTGATTGCGCGGTGGAGCGGGCTCTGCTGGCGTGTCGCTGGTCGACGCTTCCCGAACAGGAGTATTCGTACGCGCCACATCTGCCACCGTGCGAACTGGTGGTGTTTCACGCGGCGTTGACGACTCAGACGATGTGGAACGTCCACGACCTGTGCGGTTAGCAGCAGCAAGGTCTGTAGACGTCGGATTGCGTAGGGTCGTAGACGAGTTTGCCTCATTCGGAGCAACTGGTCGGATAGAACGTGAACCATAGTGAACGGTACTGGCCGCAAACAGCGCACTATTTCTGGCAGATGCCGGAGCGAACTGGGCGAGGTCATCGCCATGCATGCCCTGGTATCCCGATGGTATGCGCAGCATCCACGGGTCGCGCTGCGTAGGCACGCGGCTCTGGCGGATGGAAGGATTCAATGCCCGGATAGCCTCTACATCGATCTCGAGAACTCGAGCAATAGCGCTCAGCGACGTACCTCCTTCAACCGGAATCTGGTCGTACACATACCGACTGCCAGGCTCTCCTATTGGGAGATCGTACGCCGTCGGGTTGGACACCACGAGTGCCGTTGCAATGAACATCGGCACATAATTGCGCGTCTCTCGTGGAATGTTGTTGTAGATGTCCCAGAACGTCGCACGACGGCCCGTTCTGTCCTGTACACGACGAGCAGCACGTGCGATAACTGCCGGGTTACAATTGTATCCAGCGAGCGCCAGATGCCAATCACCAAACCGTTCATAGAGGTCACGCAGATGCTGAGCGGCCGCACGCGTAGCCTTCTCTGGATTAAGCCTGTCATCCACTTCTCGTGTAACACGCAGACCATAAGCACGGCCCGTTGCTGGAATGAACTGCCACATGCCTGCAGCGCCAGCATGGCTATAAGCTCGCGGATTCAGCGCACTCTCAACCATAGCCAGATACTTGAGCTCATCCGGCACACCTTCTTCTGCCAGGATGCGCTCCACCATCGGGAAGTAAGTGTCCGCACGTGTTTGGAGCCGCGTAACGTGGCTCGGCGAGCGTCTCATGTAGTTCAGGCTGTTCTCCACCAGGCGATTGATGTCCATAGGGATAACAGTCGCGTAGCTGCTTGCTGGTACGTCTGGAAGATCAACATCTTCAATCAACGGGCCGTCGACAGCGTGCATTTCTGCGAACGCGCGTTCCAGGAATGGAAAAATCTCACCCCTATCAAGCGCGGGCTCACCGTAGAACTGCTCGTGCTCTGTCAGAATTGAACTGTAAACCTCACGGAAACGCGGGTTTTGAATCACCCCTTCCTGCTCTGACAACAACTGAACATCTCTTACGAGATCGTCCAAAATCGACTCGTATTCGGCAGGATTACCAGAAGCTTCGGCTTCGAGAAGCTCGGCCTGGCGTGCATAAAGGCGGGCTATGCGGCGGGCCAGTTGTTCGTCTGTTGGCGAGTCGGTCGCGACGGCGTCGAGTGCGGGAGCGTTTACTTGTGACGGAAGCGTTTCCGTAGGGCGGCTCTCGAGGGCGGCGTCTGTCGTGGCGGACTGGCCAAGTACTGGTGCGACG
>JAHEJB010000168.1 GCA_024639085.1 Rubricoccaceae bacterium | reverse complement strand
GTCGGGACAACCGTCGACGTTGCCGACGCGTCCTACACCAACAGCATCGGTGACACTCTATTCACGGCCTACTGGAAGGATCCGAATTTCGACCCGCAGCAGCGCGCCTTCTACTACGTGCGCGTTATCGAGATCCCCACTCCGCGCTGGACGGCCTACGACGCCAAACGCTTCGGAATCAAGATGCCCAAGGAGGTCACCATGACGGTGCAGGACAGGGCTTACACAAGTCCGATCTGGTACACGCCGTAGCGGTGGGCAATCAGTAACCGGTGTTCGGCAACCTGTAACCAGGAAAACTCGTATGACGGACCGAGAAAAGCAGCTTCGCCGATCGGCCTGGCTGATGCGCATCCTGGGCTGGTTGTTGGTCGTCGGCCTCATACCGATGGTGTTTATCTATCCCCCGGGATTCATGTGGGGCGCCCAGCCGGAGGGCTTTCCGAATATCGGTCCGGCCCACGCGCCTTCGCCTTTCGACGGCCTGCACCCTTACCTTTACATGCTGGGAGCGCTGTATGTCGCCTTTGGCATCCTGTTGATCCGGGGCGCAAAAGACCCTCGTCGCAACGTTGCCCTGTTCGATTTCGGTATCCTGTCCAGCGTATTGCACGGTCTGGTGATGGTACCCCAGTCTTTCTTCTACCCGAACGAACACGCCCACATGTGGGCGGACGTTCCGGTGCTCTTCGTGATCGCTGTCGTGATGTGGGTCTGGTACCCGACACGCAAAGACCAGGCTTGAAGATGGAGTGGAACTGGAAACTATCTGCCGTGCCCAGTAAGTCATGATCAGAACCTCTCCAAATCGAACCGCGTCTCCAAGCACTGGCGTTATCCTGGGCGCGTTGTTTGTGGTCTTGCTCGCTGCACGCGCGCAAGCGTGTCCCATCTGTGTTGCTATGCCGACGAAGACGGTTGCCGATCATCTGCTGGAAAGTGAAACGGTTGTTCTTGTGCGCGAGAACGTCGAGAAACCGTTTACGTATTCGGTAATGAAAGTTCTCAAGGGCGAACCACCAACAGAGCCTTTCGGCTTGTTCGTTGATAGTGCGACTCGACGTCGGCTGAAACTTCATCCCGGCGAAGCGGTCGTGCTGGTTCGAAGAGACATGGGGCAAGATTGGCAAAGGCTTGGGATTGCAGACGAGAAGTATCAAATCGTTGTCGAACGAATTCTGCTGTTTGCCGACAGGTGGACCGGAAAGGGAGATATCCAGCACCGCCTCGAATTCTTCTTGTCTCTCTTCGGTCACAAGAATCGTTTGATCTTCGAACTGGCGTATTTGGAACTTGGCCGCGCGCCTTACGAAAAGATCAAACGAATGGCAGAGTTCGTCTCACGCGAAGAACTACGCCCCTTGCTTCAGCGGAGGGAGTACATCGAGTGGCGATCATTGGCAATTCTGCTGTTGGCCCAAAAGGCCGACCCCCGCGACCGTAAACTCATTGAGGAGACGTTTCAAAGCTGTCAGGAATTCGGATTAACCACCAATCTTGCGGCTTGGGCAACCGCATACATCGAGCTAAATGGCGAGAAGGCTATCGAAGAAATCGAGGCTACATATCTGCGAGATTCCGAACGTTCCGCCGCGGAGATCCGAGCGGTCTTGACGGCGCTTTCAATCCATGGCCGAGCCGGCACCCGTGAGTTGCGTGAACGAATTGTGAAGAGTTATGGAATCGCTCTGCAATTCCATCCCCAAGGCGCGGATACGATAACGGCTGATCTGACACAATGGGAACACTGGAATTACACAGAGGTCGTTGGCGAACTCCTAAAGAACGAGAACGTTACGTTGCAAGCATCGGAGATGAACGGGATCCGCAAATACATCCTGGCGGCCGAGCGTGAACCTTCGACGCCATCGAACTAAATTGACAGTGACACCTTGAGTCTTTCAGCCACGTTCACTCTCCCGTCGCGAGGGTCGGGCTCTCAGGCCCGGGAGGGCGCCCTCCCCGGCCGCTACCGCGTCCGACCTCCCAAAAAAGTGGGAGAGTGAAGAGAGGAATTGCAGCTTCAAAAGCAATCAGGTAGTGCATGAAGAAACTATTTAGAGAACCACTGCTGCACTTTCTGCTGATCGGAGTGGCTCTGTTTCTTGTCTACGATTGGGTGGTTGACGACGAGCGGAACAACTTCGCATCAGGTGAGACGGGCCCACAAATCGTGGTCAGCGCAGGTCGCATTGAGCAGCTTGCCAGCATCTTTGCCAAGACATGGCAGCGTCCACCGACCAAGGAGGAACTTCAGGGACTGATCGACGACTTTGTCCTCGAAGAAGTCTATTACCGGCAGGCCGTTGCCATGGGAATTGATCGCGACGACACGATCATCCGGCGTCGTCTACGGCAAAAGATGGAATTCCTGACTGACGATACGGCCTCTGTGATTGAACCCACCGAGGAAGAGCTCGCGACTTACCTCGCCGAACACGAAGACACGTTCCGTGAATCGGGCACCTACACGTTCCAGCAGGTGTACTTTAATCCGGAGAAACATGGCGACGACCCCGAGGGTTACGTAGCGGAACAACTCACGAAGCTGCGAGCGGACGATGGGAAGACGGGATCGGGACAAATCGAAGTCGGCGACGTCAGCCTGTTGCCTACTTCCTTAAAAGAGGTGCCGCGTCGGGCCGTTGACGGAACGTTCGGCAGTGGCTTCTCCCAGGAACTGGACAAACTGGAGATTGGCCAGTGGCAGGGACCGGTCCCTTCGGGACTTGGATTTCACCTGCTCCGGATTGACTCGATCACGAAGGGGCGGCTGCCTGAGCTAACCGAGATTCGACCAATCGTGCAGCGAGAGTGGAGCAATGAACGGCGGTTGGCCGTTCGAGAGGAGACAAACAAATCGCTGTTACAGAATTACGAAGTTGTCATTCAGTGGCCCGAGCAGACGGCAGAGGCTCCCGACGAGGCAACCACAGAATGAATCGTTCAGTTGCTCGTTTCCTGTGCGTTGTTTTTGTCCTTTCATCGGCACCTGCGCAGGCGCACGAGATGCGACCAGGTTACGTACAGATTCGTGAAACGACAGAAGACGTCTACGATGTTCTCTGGAAAGTTCCTGCGCGCGGAGTCAACGAGCGGCTTAGCCTTCACCTTCGATTCGGTAGTGACGTCGAGCACCTGGCGGAGCCTGTCAGCGCTTTTGTCGGCAGCGCGCATGTGCAGCGTCTCCGCATCCGCCGCGACGGAGGGCTGACCGGCACGCCCATCACGATCGAAGGTCTCGCCGGCACGTTTACCGACGTGCTGCTTCGTTTCGAACGACTCCACGGAACGGAGATCACACGTCGGCTGACGCCGGACGATCCGACCTATGTGGTGGAAGCCAACCCTGGTCTCGGTCAGGTCGCATGGACGTACTTCGTGCTCGGCGTCGAACATATTCTGCTCGGTATCGACCACCTTCTTTTTGTGCTGGCTCTGCTGTTGATCGTTTCAGACTGGAAGAAGCTCGTCGGTACGATCACCTCGTTCACGGCGGCGCACAGCATCACCCTGGCTCTGGCGACGCTGGGATTTGTGCATGTCCCGGGGCCACCGGTGGAAGCAATCATTGCGTTGAGCATCGTGTTTGTTGCGTCCGAGATCATTCGCTCTCGTCAGGGCCAGCCGGGTCTGACCGCCCGGTGGCCGTGGATTGTTTCGTTCACTTTCGGACTGCTGCACGGGTTCGGATTTGCAGGTGCGTTGAGTGAAGTAGGGCTTCCACAGCAGTCGATCCCAATGGCACTGCTAACCTTTAACCTCGGCGTCGAAGCGGGCCAACTAATGTTCGTTGCCGCGGCAATCCTTCTCCATGCGATCGTCCGTCGCATCTCAATCTCACCTCCGGAATGGGTTTACAGCGTTCCAGCCTACGCCATCGGTGGAGTTGCTGCGTTCTGGCTCATTCAGCGAACGGTCGGATTCTGGGACGTCTGAAGTCTCTCGAATGTGTCCTTAATCTTCCGGTCGCCCGTCTTCTGTCAGACACGCATTTGCGAATACCAAGCGGCAACTTTCAGCCCACTCCACAGCTCCCATCGCGGCCAGTTCGAATCATGATTAATCGGATTCTCGAATGGAATCTTCAGCACAGAACGATGTCAGTTCCGCGCCCTGGCAGTTTGTGGAACGTCGACTTGCAGAGGATAGAAAGCGCGACGCGAGTTGCGCTCGACGCGACGTCGCCTGAAAACCACCACCGCGCGCAAACCGATGGGCGAAATGGAATCTCCTATAAGGACGCCCCCTTCGATGCGCGCATCCACTTTCCAAGGCGCGAGTCCATTGCTGTGATTAGAGAGCGTGGCTGTCGTTCACGACACGGAACGCAATGCTAATAAGGTGAATCGTCTGAACTGACGCCTTCGGCGCAATTTCGACGCACAGTCCGCCCAACCGACGCGTCGAACGCAGTCACAGCAAGGCTGCTAAGAAACCGGAACAAATGTCTGCCTGTCTTAACACTGAACCGGGGCCTGTGGCGTTACCCAACCTGCAGCGGTGGCGCGACCGCCGTCATTTGGATCATGCTCTAAGTCGCTGAGGATGCATCAACCGCTGAGGTTGGCACTTGACTCTTGCGCGCGTCGGTGAAAAAGACCTCAGCAGGAAACGGCACATTGCTATCCTACCGAGGAGCGCACACCGCGGTAAGAAACGCT
>JAHEJB010000052.1 GCA_024639085.1 Rubricoccaceae bacterium | reverse complement strand
GAGCCCCTCGCAGGCCAAGACATCGTTTTCTGGTACCGATCCAGTGCGAACCATCAGGGTGGCAACCCTTGGGAATGCGACATCGTTGGGCCGACACTGAACCCAATCTCCGCTGTTGCCAACGAACCAGGAACGCCACCAGATCTACCTATGGGTTACGTTCTGGAACGCGCGTATCCAAACCCATTCAATCCGAGCACAACGGTTCGCTTCCAAGTAGCTGAGGGACAGAATATTTCTTTGGGCCTCTACGATGCTCTGGGCCGCAAAGTGGCAGACCTCTACGACGGATTTGCTGAGGCCAGCCGGTACGAAACAGTTCGCGTGGACGGTTCCAACCTGCCAAGCGGTGCCTACACCGTCCGGCTTGAGGGTGAGTCCATTCAAGGCTCAACGCAAATCGTGCTCATCAAATAGACACTCCCGCACAAGACAATACTTTTCAGAGCACCGTGCTTTAGCCCCGGCGTCCTAGCGGATTCCGGGGCTTGAATTATGCAGATTCCATGCACCTCGCGTATTTGCGTTTCACCCTAGAATCGTTGATATTGTGTGCTTGCTCGTAGCACTTTCCTTAACCACTTACGCTTCATGCTACGCTTACCTGTATTGAGTAGCGCTGCCTTGTTTGTATTCGTACTGACACTGGCTGCTGCTCCGGCTGTCGATGCCCAAAACGCATCCAGCGAACGTGTTCTCCGCTCCTGGGTTGACGACGTAAAACTCGACGACGGATCCGATGCACGATGGATTTTCACCGTCACTTATGACACTCACGCAGGCGAGTATGCCCGCACTATAACTGATGATAGTGGCGTTGTTATAGAACGCACCGTTCAGACCACCTCTCTGGCACGGCCCAGCCCCGAAGAGATCGAAATGGCCCGGCGGGTAATCTTCGGTGATGCTGAGCTAAACGCGCTCTACGAGCGCGCCGACAACCCCGAACTCTCGGGCGGCTTCGTTCTCCAGCGCGAAGCTGGCCACCCGTGTGGCCCAGGCTCACGTTGTTTGCAGTTCGACATGTTTGATGTCGACACGCTCGCACGCCGCGTCGACCGCATTCGCTACGTCGTCGTAGATGCACGCAATTGGACCATTGTCTCAAACGACTTCAATCCCTCGACCGATGGGAATGCTACGCGTTTCAATGGCAACCCCAGCCCAACGCAATAATTGCCCCTTCTACGAAAACCCTACCTGAAATGCGTACAACTACCTTTTTACTTCTCCTCGCGGCGATGGGGCTGGCTTTCGTTGCTACCCCAGCGGCATCGGCCCAGGTCGATGTGACCTATGGCTGCGGAAGCACGCCTGGCACCGCATCCTGGCCTGCCGGCGACCCACTCTGGACGTTTGAATTCCTTAGACCCGCACAAAGCACGGGCACCGATGGCTCCGGCCTTGAGATCCGCAATGTGTTTTACAACGGACACAAGGTATTTGCCCGCGCGCATACACCCGTCCTCAATGTTGAATATGACGGTAGTGGTTGCGGTTGTTTCCGTGACTGGAGCGACTCCGAGGCTGGCTTTGCCGTGACTAATGCCTCCGGTTGTGTGGCCGTGGCCGATCCTGGCACCGTCGAAACTACATGTGACTCGAACGAGAACGGCGGCACCGGTGGTGATACTGGAAGTTTCAGAGGCGTAGCCTTTGAAGAATTCCCGGGCGAACTCGTTGTGACCACGCACATGAGTGCCGGCTGGTACCGCTACCGTATGAAGTGGCACTTCTACGCTGATGGCCGCATCTGGCCTGAGTACTCGTTCTCTGCCGCCAGCGCCACGTGCACGAGCCAGGCGCACCGGCACCACGTCTATTGGCGCTTCGACTTTGACCTTGAAGACACACCAAACAACGACGTTGTAACCGAATTCAATCCGTTCCTTGGAACCCAGACAACCTTTACAACTGAGGTTGACCGTACATGGGGCAACCCGGCACACGGTGTGAACTGGCTCGTTGCAGATGGCACAACGGGCGGGGCATACCGCATCATCCCGAGCGCTGAAGACCTGCAGCTCCCCATCGACCCATTCTCGAAGACGGACGCACTGGTACTTCGCTACAACGCCAGTGAAATCGACGACGGAAGCTCAGGCTGTGCGATCAACTATGATTCAGAGCAGAACGGCCAGACCGTAGATGGCGAGAACATCGTCTTCTGGTACCGCAGTGGTGCATTGCACACGGCGGGCAATCCTTGGGAATGCGACATTGTCGGACCGACGCTGCATCCTGAAGGGGCCATTCCTGTTGAATTAACCTCGTTTGATGCAGTTCTTATGGCAAGCGGTGCAGCACGATTGAACTGGGCTACATCCAGTGAAACGAACAACGCTGGCTTCGAAGTCGAATATCTGCTCGGCGACGAGGGTGACTGGCAGTCTGTTGGTTACGTAGAAGGAAACGGAACGACGACGGAAACGAACAACTACTCCTTTACGTCGGACATTCTAGAGCGTGGCGGTGTCCATCACTTCCGGCTCAAGCAAGTCGACTTCGACGGCCAGTTTGAGTACTCGCAACAAGTGGAAGTTGCCGTAGACGTTCCGGGATCATACGTTCTGGAAAGCGCCTATCCGAATCCCTTCAACCCGAGCACAACGGTTCGCTTCTCTGTAGCTCAGAGCCAGAACGTCACAATGACGCTGTATGATGCTCTTGGCCGCCAGGTAGCTGATCTGTATGACGGATATGCCGAAGCCAATCGTTTCGAATCTGTACGTGTCGACGGTTCTTCGCTACCAAGCGGTACCTACACAGTTCGGCTTGAAGGTGATAACGTCTTGGGCACCACGCGTATCGTGCTAGTTAAGTAATCTCGGCCGCGTCGGGATTATCCTGAGACCGCAAAGTGGTCGAAGGAGCTTCTCTTTTGCGCCCCATCCCGCATTGCGGGATGGGGCGCACTATTTTCGTCCGACCGTAAATCGAAAATGTGCCCAAATCCGACTCTCCAGATCTTTCGCCCATTCTACAAGGCAAGTTTCCACATTAAGATTTTTCCCTTCGAGCGATCGATCACCCCTGAAGCGCAGATTCGCAATTCCCTGTGACATTCGACGTTGCCATTATTGGAGGTGGGATTGTAGGACTTGCGACTGCCTACAAGCTACAGGCGTACAATCCTGACCTCCAGGTGGTTGTCATCGAGAAAGAAAAGGAAATAGGCCTCCACCAAACTGGCCGCAACTCTGGCGTTTTACACGCGGGCGTGTACTACCGCTCTGGTTCTTCGAAAGCAGTCTTTTGCAGGCGAGGAAAGCAAGAAATAGAGGCCTTCTGCGAAGCAGAAGGAATCGTTTTCAACGTCTGCGGAAAGACTATCGTGGCCCTGACCGACGATGAAGTCCCTCGATTGGAAACGCTACACGAGCGAGCGATGTCGAATGGCGTCACGGTCGAAAGAATCGGCCCGGAGAAACTAAATGAACTTGAGCCCCATGCCGTAGGTGTAGCCGCTCTCCACGTGCGCGAAACAGGTGTCGTCAATTTTGGTGAGGTCGCGAAACGACTTGCAGTTAGGATCCAAGAACGGGGGGTAGAAATCGTTAAAGATGTGAAAGTCGTCGGTGGACGTCTACAGGGAACTTCGACCATCTTAGAAACCACCAAGAATCATGTGGAAGCTCGCGTACTCGTGAACTGCGGTGGGTTATGGGCAGATCGAATCGCGAAACTTTTTGGCGTCACCCCATCCGTGAAACTTGTCTCATTCCGAGGAGAGTACGTTGAACTGACTGAGGCCGCCCGCAAATATTGTCGCGGGTTGATCTACCCAGTCCCAAATCCTGCTTTTCCGTTTCTCGGCGTCCATTTAACTCGTGTTGTTGACGGTCGCGTGGAAGCTGGACCGAGCGCCGTCTTGGCCTTTGCGCGCGAAGGCTATGAGTTCAAGACGTTCAAATCGGGCGAACTGGCTGAGGTCATTCGATACCGTGGCTTCCGCAGTCTGGCAAGAAAACACTGGCGAACTGGATTAGCTGAGATGCGGCGATCGATTTTCAAGCGCTCATTTCTGAGCGATCTCCAACGGCTCGTCCCAGCCATACAAGCTGCCGACCTACTCGCTTCGCCCTCAGGAGTGAGGGCTCAAGCTGTTTACCCGGACGGCTCCTTAGCCGACGACTTCGTCATCGAGTCCACCCGCCACGCTGTTCATGTCATTAACGCGCCGTCTCCTGCCGCTACGGCATCATTTGCGATTGGAGAGCATGTGGCGCGGCTTGCTCTGGAGCGGCTCACGTCATAACGCCACACTACAAACCAATCTCCAACTCGCCCTCAGCTGCTGCCTGTAACGAAGCCTTCTCTTCTTTGGAGAAGCTGTTCCAGTGGCGATTCTGAAGGGCACCCTCCATCGCATATAGAAACAGAAGGCTGACATCCCAGGGAAATCGATGCTTGAGGATTTTGTAGGCCAGAACCGACCCGACGTTCTCAAGCTCTTCGGGCGTCTCAATACCTGCCTCCCGTAACAACAGGGCACTCTTCTCGCCAAGATTCTTCAGGTCGGCCAGTTGACTGCAGTAGTTGCTCACAGTGCGTCGGCTTGGCCGTCTTCGGATGGATTCACCCCATACTCCGGAATCGATTCGATGGCCTCGGCGAGCGGTAGCTCGAACCAGAAGCGGGTACCGCGACCCTTGGTGCTTTCTACCTGGATCGTTTCGCCATGGGCCTGCAGGATCTGCTTGACGATGGAAAGTCCGAGCCCTGTCCCCCCCATCTTCCGGCTTCGGGCTGTATCCACTCGGTAGAAGCGCTCGAAAATGCGGTCGAGATGTTCCTGTGGGATCCCACGTCCCGTATCAACAACTTCTATCCGCGCCTTGTCCAGATGCCGGCGCATGCGGCATCGCACGCTTCCCTCGTCGCTGTAAGCAATGGCGTTGTCGATAAGATTGGTAAGAACCTGCCGGATGCGATTTCGATCAGCCAATACCTCAAGCGGTGGGTTCTCCCACGTTAATTCCATGTCCTTTTCAAGCGCCTTCGGTTCGAGAATCTCAGCCACGTCATCTATCAAATCCTGCAATTCGAATATTTCAGGATGAATAATATCTTCGCGGTATTCAAGCTTCGCAATCTCGATCAGGTCACTAAAAAGATTGTTCAGGCGCTCTAGGTTAATCAGGCCTTTCTTCGCATACCGCCTTCGTTGCTCAGGCGGGAGCGTGTCGGAGCCCAAGGCCTCCAAGTATCCGAAAACGGCGAAAATCGGGTTCTTGACCTCGTGCGAGACGTTTCCGATGAACTCATTCTGCACTCGATGCATCCGCTGGAGTTCGTTTATGTCTGACCGAAAACGACCAGCCATTCTGTTCAGGCTGCGTGCAAGGTCTTGAAACTCTGCTGCTCTTGTTCGGACGCGAATTGCCCGATCCAATTCACCTTCGTTGATGCGTCTTGCGTTCTCCGTGATCGCCATCAGCGGCTTGTTGACCTGCCGGGCGGCAATCCATGCGCCCAGCAACGCAAGGACCAGTGCGAGTGCCATCCCGACAATGAGCGTTACCTGCATCTTTTGAACGGCGCGATACAGTGGAGTAGATGATTCGCCTAGCCGAACGATGAGCTTGGACTCGTCCCTAAACAATGCGACGTAGAGTAGTGGTTCATCTCCCCTCCCCTCAACCAGTCGCTCTGCATATCCAACCCCCGTGCGGCGTGCCGTGCGTATTTCGGGCTGCCCAAAGAATTCCTGATCAATGTCGCCGATAAACCGCCGCCACATGTCTTGCGTCGTATCCAAGCGGGCAACGGCGACCTCGCGCTGAGTTACGCCTGCGATATTTCCAGCAAGTGCACGAACAGCCGCCCCGTCAGGCTCGGCTTCAAGCGCTACTGCAACCCGCTCGACTTCTTCCCTTAAAGTCTCGCGGGCAGCATCCTCAACCTGCTTTTGAAGGACAAGGAAGGAGTACAACGCCACGAGCGCGACCGCCAAGCCTACAAAAAAAGCGAAAGTGAGCATCATCCACGTCTGCGTAGATGCCCGACGCGGGAAGAACAGATTGCGGATTGTTCTCCAACGAAGCATAGGGAGCTACTGCGTACGTAGTACTACATATCGTGTGGGTGTTGATCTCCAAACACGATACGCACAACGCCTTTTTTCCGGCCTAGACTTCCGCCGTTTCTTCCTCGACAAACCGATAGCCTACGCCGCGCACGGTCTGGATGTGCTGAGCGAAGTCGCTGAGCTTCTCACGGAGGTTCTTGATGTGAGCGTCTACTGTTCGCTCGGTCACCATCATTGCATCCTTCCAGATCGTCTCAAGAAGTTGCTGGCGTGTAAACGCCTTGCGTGGGTGGCGCACGAGGTAACGCAGCAACTCAAACTCGGTGAGCGTGAGGCCAAGGTCCTCGCCTTCCAACGTGGCACGGTACTCATCTTCAAAGATCGTGAGATTGTTTACCGTGAGAATCTTGCTTTCTTCGGTACCCGTCCGCCGCATCACGGCGCGGATATTCGCCAGAACCACTTGCGGGCTGACCGGCTTCTTCAGGTAGGTGTCGCCACCAGCGGTTAGCCCTTCCAATTCGTCCATTTCTTCTGTCTTGGCTGTCAGGAAGAGGATCGGGATCTTTTCCGTCTCAACACGACCGCGAAGGCGACGAGCAATCTCAAACCCGTTCATGCCGGGAAGCATTACATCGAGAACAATACAACTGATATCTGGCGTCGCTTTGGCGAGGGCTTCATCGCCATCGTGAGCTGTGAGAACATTATAGCCTTCTTCCTTTAAGAAGTGGCTAATGATTTCTACAACATCTTCCTCGTCATCTACGACAAGGACGGTAATCTCGTTGGGCGTGGAAGTAGCCATGACTGGGCGCAGCTAAGGAAGGGGTTTGTTGTTTGAATATAAAGGGCAGCGCACAAAGACGCGCCTTTAATGAGGCGGTTTCCTCAGGTTTCTGCCCGTGCGGTTTCTTCACCTAAATACACGCGCGGAACGCGATGTGTAAGCCCGCAGGTCAGCTCGTAAGCAATTGTATCAATGGATTCTGCCAGTTCAACCACCGAGGGCCCTCCTTCGCCGAACAGAACAACCTCATCCCCAAACCCAACTTCTTGTGCGGCATCTGGGTTGCCGACATCAACCATGAACATGTCCATGCACAGGCGGCCGACGATCGGATACAGCTTGCCGTGAATGCCCACGACGCCCCGATTTGATAAAGATCTGGGAAGTCCATCTCCGTAGCCAGCCGATACGGTTGCAATTCTTGTCTGCCGTTCTGCCGTCCATGTGCGCCCATACGAAACGGTCTCTCCTGGTTCGACAATTTGGAGATGCACCACGTGAGAAACGAGCCGCATTGCTGGTTGCAAATCAGCCTCTTTCGTACCGACGCGATGTTCCACAACAAGTCCATACAATGCCCCACCAATACGAACAAGCGTGCGTTCTCGCGAGGTCTCAGGCAGAAACAGAAGCGTTCCGCTGTTCGCTACGTGCATGACGGGTGGCGGGTCGTCGAGTGACGCCACGAGTGCGTCGAAACGACCGAGCTGCTCCAACGTGAATGTCCGGTCCACAGTGGCGAAGTGCGTCCAGATACCTTCGACCGAGATGCCGGGCGTTGCGCGAAGCCTGCCAAGGACATCTGGAACATCGCCGGGAGGAACTCCAAGACGATGCATGCCTGTGTCCACTTTTATGTGAACCACGAAAGGGCCCGTCTGAGACGCCGTCGCAATTACGGCGTCGGCGACTTCTACGGACGAAATAGTGACAACGAGGTGATGGCGCACATACGCCGAAAGAGCCTCTGGAATGGGCGCCCCTAGGACATAGATCGCTTCCTCAATGCCGGCCTCTCGGAGCTCAATGCCTTCGTTAATTGAGGCAACGGCGAAGTGCTTGACATCTACCTCTTGAAGGACTTTAGCAATCTGAATCGCCCCGTGTCCGTATGCGTCGGCTTTGATGGCCGCCATGATTGCTGCGTCCCCCGCATAGCCACGCACAACCCGAACGTTGTGGCGGAGGGCGTCTAGATCGACCTCCGCGCGGATTGGTGAGAGGGCAATGGAAGGAGGAGTATGGAAGTTTGAGATCATCAGTCGCAATCTCTCCCACACACTTCAATCACCCAAATCGATGCGACAACCTGAGTCGTACTTCTCAGCAATCCAATGCACACAGTTAAATCCCCGACGCAATCAGCAACTCAATGTCTCGGTGCGGCATCCCGAACATCGACGCGAGGCTCTTCTTGGTGAGGTGGCGTCGATATACGTACGCGCCCGTCCGCAGACTCACATTCGTCCAGAGTGCGTCGTTGATGGAGCCCGCTTCGCCGATCTCCAACAGGTACGGAACGAGCACATTGGTTAGCGCAAATGTTGACGTACGGGCCGCATTGGACGGCATGTTCGGTACGCAGTGGTGGATGACATCGTGCTTGACGAACGTGGGTTCGGCGTGAGAGGTTGGGCGACTCGTTTCGACACACCCGCCCTGATCGATCACCACATCTACGATAACCGATCCTGGGCGCATGGATTCAACCATGTCCTCGGTGACGAGCATGGGCGAGCGTTGGCCCATCGTCATCATAGCGCCAATCACGACATCCGCGCTTTGCACGGCCTGCCGGACATACTGTGTGTTGGCGACGGCCGTAGTCACTCGACGATCCAGATAGTGCTCCAAAGCTCGCAAGGAAGGCAAATCCGTGTCCAACACCGTTACATGTGCACCATACCCCAACGCCGTCCGCGCGGCCCATTCGCCCACAACGCCTGCCCCCAGAATTACGACGGTCGATGGAGGCACGCCGGAGATTCCACCCAATACAACGCCGCGACCACCCGTAGAACCTTCGAGATACCGCGCCGCAGTCTGTATCGCCATGACGCCCGAAATCTCGTGCATCATCCGGACGATGGGCAGAGTGCCGTCCGCATCGGTAATGAACTCAAATCCAATCCCCGTAATGCGGAGGTCCATCAGGCGTTGGAGAAAGTCGGGGGTCGTCCCACCAAGATGGAGCGCTGAGATCAGCGTTTGCCGATCCTGCATCATCTGCACTTCGTCGAGGCTGGGCGGAAACACTTTGACGATCAGATCGCAGCCTGCGTACAGTTCACCAGCCGTTGAGGATATCTGCGCACCCGCCTCGCTGTATTCGGCATCAGAAAAATGAGCGAGGTCGCCAGCACCTGTTTGGATAAACACCTCGTGTCCGGCCGCCGTCAAGATATCTGCAGCGTAAGGTGCCAGCGCCACACGACGTTCGGCATTCCTGGCCTCGCTTGGCACGCCGATACGAAGGTGCCGACCACGCTCTTTTACTGCCAACTGTTTCTCCAGAGGCAGGAGGCTCTTCTCTAATTGGAGTCCCTGGATGGCGGGAATTTCCATGCGCAGGGCAAGTTTGGACCACGAAACACTGCGTGGCAAGGTACGAAGCGGTGCCTTTCGTTACACACATTGACAAAGAGAGCTTCCGCATTGCTGAGGCGCTGTTCTAACCTATCGCTCGACGACCGGAATGCTTAGGTTAGAGATGCGTACGCCTACCACTTTCCTCAACCATGACCATGCGCCTATCACTTCTTCTGTTCTGTGTTTTTGCGATTGCTGCCTCTTGCAGTACAAATGCTCAGGACCCGGAATATGAGTTGGTCAATCCCTTCCCGAATCTGACGTTTACAAGTCCGGTTGGCCTCAAGAGTGCTGACGACGGAACCAACACGCTGTATGTGGTCGAACAAGCGGGACGTATTCGGTCGTTCCCGAATGAGGAAAGCACAACCTCAACTACGCTTTTTCTTGATATAACAGACAGGGTTAACGCAGGAGGCGAGGAAGGGCTTCTGGGGCTTGCTTTCCACCCAGACTTTGAAACCAACGGCTACTTCTATGTCGACTACACAGCATCGAGCCCCCGCCGAACTGTTGTCAGCAGATTCAATCTCGATTCGACAAATCCTGAAGTCGCCGACCCGAATAGTGAGGTGATTCTTCTAGAGGTTGGGCAATTTGCAAGCAACCATAACGCTGGCGAGATCGTCTTTGGGCCGGATGATGGATATTTGTATGTAACGCTTGGAGATGGCGGTGGCGGCGGTGATCCCGGCAACCATGGCCAGCGGCCAACTACGCTGCTTGGCTCGATTCTTCGCCTCGACGTGGATGGGAACGGCATCCCGCTAGATTGTGGATCAGGCGTTGGCACGGCGACTGTTCCTGCGGACAATCCTCTAGTGGATGGAATAGGCGGAAACTGCGACGAGATATACGCTTACGGCTTCCGCAATCCCTGGCGCATGACCTTTGATGCCACAACAGGGGAAGGGTGGATTGGAGATGTTGGCCAAAATGCCTGGGAAGAAATCGACATTCTAGCCGCAGGAGCAAACTACGGTTGGAACGTACTTGAGGGGACACACTGCTTCCCGAGCCCACCTTGCGATGCCACGGGGAAGACACCACCAATCTGGGAGTATTCCCATTCAGGTGGCAATTTCTCTGTAACAGGCGGCTATGTATACCGTGGACTGGCTATCCCTGAATTTGAAGGGAAATACATCTACGGTGATTTGGGCGGAAGAATCTGGTCGCTGGATACGTCGGGAGGATCACCAGTCAATGAAGAGATTGGCTCCGTTAATGCTAGCCAATACTGCAGCGGCTCCTATTGCTTGGCCTCGTTTGGGATTGACGAAAGAGGAGAGATTTTTGTCCTGACAATTGACGGTCCCATTCGCAAGTTCATCCGCGTTCCTCCCACAGCAGATGAGGAATTGCCGAACGCACAGTCGCCGTCTCTCGACATCCACGGCCCGAATCCTGTGAGTGATTTCACGTCCTTTCGGTTTCTAAGCCCGAGTGGCGGACACGCCTTGCTCGCCGTCTACGACCTGCTAGGCAGAGAAGTAGCCCGTCTTTATGATCAAGAGGTCAGGTCCGAGTCACTTTTAGAGGCTCGGCTGGACGCGACCAAGTTGCCTGCCGGAGTATACGTGGCCCGGTTAATTAGCGCTGGCTCGATCGTATCAGAGAAGCTCACCGTCGTGCGATAGGCTTCTATTTAGAACCGCCTCTCAGCCACCGCTCCATCAAGATTCCTCCTGCAACGACGACGTTGAGGGATTCCACGCCACGCTTTTCAGCCGATCGGTTCGCGCGAAGTGTCACGCGATTCGTCAACAGCGGGCCTACGGCATCTGAAATGCCGTGTGCTTCGCTTCCGAGAACGAGGATGCTGGTATTGTCGCCATTCCATTCGGCAACCGGCTCGCCGTCAAGATCAGCGGCGGTGATGGCCATCCCACGTTCGCTCAGGGTTTGAAGCGTACCGCCCAAGTCATCGGTACGGGCAAGACGCACGTCCCAAAGCCCGCCCATTGAACTGCGAACCACCTTGGGGCTCTCGAAATCTGCCGTGCCCGGTCCGGCCAGTACGACATCCACCCCAAACCACGCAGCGGTACGTACCAGCGTTCCCACGTTTCCAGGGTCCTGAACCCCATCCAATACAAGGATCGAATTGGCACGGGCAAGTCCCGAAGGCTCTTCTTCAACGACGGACATTGCAACCGCCACAATGCCCTGCCCGTGCTGAACATCACTGATGCGTTCCAGGTCCTTCTTTGAAAGTGCATGGATTGGGACGCCTGCCTTCTTGAGTTCATCGGAAAACGCCGCATCTTCTGCCAGCTTGTCTTCAATCAGAATTTCCGACAAGCGAGCCCGCGCCTGGATGGCCGACCGTACGGACCGAACACCTTCGACCAGAAAAAGTCTGTGTTCACGGCGGCCTCTTCGCCGATGGAGGCTCGCCAGATCTTTGAGATAACTGCGCCGTATTTCGCTCAAGGGATCAGATCCGTTCAGAGAGCAGCAAAGCTACGTCAGAGCGGTTGCTGCCTTTCCCGCCAAGGCACGCCGAGTGTTTCTGAACATCTTCACGCGCGTATTAGGTTTGCGCAGAAAAGAGCCGGGTAACTTCGCAATTCTCCTCCTTTTGGCCTTATCTGCTAACAATTATGGGCTCCACAGACATCCCCTTCCGCCGTGGCGTTCGCGCCAAAGCCGTTTATCAGGAGCCTGCTCCGCGACTAGACAAGGACAACCCCTTTCAGTCGATGATGGAGCGGTTCGACGTGGCCGCAGAGATCCTGAATCTCGATCCGGGTCTGTACGAATACCTCCGCTCGACATCGCGCATCCACATCACTTCGGTGCCCGTGATGATGGATGACGGCTCATTGAGGGTATTCCAGGGCTACCGAGTGATCCACAATGAAGTGCTCGGGCCCAGCAAAGGTGGAATCCGTTTCGCACCTGACGTTGACATCGACGAAGTAAAGGCGCTAGCAGCGTGGATGACGTGGAAGTGCGCGGTTGTAGGCGTGCCGTTTGGCGGCGCCAAGGGAGGCATTAATTGCAACCCGCACGAAATGAGTCCGGGCGAGCTTGAGCGAATGACGCGGCGATATACAGCCAACCTGATCGACGTGTTCGGCCCAGAGAAGGACATCCCAGCGCCGGATATGAACACGAACGAGCAGATCATGGCGTGGCTTCTGGACACATACTCAATGCACGTTCGGCGCACGGAGACGGCCGTTGTAACCGGCAAACCTTTCCTCATCGGTGGATCGCGTGGACGGCGCGAGGCAACGGGTCGCGGCGTTATGACAACCACGCTCGCTGCCATGCAGCGCCTTGGCCTTCGGCCAGAAGACTGCACCGTCGCTGTTCAGGGCTTTGGAAACGTGGGTTCCGTCGCCGCCCAGCTATTTAGCAACAAGGGATGCAAGATTGTCGCGATCAGCGACGTTTCCGGTGGCTATTATAACGCCGAGGGGATTGACATTGCGGCTGCCTCAGCCTTCTCAGAAGAACACGAGCACTCTCTCGAAGGCTTTCCGGGAGCAGAGAAGATCACAAACGAAGAACTACTCGCTCTGGATGTCGACGTGCTGGCACCGTGCGCGAAGGAGAACCAGATCACGTCGGAGAACGCCAACGATGTCAAAGCAAAGATTGTCGTGGAAGGCGCGAACGGCCCCACAACACCTGACGCAGATACGATTCTGAACGAAAAAGGCATTCTCGTCATTCCCGATATCCTTGCCAATGCTGGTGGCGTTACGGTTTCCTATTTCGAGTGGGTGCAGGACCGCCAAGGTTACTTCTGGACGGAGGAGCGCGTAAATCGCCGCCTGGACCGCATGATGAAACGCGCGTTCGACAAGGTGTACGATGCCGCTGAAGAACATGGGGTTGCCATGCGCATCGGCGCTTATGTGCTTGCCATCAAGAAGGTGGCCGACGCGTTGAAGTTGCGCGGTATCTACGCGTAACTCCTCGCCGCTGAAAATGTGCCGTATGAGGCTGGAGACCGTAGGTTGCGGGCTCGAAGTCCTCATACGGAGCATGCATACGCCTCGGATCATCACTTTCTGGTTCGCGCTGATTCTAATCAGCGGATGCGCTACGCCCATCAGGCCGAGCGGTGGCGCCGTGGATACTGTACCTCCGCGGCTTCTTGCGAGTTGGCCGGCCAATGGCGACACAAACGTGGAGACCGACGGGCTCGTCATTGAGTTTTCCGAACGACTGGATGAATCGAGCGCCTCGCGCGCGGTTGTTGCTGCTCCTGCCTTTGACGCACCACTTCAGATTCGTGCTCGCGGACGGGAGTTGGAAATCCAGTTTCCTGATACGCTGCAAGCGCAGACGACCTACGTCATATCGCTTGGCACGGAATTAAGAGACGAACATGGGGTAGCCCTGCAACGCCCAATTACGATGGCCTTTGCAACGGGGAATGTGCTGGATCGAGGCCGAATTGAAGGAAGACTGATCAATCCGACCTCGAATAGCGGCACTGGCGGATTTCAGTTGTTTGCATATAGACTGCCTGCTGCCTTTGGCGAGATCAACTCGCTAAACATCCCTCATGATTCTGTACATGCGTTATTCAACGGAGAAGACGCCGCGTATGAACTCCCTGATCCGAGGTCCGACGCCCCAACGTACAGCAGTGAAGCGGCTGGAGATGGTTCTTTCCAACTCGATTACATGCGGGAGGGCCCGTATTTCGTAATCGCCCTCGAAGACCTCAACCGCAATCGGCGGGCCGACGATGGCGAACGATTCGCCGTACCTGAGTGGCCCTTACAGAATGCCATCGCAGATTCGCTGGCGCAATCAGAGAAAGAGCCCTTTGAGCTTTTTGTCGCAAGCGTTGACACGACGGCTCCGCAACTGCGACGCGCCCGGTCTGTCTCCAATCAACGCTTCATCTTGTCGTTTGATGAATCCGTCGCCCTCACGTCCTTGAGCACGGCCGATTGGTCGATGGTGGATTCGGCTAGCGGAGAGGCCGCTCGCATCTCCTCCGTCTACCAACGCCCCGGGCAGCCGTCAGAGGTGCTATTTCAAACCGACGCGGCTTTACCTCCTAACACGTACTCGTTTTTCGTATCTAACGCAGTTGCAGATTCAATCGGAAATGCCGCAAACTTCGTCGGCGCCGTTAGACCATCGAGCTCAGCTGATACCGTCTCTGTGCGATTTGAGAACTTCTTGCCTAGAGCAGCACACTGCGATTCCGTCTTCTCGCTTCGCCCAGACAGGTTTTCGGGCGTCCAATTTAATCAGCCCATTGATTCGCTAACCTTTAGGGAATGGGTTGTGACGATCGGGCCGAACGGAGAAATCCCGTACTCTTACGAATCCCGCCGTGGTGTTAGCTACAACCTTGTCTTGAACTCTCCTCCCCGCACATTTCGGGTTGAGGTACGGATGCCTGACTCCACATACGTTCGGCGTTATGCCATCCCGGCGGCCGACGCGCTCGGATCCATCTCTGGGCGCGTGGAAGGGCAACACGGGGCTTCCGTGTTGATTGAGGCTCGCCTCGAATCCGGCGAGCCATTTTTTGGCGAGTTGCAAACGGATGCCACGTTCATCGTTCGGCAACTCCCTCCCGGTTCGTATAGGCTCCGCCTTTTCGTAGATCGCAATGGAAACGGCCGATGGGACGGCGGCAGTCTCGCGCCGTATCTGCCGCCCGAACCGCTTCAATGGCTGACAGAGCCAATTCAGGTGCGCGCGCGTTGGGAACATGAGGTCGAGGACGCGGTCGATTTCGGGAACGACTAGCTTCCCGCTATGCATTCCTCAGCCAACCATTTTCTGGAGCCGATCCTTTCCACGGAAGGCATGAAGGCTGCAGATATGCGGACGATAGAAGAATTGGGTATACCGGGTCGTCAATTGATGGAAAACGCGGGGCGCGCCGCCTGCGATTTTATCGAGGCTCGGTTCGGGCTGATGAAGAACCGCAACGTGATCGTGTTCGCGGGAAAAGGCAACAACGGTGGAGACGGTCTCGTGGTCGCCCGAATTCTTGCAGAACGAGGAACGCATGTGACTGTCGTGACGCTGGCTTTTGGAGAAAATGCCACGCCCGACACGGCCAGCAATCTGCAGACCTTGAAAAGCGTTGAGAATGTCGAAAACATTCCCTACAAAGGGATGGACGAGGTCCACGACCTCCCTACTGCCGACCTCATCGTCGACGCATTGCTGGGCATCGGCGTTGAAGGAGAACTTCGCGAACCCGTCTCTTCATTGTGCTCATGGATCAACACGCAGGACGCGCCAATCGTCGCGATGGACGTGCCAACTGGGCTCAACAGCGATTCTGGAGAAGCAGCCGAAAATGCTGTCAGTGCAGCATATACTGTTGCGATGGCGGCGCTGAAGACTGGTCATCTTCTCTCCGAAGGGCCCCTCCATTCCGGTCCGATCGATGTAGCCGAGATTGGCATCCCGGACGATGTAATCCGTGAGGAAGCCATCGCGTTCCGAGCAGCCGATGCTTGGATTACGGCTACCCTTCCCAGAAGAGCCCACAACGCGCATAAATACAGTGCGGGCCGTGTGCTGGCTGTTGTTGGTTCTCGCATGTTCACGGGAGCAGCAGTTCTGTCAACGTCGGCGAGCTACAGAATGGGAGCGGGCGCCGTGGTTTGTTGTACGCCCAGAAGTGCGCAGTCTGCAATCGATGCACATGTCGCCGAGGTGATGGTCGCGGCTCAGGAGGAGTCGGATGCTGGCACTCTGGCAATCACGAGCTACGACGACATTCTTAGCCGATTGCCGCAAGCCGACACTGTTCTCATTGGCTGCGGATTGGGGCGATCTGCAGAAACCGCGCGGCTCGTTCAAGCTCTTCTTCGACGAGTCGAAGTCCCTGCTGTTGTCGACGCGGACGGACTCAACGCGCTAGCGGATCACATGGACACGTTGCCTGAGATATCGAACGGGCAACTCGTTCTCACGCCACATATGGGGGAGTTTATGCGTCTTGTCGGAGATGAGAGCATCGACACAACAAACCCGCTAGAATTCGTCAAAATGTACGCGATGAAGTGGAACGTCACCCTCGTTCTGAAAGGGATGCCTAGCGTCGTCGGCACGCCGGACGGTCGAGCGTTCGTGGGTCCTCCTGGCAATCCCGCCCTCGCCACTGCAGGCACAGGAGATGTGCTCGCGGGCTCAATTGCTGGTCTGTTGGCGCAGGGACTTCTGCCTGAGGACGCCACACTGTGTGCATTGCACGTTGGGACAGCCGCTACCGAACAGTATGCAGCTACAAAAGGCGTGTCGTCCATGATGGCTAGCGACTTGCTATCCGCTATTCCAATGGTTCTCAACCTGCGATTCTCGAGCTAAACATGCTGCGTAACCCCCTCCTACACGCGATCCTGTGGACGACGGTTCTAATGGTTGGGTTCTCGATTCCCGGGCAAACGCTGCAACGATTGTCATTCTTTTCGCCAGACAAACTCGTCCACTTCGGTGGTTTCCTGATTCTCGCGATTCTGTGGATGCGAGCCTACCCAACATCCATCTGGCGGATTGTTGTCTACGGGGCTCTGTTCGGGTTTTTCGTCGAGGTTTATCAACACCTAATGCCCATCAATCGCTCGTTTGATATCGCCGACGCCCTGGCGGATTTTGGCGGTCTTTTAGTAGGCGTACAGATTGGTCGCCCGCTGGTCCGCCGGAAGAAACCGGAGGAATCAGAGCAACTCTGACTTCTGCTGGTGGTCTACGTATTAACCCGAAGGCGGATCACCATGAAACGACGGACGAATTCTCTTAGCGCAGAATTTGGATTGGCCGTTGCGCTTATCGCGGTTGTAGCAGCCTTTAGCGTTGATGTGCAGCCCAACACCACGGCTTCTCGCGTCTATCATGATGCGCCGGACGATCCCATCAATGTCGTCCAACCGCCGCAGACCATTCAACAGCGTACGATTCAGCCGACGAGAGTAAGAATAGACGACGTCCCGCCCGTGCCGGTCGACCGTGAAGCGGAGCTTATCAAGAGA
>JAHEJB010000051.1:13290-17468 GCA_024639085.1 Rubricoccaceae bacterium | reverse complement strand
AGAAGCGCGGATGAGGATCACAACGGCGCTATTACGCCGCTGGAGCTTAGTCAGTACATCCAGGACAGGTACGATGGCGACGTTCGTGGCGAGGGCTTGGAAGCCATCGTGGCTCGTGAGAATCGTCTGAAGCATCAGCATCTTGTGGTCGACCGTGGAAGCCTTGGCCCATTCTCAACCCTGTTCGTTTTGAGATAACCGATTTTCCAATTTCCGATTTAGGCGGGGAGTGGCTTTGGCTGCTCCCCCCGTTCTTTGCAACCAGCTTCAATACAGTTCGTAGAGCACACATCTCACACTCCGCTGCGTCATGGAATTCTTTGAACTCGTTGCCATTCTGTCAACTGCAGTCGGCATTCCCGCCATCATTTTTTACAACGTTCGCAAGATGGTGGAGGCAAAATCAAACGCCAAGGTTTCTCAAAGCGGTTCCGCGCTTCGGACCAGCGAACTCGAAGTGCTGATTGAGGATGCCGTTCAACGTTCGGTCCAACCGCTGCTCGACCGCATAGAGGGAGTTGAGAGCAAGCCTGAATCTCCGCATCTGCTTGTGGCTTCGCAAAGCCCCCTGCTGGGCGATGATTTTGCCGAGTTTGATGATGACGATCTGGAGTTGGCTACAGTTGAGCGCAGCCGAGCCAGAAGCTAGTTTCTGGGCATGTCTTCTGTCCGAGCCGAGCACGACGACGCTTTCTGGCTAGCGCTTGTTGAACGTCCATGGAAGCGTATGAAATGGCACAGGACGGATGGTTCGCCGCAGTCGGAGACCTGCTTTGCCTACGGAATTTCCCTTCACAGAAAAGGGACCTACTACCTACGTCCCGCCTATACAGACGGCGAACTATGGCTATGCCAGCAGGCTTACGACGAGATGATCGAGCAAACGGAGGGTCATCGCGCTTCCCGTGGACGACCGCATCCTACAGATGAGTAGTCAGTTAGGGCACGCCCGAACCCGTTACTTGGCGTGGCGGCGAGAGTACCCGTTCCGGCACAGGTCTCTCGCCAACAGGTACGTTTGTGAAGTAGTACACGTGCCCACGCTCGTCGATAGCCTTCAAGTACATCTCTTCCGGCGTTAGCGATACAGCCATGAAGCCAGGCACGCGGACGGCGAACAGGGCATGGGGATCGTCTGCATCAACACCTCGGGTTAGGGAGCCCGCGCCGGAAACGAAGTAGTTGATGTCGCTGTCAGCGATGCGGAGGTGCTGCAGGTTGTGATCGTGGCCGGCGAAGTACACCTGCACGTTGTGGCGCTCCATGATGGGGACGAGTTCGCGGATGAGGTCTGGGTCGTCCTCGTACTTCGAGCTCGCTACGTAAACGGGATGATGCCCAACAACAATTTTCCAGGGTGCATTAGAAGCGCCAAGCGTACTGTCAATCCATGCAAGTTGTCTCTCTTTTCTCCACATGTAGGATTGTGGATATAGCCTTGAACGATCGGCATCAGAAATCGGAGTTGTATCGATGAAAACGAAGAGCGCGTCTACAGAATCTGCGATCTGGATTTCGCGGGCGAAGTAGCGGTCAGGCATCGTCCACATGTCACTATACTCGGAGTACTCAATCTGGGCATCCACGTTGCCTTGCCAGTCATGATTGCCGAGGACGACATACCACGGCGTACGCAGGCTCGGCGCCGTGTAGATCCGCTCGAACGACCTAACCCACTTGAAGTCGTTGAGGTCTCTCACACCTGACGGATAGAAGTTGTCGCCCGTGGAGATAACAAACCGACTCTCAATTTCACCGGCTGTTTCGCCCATCTGCTCCGCCACATCCCGTTGATTGAAGAATCCGTCGCGCCCCCAGTCGCCCATAACGATAAAGTTCATTGCCTCGGGCGAGAAGGGTGGGGGAAGGTTCGCCTCGGGAATAGCCGATGGTCTCGGGCTACATCCTGCCGAGATCGTCAGGAGGGCGGCGAGCAGGATAAGGAGCCGGTTGAGCATCGACGTGCTTGGGGAACGGCCCGCAATGTAAGCTCGGACTTCACCCGGTAGGAAGACTGCCCCACCCGCGAGAAACTACCGGACCTAACTATTGAAATAGGCTTTCAATCAATCGCTCCAGCTGCCGGTAATGCCGCGCCGCGTGTGCTGTAAGGAATTGCACGCTCTGACTAACCGTCATGGGTCCTATGATGGGGTGGCGAGCAAGCCCCTTTCGTTTAAGCTCGGCCGGAATCGACTCAACGATTGTCAACCATCTTTCCGTAAACCCTATCCAGTCGGCGTGGATGTCATCGTAAGGCATTCCAACGGGAGAAGCGGAGGCGGCGCCTGGAGGGACCTTGAACTTCACCGAAGACCGCAAGGCGAACATCAGTCCCACGAACTTTACGCGCGATGGCCTGCCAATAATGCGCGGTGTATTCCCTGGAGCCGATTGCTTCTCCAGCCACTGAAGAAAACCAAGTTCAGATTTGTAAACGTGCTCCGTTATTTCGGAAGCAGACCATTTCTCCGGTCCCGCTTTGAGAGTCCTCTGCTCGCGTGGAAGACCATCCAGCATTTCAATGAACGCGTTACGACGGTCGTCTAATTGTGCAACCTGATCTGGAAGGGAGGACATACCGCAGTTTCATTGTGTGCAACGAAGCTACGGAGCCGGCTCAGGCCTGTGGGTACGGTGAGCTCAGTGGGTTCCACCGCGGCACTGGCGGACGGTTTTGCGGCTTCGACGGCGAAGTTTGCTGGTAGCGCGCATGGTCTTCTAACCGTGCAATACAGCTCGTATAGCGCGTCCACGCAGATGGATCTCCGTTTAGCCAGTCTTCTCGGGCTTTCGACAGGGCACTGGAGACAAGTGGTGAATTGGGTGACATTGGCTTGTTGGCAGATGGTTTTAGGCGATTACTTTCCTCATATGCAACCATCAGACCGAGGCCGTCTGAGCACGCGTTTCACGTTGAGGGCCTCAAATGGCAGGTAGTTTTGGAATCATCCCGTTCTGATTGGGATCGTTTTAACCGCGTCCGCAAAGCCACCAGCCCGTTGGATTCCCTAGTCACGACAATTCAGGAGCGCCTCGAATCGGTTCAGGAACGTATTGAGCAGGCTTGCCAACGTTCAGGCCGCTCGTCGAGCGACATTACACTTATCGCCGTTACGAAGACTTTCCCGTCGGAAATTGTCCAGGCTGGCGTCGTCGCCGGGCTAACCGATTTTGGCGAGAACCGCGTTCAGGAGCTTGTCGCCAAGAGCGATGTCGTTCCGGGCGAGGCGCTTGGAGGATCTGTTCGCTGGCACCTTATCGGGCCCCTTCAAAGGAACAAGGCCAAGGAAGCGGCTCGGCGCGCAGATTGCTTTCACGCATTGGATAGCGTCAGGCTCGCGAAAACCTTAGACCAGCGAGCCGAACTGTCTGATCGCGTCATTCCATGCCTGCTTCAGGTCAACGTGTCGGGTGAGGCCACGAAGTCTGGCGTACAGCCGAAAGAGCTTCCAGCTTTGTTGGATGATCTGACATCATTCGCCCACCTGCAGATTCAGGGTCTCATGACACTTGCAGCACCGGCCCGATCTGAGACTGAACTGGAAACGTTGGTTCGATCTCAGTTCAAACAACTACGCCAACTTGCGGAAGAATCAACTGGTCGCCACCTGAGCATCAGACTGAAACATCTCTCAATGGGCATGAGTGGCGATTTCGAGGTAGCCATCGAAGAAGGTGCTACACACATCAGGCTGGGTTCTGTCCTTTTTGGAATGCGCGACAGCTAAACCGCGGTCTCGCCTTGCGTTTTTCTTAGATTTCCGTCTGCGCTATGGCCAACAGTTGCCTGGCACTTTAGTCCCCCACGATTTCTGCTCGCAGGCACACAGCACAAAATGTGCAAATGCAGACGGGCTCCGAAGCAGTACTGCCATGAGACTCTCCCCCTTAGAACTCCGAAAGCACCAGTTCGCAAAAAAACTCCGGTTCAGCGGATATGACGCCGACGAAGTAAACGGGTTTATTCGCCAGATGGCCGACCAGTGGGCCGAAGTGCTCGAAGACAACCGCCGACTGGAAGATCGAGCAAAAGAACTTGAAGGCAAGCTGACGCACTATGAAAAGGTTGAACTGGCTTTGCAGGAAGCACTGGAAACCGCCCGACACACGGCACGTCAGGTTGAGGACAACGCGGAGAGGAAGGCAAACCTGACGATCGAAGGTGCGGAGTTGCG
>JAHEJB010000051.1:3211-13190 GCA_024639085.1 Rubricoccaceae bacterium | reverse complement strand
GATCCAGCTTCCATTGTAGAGCCGGAGCCCATTGATGAGCCGAGCGTAAGCTCAGATCGGGTTCTTGACGACGCAGTTGATGTACCATTAGAGGAGGCGATGCCCTATCCGTCGCCAGCTGTCCCTCCGCCACCTCCGCCTGTGAGCGCAACGCCTCCGGCTATACCGCCTCCAATAATCGAGAGGCCACCACTACCGCCGCGTTCACCGGCGCCGGTCGAAGAGCCCGTTGTGCTGGCACCAAACCCGGAGCCGACAGGACTTCCGTCGGTTGAGGAGTTGCTTGCGCAGAAGCCACCACCGCCTCCTCCTCCCAAACCCGAAGTAGATGCGGATGACGTGGATTCCCGCCCGACGTACCGGGACATGCTTTCGGGGTCACAGCCGTCGTCGGCAGAGGCTACCGAGAGCCCGTTCAGCTCGTCCTTCTTCAAGTCGCCGTTTGCCAAGGACAAGAAGCCAGACGAATCGGAATCGCACACTGAACCTGTTTCCGAAGGGGGAAAAGGGCAGTCGTGGAGTCTTCGCTCTCTGGTTACCGGAGACGGCGACTCGGAGCCGACCACGTCTTCGCCATCCGAGGCAGAGCGCGAGCGCATCCGTCGAATTCTGGAAGACCTCGACTAAGCGGTAGGGCGCCTCGCCAAGGCGTCCGCTGAAAACAAGTGTGAGTCGCAGGCCGGAGAGCGGTAAGTTCTTCGGCCCTCTTTTATCCCCTATCCTTCAGATGCAGGACCTTGCCACTTACCGCGCCCATGTGAACGAGGCTACGGAGTTCCTGCGCGAGAAGGTAGGAGGGGACGCGCGAATCGGGCTGATTCTCGGGACGGGCCTCGGGAAGCTGGCAGAGGAAATCGAGGCGGCCACTATCATCCATTATGGCGACATCCCACACTTCCCGATTTCGACAGTTGAGAGCCACCACGGACGGCTGCTGAGCGGGAAGCTGGGCGGTGTGCCCGTGCTGGCAATGCAGGGCCGTTTCCATCTGTACGAAGGCTACGACGGACGGCAGATCACGTTTCCCGTTCGCGTGATGAAGCAACTCGGCGTTGAAACGCTGCTCGTTTCCAACGCGGCCGGTGGGATGAATCCGCTTTTCCGCCGAGGCGACTTGATGCTGCTGACCGACCACATCAACTTGCAGGGTGTGAACCCGCTTACCGGCCCCAATGCCGACGAGTGGGGGCCACGTTTTCCTGACATGAGCGAACCGTACGATCGGGGACTTCGGGACATCGCCGAGCAGGCCGCGCTGAATCGCGCAATCCGTTTACAGCAAGGCGTCTACCTAGCTGTGGAGGGGCCGAATCTGGAGACCCGCGCCGAATACAGGTTCCTACGAACCATTGGGGCAGACGCCGTCGGTATGAGCACGGTCCCCGAAGTCATTGTAGGCAACCACATGGGGATGCGCTGCATGGCCATCTCCGTCATCACCGACGAATGCTTCCCTGATTCTCTCGAGCCTGTCTCGATGGAAGATGTCCTCGCCGCCGCCGCGGAGGCAGAGCCGAGCCTGACGGCGATCATGCGGGCGGTTGTTGAGGAGATTGGGAAATAGTTCAGTCCTGCCGGCTTGGAGAGTCAGTTACCATCCTCATCCCAAGATGGTGGCGGCCTTTGCGGCATCGGCGCAACCGTCTCGGGTGTCGTGCTTCCCCGATGGCAGGTATAGCATGTAACACGCGGACCTTCGGCATCGCCAAGCCCATCGATCGCACTCAGCCCATCGTTCGTCGCAGTTGCAAGTAGCATCATCTCGCGAGCGATGTTCTTGTTCGGGTTTTCGTCCGAAACGAAGTCAAATTCGGCGAGGCTCATTTCTTCGCTCCCCACGTGGCAATGTTGGCACCGCACTCCCAGCCCGAATACGAATTCCATCATCGATTGCCTCAGCTCACTCGGCCCGGTGTCAGTCTGAAGTATCTGCAAGTTTTGCGACGTTTCGGGCCACGACCAGGTGGTATCGGCAAGCATCGCGGATGTCTCTGAATTGAACTCGGTCGGTGAGTAGGCGGCCAGTACGAAAACAGCGAACGCGATGAGTGGGAGGAAGGCGCGCATAGTAGTTCGGGATTGGATTGAGCAAAGCGGCGGGAAGAAACCCGCGGTGTGGACATTCGCGAAGGAAAAGGATGGTTCTGAGAGGTTCTTTCCAAAATCTCTCCACATAGGCCCGAAAATCCCGTTGAAAGAGCATTATTGTTCTTTCAAAAACCTACAAATAGGCCGTTTGTGAACCTATTGAACGCTAGCATCCGTACCCTGATACACCCCCTATTTCCTGAGCCTTGCGATGCCCGTGACTGACGTTGACAACTGTGTTCGCCTGGGCGATGCCGTCATCGAACCAAGTCTGAATCAAATCACGATAAACGGAAAGCGCTGGCGTGTCCCCAAACGGGATATGGACGTCTTGCACTTCCTAATGAGGCATGAGACGAGGGTCATTTCGCGAGATACCCTCCTCAACGAGGTCTGGGATGACGTGATCGTCACAGATGACGCAGTCACGCTATCGATATCCCGACTTAGAAAGGCGTTCGGAGACGACCCGCGAAACCCACGCGTCATCGAGACAATCCCGAAGCGCGGCTATCGTCTGATGATTGCATCACAACCGTTCGAGGTGCGCCGCCCGTGGATTTTCTCGAAGCCATCGTTCTGGATAACGACCCTTGGGTTTCTTCTGGTCCTGGTCACCGTTTTGTTTTTACTGGTCAGGGTCGAGTACGAGCGCGTTGGAGATCTCGTCGAAGAACAGCCGGTCACGGAAATCGATGGTTAGCTGAACATCACTCTGGTTACCGAGCTTGCCCACCACACAGCGCAGAGCCTAAACAGCTCGCGAGTTTTCTGGTCCGCGTACTTGTCAGGAGGTTGGTAGTTCAGCCCCCGCGTCTCACCATTTCGTTGATTCACCGTGGTGCAAACGGCCGCGGCTCGTTACACTGAGTACGATGTCGCTTTTTGCATCTGATCGCGAACGCCGCCTCTGGTTGTGGACACTGGCCGTCGTAGCCGCCACCTACACGACTATAGGGCTGGCGGGGACACTCGCCGGTGCGGTGAGCCAGGACGTCCTCGGGGCCGGCTTTTTTATTTGCCTGCTCCTCGTAATGGCAATCATTGTAACTCAAGGGCTGAAGACAAGGCCGGGTCGCGCCGAGGTTGGACTCGCTCTGGGCATCGCCGTTGTTTTCTTTTTGATGTTCGCCCGGATGAACATATCCGCCGCGGAGCGAACCCATCTCCTCGAGTACTGCGTTGTGGGCGTCCTCATCTATGAAGCACTAAAGGAGCGAACGAGACAGGGTCGGCACGTCCCCGTTCCTGCACTGCTCGCCATACTGGCTACGTCAATAGTGGGCACGCTCGACGAAAGTATCCAGGCGATCCTTCCGAATCGCGTGTTCGACCCAATCGACATATTGGCCAACTTCCTGGGTGGCGTGACCGCGATCGGGACAATGGCAGTGCTGGGCTGGGTGCGTTTGTGGTTGCGCAAGCCAGATTCAGGTTGACGGACGACCATGGTTGCAGTAAGGCCCGACGGACCAGAGCCACGTCACCAATTAGAATAGAGGGTCACCGGGCAAGTCGGAAGCCTGCTTGATCCAACTCGCCAGTAGTTCCTCATCTAGCGCTTCGCTCTCGTGGATGTGCAGGTAGCGCACGGCTTCGTACTTCGACTCTACAGGAGGGAGGGGACGAAGCGACCCACCGTTGAGAAAGGTCACCTTGAGGTTCTTCGCGAAGCAGTGGTAACTGAGGAACCACCCTTGACCTTCGATGCCGTAGAACGGCGAGTTCCAGCGCACAGCCTTTCGCACGTCGGGGATGGTCTTAACGACGAGTGTATCAAGGCTACGCGCGGACTCACGTTTCCAGTCTGGGATAGCCGCGATGTAGGTCTGCACGGGTGCGTCGCCGTCGGCTTTTGCCATTAGGGGATTGCCGCCTGAGAGGAGCTTTGGTTTGCTCGTCATGCGTCTGGTTCGACCTAGTATGCGTGCCGGATCGCTGATTCGACGTACTTTTTGAAATTATTCAAGATCGCCTGCCAGCCCTCGCGCTGCTGATCTTCCGAATGGGTTAACTCAGCATCAAAGGTCACACGCACGGTCACGCCGTCACCTTTGTCTTCAAACGTCACCCGCGCTTCACGAGCACCAAAAGAGTACTCAATCAACTCGAACTCCACAACCTTCGTGTATGTCCCGGCGAAGTCGAAGCCCATGCTATCATCTTTGGCCTCCATACGGTAGGAAAAGTTTCCGCCAACACGCAAGTCTACGGTTGCGCTGGTAGTGTGCCAGTCATCGGAAGCGGCGTTCCACTGTTGAATGTCGTCGGCCGAATTGTAGGCTCCCCACACGTTTGCAATGGGTGCATCCACAGTGGTCTCAACGGAGATCTTCATGACTTTTCCTGCGTGTTTGTCCTCGCCAGCCATTCCTTCGAATTAGGCTTTGGAAACGTTGTGCTCGACCGCGGCGCGAATAAGCGCCTTGAACGCCTCGTCGTCAAGTACTTCACCTTCGCGAATGTCGATGGCTCGCCGCGTGTTGCCACCAAAGCCCGCATTGAAGAGGCCCGAAGGGTCGTCCAGCGCCGCCCCATAGGCAAAGGTCAGCTTCACCTTGTCCTTGAAGGTTTCGCCGGTGCAGATCATGCCGTCGTGGGACCATACCGGGACGCCCGCCGGGTTCGAAGGCTTCCGCCATTTCACTTCCTCGACGACGTCGGGATCGGCCTGCTCGATCAAGGCGCGGAGCCGTGAAAGCATCTTGCCTCGCCAATCGCCGGATAGGTTTTTCGTCTTATCTGTCATGCGGGAAGGATAGTCTGGTCTTTCCTCATTCGAAGAACAGAGCGGCGACATCGGGCGGCCAGTCCGTCGCACGATTGGTTGCCTTCTCAACGTAGGCCACGGTCATAAGGCAACGGGACAGCGTCGTTCCTTCGGAATCAACCATAGAGCACTCGATGACAGCATCGGAGCCGCGGAATTCGCGCACGAACGACGTGATCACGATCTCCTGATCACCTCGAGCCGGCCGCAGAAAGTCGATCTCCATTCGACGAACCCAGACCATGAAGGGCAACGTACCCAGGGCCTTTAGATCCCAACCGATGTAATCACGCACGCCCTGCACTCGGTGATCTACGAAGTAGGTCGCGTACTGACCCGTACCCACATGGTTGTAGGGGTCTAAATCCGAGAACTTAATGCGGTGCGTAGTCTCGAAGATGATGGGGGTTTTTGACATGACGGGAGTATAAGAACCGTCTCGGAGTCGACCAGCTCGACAGAGGCGCGGACTCGGGAGAGCGCGGCCTCTAGAACTCCCAGTTAATCCTCGTCATAGATATCAAACTCCTCGGCCAACGCTTTCATGAGCGCCGCATCCTGAAACTGCTCTTCCGTCATGTGCGACAAGCGCTCCAGAAACACGTCGAAACGACCCTCCTTGAAGATCGTCAGCATTCTGCCGCCCTGCTCACAGCGGGCGGCGTGCCACACATGCGGCGGGACGGTGACTGTATCGCCCACCTTTGCCAGCACCGATTCCTCGTCGAAAATCAACTCGACCTCGCCTTCAAGAATGTAGAACACCTCGGTCATAATCTTGTGATGGTGTCGCCCGAGAAAGAAGCCCGGCTTCAACGTGTCCTCAACCATCGAGAGTTCGCCGTTTGTGTCGTGGGAGGACAGCTTGACAAAGCAATGATCTTGCGAGTAGTCGTAGTTCTTTCCTCCGCCGCTTTTGATGTGCTGAAAGGAATCCATAGTCAATCTCGGGTATTTGTTTGAGATTCAGTAACAGCCCTGCAAACCCCGATTATAATGCTGAATCGGTGATTAGGAGGAAGAAGGGGAGCTTTACGCCGCATCAAGTTCGGGGCAGGCCATTGGCCTTGTAGGTCTAGCCGGTGCAGCTCAATCCATCATGGGACCATAACGGGACGCCCGCTGGGTTCGACGACTTCCGCCATTTCACGTCTTCGACCACATCGGAACCGGTCGTTTGACTAGGGTAGGCGCAATAGAGTATTTAGCCGGCCTTTTTTATGCGATCCACTTCGGTTAAACTTGAAGTTCGAGTTACTACGGGAATTGGATGAGAACGTTACTGTATTGTATCGTGGCTGCGCATTTTGCACTCGCTGCGTGCAGCGGGCCTCCGATGAGCCAGACGTCTGTAGGGAAGAATCTGCCGACATTCGAACTGGTTAACGGGCATTGGTACACGGGCACGGACTTCGAGGCGATGACGATGTACACCGCCGATGGAATGTTTCGTGTTGCCCGGCCAGTCTCAATCGATTCTGTGATTGATCTTGACGGCGGATACGTGGTTCCCCCGTTTGGTGAAGCTCATACCCACCGTGGCGGCTATCCGGCGCGCGTTATCGGCGATGCCACCTTCTTTCTTGAAAGTGGGATTTATTACGTGATGAATCAAGGCAATCTTGCCCGTTATCGGGATGCCCTTGACAGTTTGGTTAACCGGCCCCGTAGCATTGATGCGCTTTTCGCGAATGCGCTGATCGCATCGCCACAGAGCCATGGCGTTGACCTTTGGCAACGACTGGTAGGCCGTGGTGCTTTTCCTGGTGTTGAAGTCGATGCACTTGACGGGGACGCATACGTCGTCGTGGAAACTTCGGAGGACGTCGTACAGCGATTGCCCCACGTCCTCGAGACTGGAGCCGACTTCATTAAGATCATGGTCGAGTACTCTGAAGAGCACATCTCACGTCGAGATAACCCTCAGTTCTTCGGACAGTCAGGCCTCGACCCAGCTCTTGTTCCACTGATCGTTTCTCTCGCGAATGACGCCGGGGTGCGAGTATCCGCTCACGTGGAGACGGCGGCTGATTTTCACGTTGCAGTGGCCGCTGGAGTCGACATTGTCGCTCACCTGCCGGGCTATGACATTCCAGAGGGAGACGATGTCGCACGGTATCGTATCGATCCCGCAGATGCCGCGCTTGCATCCGAACAAGGCACAATCGTCTTGACCACAACTCTACTGAGCGTTGACCGAGCGGACGGGGATTCTGCGAGGCTGGAACGTATGCAGGACAATCAAGCACACAACTTGAGGCTTCTAGCGGAGGCAGGGGTCGTTTTGGCCGTCGGCAGCGATCAGTACAGTAAGAACTCAGTCGACGAGGTGATGAATTTAGCGTCGTTGAATGTATTCGATCCCTCGACCTTACTGAATATGCTGTGCAGCGTGACACCCCAAGCAATTTTCCCTGACAGGCGCTTGGGTGTCCTAGAAGACGGTGCCGAAGCGAGCTTTCTGGTTTTGCGTGGAAATCCCAATGAGAGTCTCGAACGGCTAAGAGAGATCACACTTCGAGTCAAAGACGGAAACTTGCTGGACTCGTTCTAAAATTTCCCCACAAACAGCTGGGCCCAGGTTGCGGAGGCGAGCCAGCAACCTGGCGGCAGACCCCGCTAAGGCTTGATCTCTATGTGACACTAGTTGCTGGGGGATCCCAAAGACGGTTACTCCAACTCCTCACGAATGAGCGTGAGTATTTCCTCGATGCGGATCTGGGTGCGAGAGGCTGACTCGGCACTCGCTAGTGCTACGACAGTTCGTGTCGTGACTCCACTCTCGAACTGGCGGTCAGCCAGGAGGCCTGCCCAATCACTTTGAAACCGGCTCGCTGTTGGGACAAGCTCGAGAAACGCCTCGCGAATCTCGGGCCAGGCCGCCATGCCGTTGATCCGATCAAAGTCAAGCTGGGCGATGAAGAGGAGCATCCTCTGGTGAAATAGATTCACAGTACCAGCCATGTCCATCAACTCTTGCTGTCGCTCGATATAGGCTGGCCATAGGGCGAGTTCTTGTCTCAACTGGAGGCTGCGGACGCGAGTCACTGTCCCGGATGTGACCAGCGTTGCTGATGCGCCCGTGCTGGGTGGGTCGAGGTCGGGGCGCCGCCACATCTCTCCGATAAGGACACTCACGCGCTCTCCGTCTACATCCGTCGGCGCCGGACCCGTCAGGCCTAGCAGATCCCCAGCTGCTTGTGCGGCCTCCCGATAGATCGCTTCTGCTGATTCGAAGTATGCCAGATTCTCGACCATCTCGGCTTCAACGGCCCGAAGCGTTTGCTGCGTCTCCCGCACTTTGGTTCGTCCGTCCCACCATGCATCGATGGAAAACGCAAGAAGGATGGAGCCAACGATCACAACGCCTTCAATGAGGATGCGAGTCCACGGGATTTTAGAAGTCGTCATTCTTGTTCTTCGGGACGCTTAGCAATGGTTGCGATAATCAATGCACTTCAGCGCGAACCAGTTTTGCTGGCGGATGGCGTTTTTGAGGCGGGAGAGGATCATGGCGTATGCATTGGCGCACTCGCATTATAAGAGGCAGCGTGAAATATTATGAGGATCAACTCGGCGTCGTGTGCAGCTTCATTTCGCACCAACATCGCCAAGCGAGGCGGGCAAACGCGGTATCTTCGAAGCTTCTCGCACCCCCTAAAATCAGCCCGCAATGCCCCGTTACCCCGAGGTTGAGTCCTTCGACCACCCCTCCGTTGAGGAGGCGGTGCTGGACCGCTGGCAACGCGAAAAGACCTTCGAGCAAAGCCTCAAAATCCGCGAGGGTGCGGAGCACTTCGTCTTCTACGAGGGCCCGCCAACGGCCAACGGCAAGCCGGGCATCCACCACGTCATCTCGCGGACGATTAAGGATCTTTTCTGCCGCTATAAGACGATGAAGGGCTTCCGCGTGGACCGCAAGGCGGGTTGGGACACGCACGGCCTCCCGGTCGAGATCGAGGTGGAGAAGGAACTCGGCCTCGAAGGGCGGCACATGGTGGAGGAGTACGGCGTCGCGAAGTACAACGAGAAGTGCCGCGAGAGTGTCCTCCGCTACAAAGACCTGTGGGACACGCTTACGGTCCGTATGGGCTACTGGGTCGATCTCTCCGACCCGTACGTCACGTTCCAGAATGCATACATCGAGAGCGTCTGGAATTTGCTTCAGCGCATCCACGAGAAGGGCTACCTCTACCAGGGCCACAAAATCCAGTGGTACAGCCCCGCCAATGGCACTGTGCTTTCGTCGCACGAGGTGTCCTTGGGATACAAGGAAGTGCAGGACGTCTCCATCGTGACGCGCGCGAAGCTGGTGGGCGAGGACAACACGTTCCTACTCGCATGGACCACTACGCCGTGGACAATTCCCTCGAATGCCGCAATGGCCGTAGGGGAGAAGATCAACTACGTCAAAGCCAAGCAGACGAAAGAGGATGGCACCGAAGAGTTTTTGATTCTGGCGGCCTCACGTGCGGAGGCAACGCTGAAAGGCGATTACGAAATCGTTGCTGAGCTTACGGGCGCTGATCTGGTCGGAAAGAGCTACGAACCCATGTGGCCGACGTTCGCAGAGGAGCTTGGATCGGATGCTGCATGGCGAATCGTCGCAGCGAACTACGTGACAACGGAAGACGGGACGGGCATCGTCCATACCGCGCCAGCTTTTGGTTCGGATGACTTTCTGACGGGGCAGAAACATGGGTTCCCAACGCTGAATCCGGTCGAGCCGGACGGCACGTTCCGGGAAGGATTCGGCGAGATCGGGGGGATGTGGTTCAAGGACGCCGACCGCCCAATCATCCGCGACCTCACGGCGCGTGGGCTGCTCTACCGAGAGGACTCGTACCTCCACAACTATCCGCACGATTGGCGGAAGGGCACGCCGCTCATGCAGTACCCAGTCGATAGCTGGTTCGTCCGCACGACGGCGATCAAGAACCGGCTGGTGGACCTCAACAAAAGCATTAACTGGCAGCCGGATGGCATTGGAACCGGGCGCTTTGGCCAATGGCTGGAGGGGAATGTCGACTGGGCGCTATCGCGTATGCGCTACTGGGGAACGCCGCTGCCAGTATGGGTCGAAGACGGCCATCCCGAGAGCATTCAGGTCATCGGATCTAT
>JAHEJB010000051.1:0-3111 GCA_024639085.1 Rubricoccaceae bacterium | reverse complement strand
TTGGCCAATGGCTGGAGGGGAATGTCGACTGGGCGCTATCGCGTATGCGCTACTGGGGAACGCCGCTGCCAGTATGGGTCGAAGACGGCCATCCCGAGAGCATTCAGGTCATCGGATCTATTGAAGAACTGCTCGAAAAGTGTGGCGGGACGTTTCCGGACGAAGCGATCAACCCGGAGACGGGCGAGTTTGATCTTCACCGCCCGTACGTTGACGCCATCACGTGGACGGGACCGAATGGCGGCACAATGCGCAGGGTGGAAGATCTTATTGATGTGTGGTTCGATTCCGGGTCGATGCCGTTCGCGCAGTGGCATTATCCGTTTGAGAACCACGAGCAGTTCAAAGACAACTTCCCCGCCGACTTCATCGCGGAGGGCGTCGACCAGACCCGCGGCTGGTTCTACACGATGCACGCCATTGCTGCGCTGGTCGAGGACTCCGTCGCGTACAAGAATGTGGTGGTGAACGGTCTCGTGCTGGATGCCGACGGCGCGAAGATGTCGAAGTCGGTAGGCAACACGGTGAACCCGTTCGAGGCCATCGACCAGCATGGCGTCGATCCGATCCGCTGGAGCATGATGGCGTCGAGTCCGCCGTGGGAGAACCTGCGGTACTCGGACGACGCGATTATCGAGACGCGCCGCAAGGTCTTCGGCACGCTCGTCAACACCTACAAGTTCTTCGCGACGTACGCCAATCTGGATGGTTTCGAATACGACGATTCTGCCAGAATCACCTTTTCAGAGCGTTCTGAGCTGGATCGCTGGGTGCTCTCACGATTGAACTCCACCATCGAAGAAACAGACGAGGAGTACGCGGCCTACCACCCGACGAAAGCCGCCCGCGCCGTGGAGACGTTCGTGGACGATCTCTCGAACTGGTACCTCCGCCGCAGTCGCCGACGCTTCTGGAAGAGTGAAGACGACGGAGATAAGCGAGCCGCGTACCAGACGCTTTTTGAATGCCTCCGGTCTACAGCACAACTGATGGCACCGATCGCTCCGTTCTTCTCGGAGTGGCTCTACGGTTCGTTGATGACGAACGAGACCAGCGTGCACCTTTCGGACTTTCCGACTGTGAACGCTGCCGAAGTAGACGCTGCCCTCGAACACCGCATGGCACTGGCCCGGCAGGTGGCATCGAATGTGCTGGCACTCCGCAACGAGGCGAGCATCAACGTCCGTCAGCCACTGGCAAAAGCCCTGGTCGTTACAGGCTCGGGGGTAGACGCCGATGAACTGCGAACGGTCGAAGACATCGTGCTCGAAGAGGTGAATGTCAAAAAGTTGGAGTCCATCGAGGCTTCGAGCGGCGTCATCCACAAATCAGCCAAACCAAACTTCAAGGCGCTGGGCAAGAAGCTCGGTCCGTTGATGAAAGCGGCCAATGCAGCCATCCGCGATCTCAGTCTGGACGCGATCACGGCGTATGAGACGGACGGATCACTCACCGTTGACTTGGATGGTCAATCTGTAGTGCTGGAAGCTGGCGACCTCGACATCATCAGCGAAGGCATCGAAGGCCAGCTTGTGAAGCAGGAGGGGGGCGTTACGGTCGCGCTCGACACCACAATTACGGATGAGCTTCGCGCAGAAGGCCTCGCCCGCGAGTTCATCAATCGTGTTCAGAATCTACGAAAGAACGCGGATTTCGACGTTTCGGATCGAATCGTGATTACCTTCGCCGCCCCGGACGAGGAGGCAGAAGCCGTAATCGCGCACGCCGAGGCGATCCAAACGGAAACCCTCGCGACAGAGCTTCTTCGCGCCGAACCCGAAGGGGAATCTGTGCAGACGGTTGATGTTGCTGGAACGCCCATTACAATAGGGGTTCGACGGATCAACGGAACGCCTGCACCGTAAACCATTTTCTTCGGTAAAAAAATCAATCTCGACATGGCTGCATCGAAAGCCACCAAAAAAGCTGATGATCATCGACGCACTCCATTTACGGATGCCGAGCTAGAGGAATTTCGCGTCATCATCGAAGAAAAACGTGAGTCTGCGGTCGCCGAGATAGATGACATGCGCTCACAGGTCGATGACACGCGCGAACACGAAAGCGACACAGCCTACTCCTTTCACATGGCGGACGCCGGCACGGACGCGATGGAGATGGAGAAGCTCTACCTCATGATTGCGCGCCAGCAGAAATACGTGGGCTACCTCGACCGCGCCCTCTCGCGGATTGATAACAAGACGTACGGTGTGTGCAAGGTGACGGGCGAACCGATTGCGAAAAAGCGGCTGCTGGCCGTACCGCACACGGAAATTTCCATCGCCGCCAAAAAGCAGCAGCAGAAGAAGAAGCCCGTTCAGGACGCCTGAGCCGGTCTAGCGACCTCCTCAACCCACTTCATTACGACGCGCGGCAGACAGCGTGTCCCGATTCATGCGCGTCCTCTGGTTAACGCTCGCCATCATTATAGCAGATCAGATCACCAAGGTGTGGGTGAAGCTGAATATGCTGCCGCATGAATCAATCCAGGTTATTGGCGACCTGTTCAAGTTCACGTTTACGGAAAACCCGGGGATGGCGTTTGGGCTGAGTCTTGGGTCAAAGCTCTTCCTGACGCTCTTCTCAATCGTCGCCACGGGACTGATCGGTTTCTATCTCTGGCATGTCCGAAAGGGCCCGGCTGGCTACCGCATTGCCCTCGCGCTGATTCTTGGTGGCGCCATCGGCAATATCATCGACCGCGTTTTTTACGGGGTAGTGTGGGGCTATAACAGTTTGCTGTACGGCGACGTCGTCGATTTCATCCACGTTGATCTCTGGAGTGGTGTGGTGTCGGAAAGCATTCCGTTCTTCGGCGGTCGCTTCATGGCAGTCTTTCCGATTGGCAATATCGCGGATCTGGCCATTATCGGCGGTGTAGCAACGATCATCATCTTCCAGAAGCGGTTCCACAACGCGTTGCAGGGTGAGGTAGACGAGCAAGAAGAAAGCTCACCGGACGTCGCCGTAGAGGTAACGGAGCCAAAGCCTGAACGCAGCGAAGCAGCCTAGCGCCCTGTGGGTTTCAGCGCCGTAGCCCTCACGATTCCGAGGTCAACATTCAAGGGAATGTCGTGGTGTCGTCGGTAGAGCCAAATGTGCTTGTCCGAA
>JAHEJB010000167.1 GCA_024639085.1 Rubricoccaceae bacterium | reverse complement strand
GAGGAGTCCCCCCTCGAATTACCGCCCCTACGCAAATCACGGCTGCATACTGACCAGTTGTGGCCATAGTTTTTGCGACGATAGGGATCTCAAATGCACCCGGACACCAGGCTACATCAACAGCATCTTCTGCAACGCCATGCTGAGCCAACGTTGTCTGTGCTGCATCCAGCAGCCGCCTTGTAATCATCTCGTTGAAGCGGCTTGCAACAATCGCAAACCGTGCGTCCGGCGGGGCATTAAAGGTTCCTTTGAATGGTGGCATAAGCATGCATGGGTTGTGTTGCAAGGTACCAGAAAGAGACTTTCCGGTGTCTCAACTAGAGCGCGAAAGTAACTTGAAACGTTATCGGAGGCGGGTCTCGAAACCCTGCGTCTCGCTGGAGCAACGAATGATCCTCATCATCGACAACTACGACTCGTTTACGTACAACCTCGTCCATCTGGTGGAGCGAGCGCTAGCGAAATACACGGTAGTGCGCAACGACGAGATCACGTTGCAGGAAATTGGCCTCTTGAATCCGGCCGGAATCATGATATCTCCCGGACCAGGTCGGCCTGAAAATGCAGGGATCACCGAGGATGTGATCCGAGAGTTCGGAGTAACAACACCAATCCTTGGAGTTTGCCTCGGCCATCAGGCAGTTGGAGAAGTGTTCGGAGGGGTGATTGTTCAAGCGCCAATATTGATGCACGGGAAGACAAGTCATGTTCAGCACGATGGAAAAACATTGTTTGAAGGCGTAGAACAGGGATTTAGTGCTACCCGATACCATTCTCTTGTCGTCGACCTCGAATCATTACCCGATTCCCTTGAAGTGTCCGCCAAAACTGATGAGGGAGTGATTATGGGCTTCCGGCACCGCGACTATCCAATCGAGGGCATACAATTCCATCCTGAAAGCCTTCTATCAACCGAGGGGCCTAAGATCATAGCGAACTGGGTGCGATCTTGCACTCAGATTGCCCAACCGACTTAAGCCAAGATCCTGTGTCGCCTCAAATCAAACTGAGTGGAATAACTCGCCTTGAAGATGCCCGCTATGCTTCTGCTGTCGGCGCGGACTACCTCGGGTTCATTCAGAAATCCGGCGACATTCGCGAAATCGATCCCAACAAGGCCAGGGAAATCATTGACTGGGTTGTGGGCCCAAAACCAGTTGGCATTTTTGAGAACGATTCTGCCGAAAAAGTTTGCCTCGCTTGCCAGACTGTCGGTTTTCAGCTTGCTCAATTGGATGGAAACGAGAATCCAGACGTTTGTCATGCTATTCAATCGGATGGCGTCCAAGTCATCAAGACCATTCAGATACAGCACGACGCGTCTCTGGAGCAGCTGCGCAGTCTCCTTCTTCCCTATCAGAGCTGCTCGGACTTTATCAGGCTCGATGTTTTTGAAACAAGCCTGCTTGGTGGCGAGGGTGAAAGTCTGAACTGGCGTGTTGTGAGAGAACTGGCTTCAGAGTTTGCGCTGTTTCTGGCTGGAACAATCAAGCCCGACAATGCGGAACACACCCTGACCTCCATGCGCCCGTTTGGGTTGGATGTATCCACGTCGGTTGAAACATCGCCAGGCGTGATGGACTTCGATAAACTTGGCGCTCTGTTCGATGTTTGGAATACAATAGAACTTAACGTGGCATAATCTCGAACTTCGTTCGTTATCTGGCGAGCAACTTTGCCTTCGCCACACAATCCTTGTTAGAAAGGCGATCTTGACCACCCTCCCTCAGACCGGATCGTACATGCTCCGTTTCATTTTCGTCATTGCAGTATCACTCGCTCTCGCGGCGTGTGAAGACCCGACACCGCGCCTGCCAAATGCGGTTGGTGATCCGGGCGAAATTACTGTTGTGGCAGACTCGGCAACGTGGGCAGGCCCGGTTGGCGAAGCGCTTAGAGCCACGCTCGGAGCCTCCGTGGCTCCACCGCTTGGCGGCCTAGACGACTTTCGGCTGTCAAGACACGATCTCACCAACGAAAGCTTCCGCTATCTGCGTAGCAACAAGAACGTGATTTTTGCCGCAGCACTGGACGACACTTCGGCTGTTTCTCGTTTTCTGACTGCACGTTTGGACTCATCCGGAGCCGCGCTGATTCGCGAAGGACGTGGCACGTCCGTCATTCCTCGGGATGACATTTGGGCGCATGGCCAGGTTGTCGTGATGGCCGCTGCTGCCGATGACTCCACATTGGCCGAGGCAATCCGTTCGCGCGTAGATACGCTCCGAGCAGCCTACACAGCGCAAGCACTGCGGTACACTGAGGCCGACATGTTTAGCCGATCGCGCCAGATGGGTATGGAGGAAGAACTGCAGGCGGCACATGGGTTTGCCGTAAACGTACAACACGACTACTTCCTGTCGCAGGACACTGCACTATCGGTAGATGGTCGCGAAGGCCACTTCGTAAGGCTTCGTCGCGTGCTTTCCGACACGTGGCGCGATTTCTTTGTCTACTACGAGGACATTCCTTCCGAAGAAATCGACTTCGGTCATGTAGAGCTCGTTACCGACGTTGCTTTGCAAACGTTTATTCGGGGTCAGTACGATTCGTCGTTCGTGGCCATCGACCGCGTCCGCCCGATCAATAGTGACACGGTTTTCATTGGAGATCGACTGGCCACACAAACACGTGGTTTGTGGCGGATGCAAGGCGATTTTATGGGCGGGCCTTTCGTTCGTTACACGTTCTACGACGAACAACAGGGACGCTTGTACATCTTTTTCGGAATGATCTATGCTCCGCAACACCGCTTCCGTGGTCAGAAACGAGAGTTTCTTCGCCAAATAGAGGTCATCGCTCGAACATTCAGGACACAACCCGAAGCCTAACCTCCGGCGTAAGTTCGCCTCACCTCAACTGATCAAGATGAAAAAGAAACTCCTCGAAATTGCACATGCCCGTAGTGGCGACAAAGGCGATGCCGTGAATGTCGGACTCATTGCCAGGAATCCGGCCTACTATGATTTCCTCAAAGAAGCCGTCACCACGGATCGTGTGCGCGAGCATTTTGGCCCGATGGTGAAGGGAGAGGTCGAGCGCTTTGAACTTCCTAATCTTTCAGCACTCAATTTCATGCTCCACGAAGCACTTGGCGGCGGAGGCACCGTTTCGCTGAAGCTGGATGCACAAGGCAAGACCTACGCCGCCCATCTTCTCCGGATGGAAGTTGATATCCCGGATTCTCTACTTGCTTCGTCCTAGCTACTGATGCCTGCGCGGTCTCTAGCCATTGGAATTTTATCGCTCCTCACGTTTTCCGTTATGTCCAGTTGCGGAGCCGACGGTAGATCCTCCGATGAGATCACCGCAGATAGCGCTCATGCTGAGATCATTGCAGATCTGCATTTGGCGGACGCTCGGGCGGAAATAACAGGCGAGCCTGCCGATAGTCTTAGAGATGCAGCCTTGGCCATCCATGCGCTTGACTCAACTGCTATGTTCGAAGTGCTTGATGCCTACGCTCGCGATCCGGAACAAGCCGTGGCCCTCTACGAACGCGCAAATGAACAACTAACCGAGGAACAGCGCGGAAGGTAAATACTGGAAGAATGCGGAGAACCGACTGGGAATGAACGCAGGAAATGCGGACTTTGCTGAGCTTATCTCAGTTCGCGCGCGTAAGGCAGGCATGGACGTCCAGATTTTCACCACGGGAGGCACCATTGATAAGGTGTATTTTGATGCGCGTAGCGACTACGCGGTTGGTGATCCGCAGATCGTCGACATCCTGCAGACGGCTGCCGCAGGCTTCTCATATAGAAGTGAGGTCTTGACCCAAAAGGATAGTCTGGACCTAACCGAAGAAGACCGCGAACACATTGTGCACCAGGTAGCATCGTCCTCCTCCAAGCGTGTAATCCTAACGCATGGCACGGATACTATGGTGGAAACCGCCAAAGCTGTTTCTGAGCGCCTCGGCGAGACTCCGAATAAGACGGTCGTTCTTGTAGGCTCGCTGACGCCGGCGCGCTTCAAAAGCTCGGACGCGGAATTCAACATCGGCTTTGCAGCCGCTGCCGTTCAGTTACTCCCGCCAGGCGTCCACATCGCCATGAACGGCCAGATTTTCGATCCATGCAATGTTCGCAAGAACCGCGACGAAAACCGTTTTGAGGTGGTCTAGTACAGGGTTTCCTTTACGTATAGGGTCTCCGAAATCCCCTGCGCGACGGCCTGTTAATTTCTTAGCTTCTATTGCTGCACTCACGCCATTCATCCACCACCATACCAATGTCTCAACAGTACGGACTCCTCTCTTTGGCACTTTTCGGTGCCTTTCTTCTCGTGCCAGCGCCTGCACAGGGACAAGATGCGCATCGTACTGCTTGCACGGGTGGGATGGCCGGCTCCTACGCTTGTGGCAACGTTGATCTTGAGGAGGTTGTATCTCTCAATGATCTTCGTACAAGTGCCACAAATGATGTTTGGGGATGGACGGATCCATCCAACGGTCGTGAGTACGCGCTAGCTGGTACACGCAGCGGAACTGGGTTTGTAGATGTCACAGACCCTGAGGCCCCAATCCTTCTGGGCAAGTTGCTTACATCTTCAGGCAACTCAACCTGGCGCGACATCAAGGTTTACAATAACCACGCGTTTGTGGTTAGCGAGTCCGGCTCGCACGGTATGCAGGTGTTTGACTTGACCCAGTTGCGAGGCCTAACAGCAGACGCCGACCGCGAGTTCAGTGAAGACGTGCTCTACACCGGCGTGTCTGGCAACTCAGTCGGAGGTTCCCACAACGTTGTAATCAACGAAGATTCCGGCTTTGCCTACATCGT